>DDEV01000030.1 GCA_002336855.1 Leucobacter sp. UBA1945 | reverse complement strand
CGAATGCGCAGGGCCAGGAAATATCCTGCGGGCGCGATATCGCCGATGCGGGCGACTTCGGCTTCGATAGCCTCGAATTTATCCATGGGTCACCTCCGCGAACAGTGCCCGTTGATAGAGCCTCAGGGCCGCCGCAGTGGCAAGTGTTGACGCGCAGCTCAGCGCACGACGAAGCCATGGGCAAAGGGGTCGCGGTCGTCGATGAAGATGGTGTTATAGCCGGTCATCCGCGCCCAACCCGCGACCGAGGGGATGATGGCGGGGCGCCCCGCGACAGTGGTCGCCGCCTCGACCCGGCCCTTGAACAGGCTGCCGATGATGGATTCATGGGTGAATTCATCGCCCACCGCCAGTTTGCCCTTGGCGGCCAGTTGCGCCATGCGGGCCGAGGTGCCGGTGCCGCAGGGGCTGCGGTCGAACCAGCCAGGGTAGATCGCCATGGCGTGCTGCGACTCCTGGGCGGTCGAGCCTGGAGCCTTCAGGTAGACGTGGTGGCAAGAACGAATATCATCGCGCTCGGGGTGCACCGGCTCGTCTGCCTCGTTGATCGCGTCCATGATCGCGAGGCCCGCACGGATGAGCTCGTCTTTGTTCGAGCGATCCTCGCGCCACTCAATACCGAGGCTCTCGAGATCGACGACCGCGTAAAAATTGCCGCCGAACGCGAGGTCGTAAGCGACCGAGCCAAAGCCTGGCACCTCGACCTCTGCGTCGAGGCGCACCGAGAAGCTCGGCACGTTGGTGATGGTGACGCTGTCGGCGTGACCATCTGTGACCGCCACCTCGGCGATCACGAGGCCGGCGGGGGTGTCGAGGCGAATGGTGGTGACGGGTTCGGTGACCTCGACCATGCCGGTCTCGACGAGCACCGTTGCGACGCCGATGGTGCCGTGGCCGCACATAGGCAGGCAGCCTGAGACCTCGATGTAGAGCACGCCCCAGTCGCAATCGGGACGGGTGGGCGGTTGCAGAATGGCGCCGCTCATCGACGCGTGACCGCGGGGCTCGAACATGAGCAACTCGCGCAGTTCGTCTGAGTTCTCCATGAACCAGGTGCGGCGCTCGGCCATCGTGTTGCCCGGAAGCACGCCGACGCCACCGGTGATCACCCTGGTAGGCATGCCCTCTGTGTGTGAGTCGACTGCGTGAAAGACGCGTTTGGTGCGCATGTGCGGCCCTTCTGAAACCCTGAACTGCTGAATGTGAAACGGGAAGGGGGATCGGGTGCGAGCCCGATCCCCGATCCTTTTCGAATCGCTACTTACTTGCCGTAACCCTTAGCGATGGCAGCGTTCGTATCTGCGATGATACGCTCAACGGTCGCCTGGGGCAGGCCGTTGCGCGGCGGGCGGCACGCGCCGCCCTTGAGGCCGAGCACGTCCATCGAGATCTTGATTGCCTCGACGAACTCGGTCTTCGAATCCCAGCGCAGCAGCGAGTGCAGGTCGCGGTAGATCTCCTGCGCGCGCACGAGGTCTTGCACGTTGCCCGAGGTGCAGAGGTTGAACAGCTCGATGCAGCTCTGGGGGATGCAGTTGGGGTAGCCCGAAACCCAGCCCACAGCGCCGGCGAGGCCGACCTCGAGCACGGTGTCGTCGGTGCCGATGAGAATGTCGATGTCAGGAACGAGTTCCTTGATCTCGTAGATACGACGAGGATCACCCGAGAACTCCTTGACACCGACCATGTTGCCGGCGTTGAAGATGTCAGCGATCAGCTCGGGAACCAGGTCGACCTTGGTGTCGATCGGGTTGTTGTAGCCGACGACCGGCAGGCCCACCGAGGCGACGGTCGCGTAGTGGTGCTTGACCTGCTCGTGGTTCGAGCGGTGAATGTTCGGGGGCAGCAGCATGACGCTCGTTGCGCCAGCGTTCGCAGCCTGCTCGGCCCAGTGTGCCGACTGACGTGCACCGTAGGCGCCGACGCCTGCCATGACGTTGAAGCCTGCGGGAGCTGCCTCGCAGGCAACTTCGATAACCTTGGCGCGCTCGACGTCGCTGAGGTTCTGGTACTCGCCGAGCGAGCCGTTGGGGGCTACGCCGTCGCAGCCGTTGTCTGCGAGCCACGCAACGTGCTTCGCGAACGAATCGTAGTCGACCGAGAGGTCGTCATTGAAGGGGAGTGCGGTGGCTACGATGACGCCGTGCCAGGGCTTCTTCTCAGTCATTTGGTGGTCCTTTCGGTATGTGCTGTCTTCTCGGCAGCAGGGTGTTCGGTCTGTCGGAAGACAGGATCGTCATTGATAATGTGTGACATTGCACAGCCTAGCATGCGTTGTGCAGAAAGGGGAGCCCATCTCGCGTGAGATGAGTGAGCTTTGAGTTAGGAGAGGTTTCCGGCGCTGAAATCGAGCTAGATGTCGCCGGCGGTGTGCCAATGACCGACGAGGTCGGTGTTTGAAACCATGCCCTTGCGGGTCTGCTAATCCACGCCTCATCCGCAATTCAGTAGCACACGGCGCCGCTGCTGAACCCCTCGGGTCGAGCAGTAGCGCCGTGTGCAGTAAGTCTCGGTGTTGCCGCAGGTGGTTGAGCTTCTCGAGCCCGAAGACGGCGGGCGGATCAGCAACACCTGAGGCAGACACCTCCTCGACATCACCTGGGGTATAGCAGTCGACGAGCCTCAGCCTTGGTTCGAAGCGCATACCTTTCTGAAAATGATCAACCCTTCCAGTCGCTCTTGAATTCTGGATTTGCCTTGAGTACGTCGCTGGTGATCCACGCAGGAACATCCCCGAGCGTGTCTGCATCGACGACTGCTTCGACAGGTTCACCGTTCAACGCGTTGAGTATTTGCGTGAGTGCCGCTGCGCCGCGCTGAACAGGGAACGCTGCATACGTGCTCTTCCAGGCGCCTGATCGAATACCCTCTATCGCCTCGTCGGTACCTCCGGTGCCAGTGAGGTAGCGGGTCGAGGGGTCAATGCCCGCCGCATCAAGCGCGACCTCAATGCCTGAGGTTTGCTGATCTGCGATAGAGAGGAACGCGTCAATATCTGGGTTCGCCTGCAAAGCGTTCGTGACTGCGGTCAGGGACTGATCGCGGTCGTAGCCGCCCTCGACAGTGGCGACTACTTGGATGTTTTTATGCGAACTTAGCACCTCTTCATATGCGGCCATCACGGCAACATCGAGCGGAGCCGTTGTGAATCCTGCGATCTGCAATACCTTGCAGGGGTCGCGATCCTCGCAATATTTGACGACATCCTCGGCTTGAGTCTTGCCGATTTTCTCCGGGGAAATGCCGACAGTTGAGATGACTCCGTCGGTCTGCGGCGTCATCTCGAGAATGTCTGGGCCGATCGGATTGGTGATCGTGACTACCGGGAGATCGTGTGCGAGCGGAAATGCCGAGGCTAGGCTCACTCCATCGTTCGGCAGGATCAACACCCCGTCGAACTGGCTGGCCTGTAGGTTCTCGAGCTGAGAGAGCTGCGTATTCGGGTCGAACTGACCGTCAAAGACCTTAATGCTCACGCCAGCTTCTTTTGCGGCTGCTTCAACCCCGGAGAGTACCGCCTGATTGTAAGAGTTCTGTGTCGAGGCGAGAAGCACAGCAACGTTCTTCGAATCGCCAGATCCGTCGGAATTGCTCGCAGTCTCACCGCTCGCGCATCCGGCGAGCAGTAGTGTGGTTGCCGTAATGGCGGCGAATGTCAAAGCGGGCCTTTTCATGTCTTAGTTTCCTGTCTTTCGAGTGATCAAGTGGGCCGGTTTTTGTGCGGGGATCCACCGATCGAGATCTGCTCGATCGGGTGCTCGGTAGCCGCTCGCCTCGCTGACAGACCAAGAGTGTCGATCTCTCGCGGACACAAGCATTTCTGCGTAGAGAAGCGCAGCCACGGCCGAGTCGATCACCGGCACCTCGAGTTCCTGCTGAATCTCTCGATAAACCCCGAACTGTGCCGTGCAACCGAGCACGACGACATCAGCTCGATCCTGCTCGACAGCGGCGCGAGCCTCTTCGCGTATGCGTTTTGTCGTGAAGTTAAGGTTCGATTGGTAATCATTGACAGAGATATCGAGTGTTCGAAATGATGCCAGTTTGTTCTCATGGCCATACCGAACTACGTTCTCGTGCATTTCTGGAATGTTCTTACGGCTTCCGACGAGAATGGAGTAGCTGTCGCCGAGCGTTGAAGCGATGCGCAACGACGACTCGGCGGGGGCGACCACCACGAGTCGGTTCGTGATTTCGCGCGCGGCGCGTAGATAGGGGTCGTAGAAGCAGCTGATCACCGCGGCATCGTAGCCCTCTTGTTCTGCCCACCGAATAACGCGTAGAGTTTCGTGCCCCATTACGGTTGCCGAAGAATTGGGGTCTAGATTTACTGGCCCCGGACTTAGCGACGCTATGTCGATCTGCGCGTCGCTCTCATGAGCGAGCGCCTCTGATATTGGCGCGTCGAACTCTTGTGTGCCAAGAGGGTTGATCCAAAGTATTTTCGTCATGTGTCCTCGCTGCAGTGCACTTCTTTGTGTGATGCGCGACTCGGTGAGCCGCGTTCGATAAATTTAGCTTGACTTCAAATAGGGCTTGCTGCATCTTGCATGTTCTCGCCGAATGGAAGTGTGCAAATGCGTGAACGTCGACGGTTTTTACGCATAACTTCAGCGAAATGGGCGTGAATAAATACTTGCCGGAAAATGTCTTAGGTTGGCTTGGTCTCGGCTACAGCTGCCAACAGTAAGTGCAGTGCCAGCGTCCGGCCCGGGTCGTCAAGCGGCAACCCTAACTCCGACGCCCGGCGCAAACGTTGCTGTAGCGTATTTCGATGCACGCCCAGCTTTGCTGCGGCTACGGTGATAGAACCCTGGCAGTCGAAATAGGTGCGGACGGTTCTGGAGAGATCGTGGGCGGAAGCATCGTTTGCGAACTCCGGATAGAGGGAAGAGAGTAACTGAGCTGCGAGAGACTCGGGCATGAGACGGGGCAGCAACGCATCTTCGATCGCATTGAAACTGAGCACTGCAGGGCTACCTGTGGCTACACGGGCCGCGAGCCAGGCTTCGCGCACCGAAGCGGCCGAGTGTTGCTCCCCCTCGTGCGCCTGCGATACTCCGACCCTCAGGCCGAGAGCGGCGAGCTTCTGGAGACGGGTGGTCACCCACTCGTCTGCGTGTTTTCGGTTCTTTTGCTGCGGTGCCTGCAGAATAGCGAACCAGCCTTCTTCGAACATGGCGAGTGGGATATCTCCGAACGCATTGATCCAGCTGCCTTGCACTGTGCTCGCGAGTCGTTCGATGTCTTTCCCGATCAGGCAGATTGCGCGGTAGCTACCTTTCAATGGCCAGCCGATTCCTGAGGACGGGCGCATTTGAGGTTCGTCGAGTTCGTGTTGCGGTGACACGGCCGTGAGGGTGACTGCCGAGATAAGCGGGAGCGAAGCGCGAAGGGAAGAGAGTCTCGTGTCGGCGAGGATCGCTCGGACAGTGGGTGCTGCGGCCATGAGCAACTGTTCTGCTTGCTCTCGCTCGTGGGGCAGCACGGAGGCGACCAGTCGGTCGAGACTCGCCTTGACCGGCGAGACCGGCACGGTCACAGGCACCAAGTTGTCAGGCGTTCTGTCGCCCTTGCCCTGCTTCGCTACAACAGTTGACGCGATCGAGCTACCTGTCTCGAGATGCAGCGAGCCCGCCTCGAGCTGCGAGATGATTAGCTGAAGTACGCCATCGAGGTCTTCGATGCTTGAAGCGGCCTCTGCAAAAGCTCGAACTTTTGAGGCCGCCCGCGCGCGCGCCATGCCTATGCCTACCGCGAGGTCAATTGAGAGTGGGATGATCTGCCGCCCGCTGGTGAACAGGGACACGGAGAGCTGTTTGGCTAGCTCGATCACTGCGTCGGTGAAGGCCTGCTCGGGTACTACGAGAGCGCACGCTCGTCGTTCCCATGCGTACCGCAGCGCTGCCGAGATCACCCATCCGCCGCGAGCGACGCCTTCGGCAAGTAGGATGAGCGTGTCTGGCCCAACGGCGGTGATCTCTTCGATATCCGTGATAACGACCAGCTCGCGCACAGTGTCGAGCTCTGCGGCGGTGTGCAACGGTGTGAGGTCCCCGGGTGCCAAGGAACCCGCAAGCTCGCTCAGGCTTGCTGCGACATTCAAACGACTCATTTGTTATTCCCTCGCCAGCGCCCCCGAAGGAGCATATTGTTCTCCTCGGGCACTGCCAATCTGAGGCCCTCTGGCGTGTACCAGCGGTCTGCCCCGGCAAGAATCACGATGTCGAGCATGTTGCCGACCCAGAGATCCTCGAAACTCGCCACGCTTGCATCCTCTGGATTGAGCATCGTGATGATATCTGGCATGACAGACTCGATCACCCCGTCAACGAGCACCATGAGTAGCTCGTTCTGGATTTCGAGTTGTACGATGTGTCCGTGGTCCTCGTCGATGAGCACCACGCTCGAAGGTCGATCAGGCTGGCCCGGCGGGGAGGGGCGTGAAAGCCCAGCGACGTCCAGCACGCGCGCACGTATGATCTTTCGCACGCCCGCTATCTGTCTGAGCGAGTCGTGCTTTGCCGAGGTAGCGTCGTCGGAATTCAAGATCTTGCCGATTCGCAAGAGGCGAGAGACGCTTCCGAGCAGGGCGTGCTGTTGAACTTGCGCAGCAGACATCGGGTACAGCGCAGTTGCCGACCAGCCGCCAAATTCCGCCGCGAGAGATCGTACCAGCCGTTCGGCTCGGTGTGGCTCGGTGACGTGAATGAGCGCTGATTCGCCTACTGGTCCGGTTGCAGCGACCGGACCAGCCGCGAGACCGCTCAGTGTGAACACCGTTTGATGTAGTAGCGGAAAGACCCTGCCCTGAGGATCCGCGTCGACAACGGGAATGCCCAATTGCATTCCCGCGAGCATCGGTACTAGGGAGTTTACGTTTGCACCCGCCAGTGGAAGGAGGCCCCTTGCCGGCCGGCCCAACTCTCTTTCTAGTACTTCAAGGCTACGCAAGAATTCGTCCCCGGCTGGCCGCAAATCAGAGAGTGGCAAGCCGTTGTTAACGAAACCAATCGTCACTACGAGGTCCTCATGATTGAGGTCGGTCGCTTGCACGAGTTCGGCAGAAGTGCGGTTGGCGCCCATGTATTGCGTCGTGCGATCAGCTTGCTCAATGCACCAGATAGGGTCGACGGAGCAAGCGAGAAAAAGAGCGCCTGCACAAATGTCACGAATGTCCTGTTCGCTCAATCTCATGAATCCACCACCACATCACGCAGCGCAGGTCGAACGCCTGCGACACCGCGCACTCGAACAGCCACCACGTTCGGCGTTTCGTAGGCGGTAGCTGCTAGGCGGGACTCAACGATGCGGGTCTGCGAGGGGCTTGCGCCTGCAGCGACGAGCCGGGCGTGTACCCGTGTCTCTCCCTCGGCGAGCTGTGCCTGCATTTCATCCGCATTCGCAATGCGGATGAAACGGTTAACCCACTCGGTGTGAGACGCGCAGGCTGCGCCAAGCGTCCTCAGATGGATCGGGGTGGACTGGCGGGCAAGGGCCCGTAGTGTGTCGGGCAGAACGGCTCCCTCTTCCAACACGAGTGCAGGTGGGGATTGAGACCATGCCGGGCCTTGCATTCTGCCCGCAAGTGCTTGAGGGTTCACCGGACGAATATTCGCAGTTTGAGTTGCCAGCCTTCCGACCGGAGAAACGGGGGCGTACGGAATGACTGCGGGCACTCCATTTAGCATTTCGCCAGTGTAGAGACTCTCTGCTTGTGCAATAACGATTTGTCCCTCATCTTTATTGCAAAGCGCCGCTGCCCCGATTAGTTCCGCCGCATGGCCTGAAAGCAAAGAGTGCACCGGAGCTACCGCGAGGCGAGAGAGTGGAACTTTGCCACCATCACTTGTGGCTACATAGAGTCGCGCCTTGGGAAACACTTGACCAGATACAAGCGCCAGCTCAGTTCCAAGAGCTTCGGCCTTCGGGAGTAACGCTTGGTTCGCGAGAGCAGTTCTCTCGCGAACAGCGAACGAACTGCTGTGAAACGCATGGCTACCCTCAACCGCAAGCGTGTGCAGGTGACCAGAAAGCAGACGTTCTGCGGCTATCTCGTGCCCTGGGTGTACGAGTGAGCCGACGCTGGTTACCACATACCGCACATTCCGATCGGCGTTATCGATCAGGCGGGTCAGGGTATCGAGATCAAGAGGTGCGAGCTCTTCGCCTAACGCGGTATGTCCGCCACCGGCATACACGATGCGTGGCTGCCCGAGCTCGGCCCAGCCCTGCTCGGAACTATTCCATGAGTCGATAGGCGGGCGCGGTAAAAGCCGCACTGCAACAACTGTCGGCGGGTCGTCATAGCCGAGGGTCTCGCTGACGTCGAAGGTCACGGAACTGACGCCTGTGGCCAGCTCCTCGAGAAGCGAATGAACTCTTGAAAACATGCTCGCAACCGCCCCAGGGATCGAACTGCCACGAACGGGTTCCCGAAACTGCCTTACGTCACCATCCTGGTGAATGTGTACGGCGACGATTTCTCTCTGCGAGACGCTCACACCAAGTTGCAAAGCTGCCACCCTATCTTTGCTTCGTTGCTCTGTAAGGAATTCTGTATGTAAAGCCTGCCACTCGATTCGCTAAATTGCACTATTTCCATTGCTGAGAATATGCAGAAAGCACATTCTCTTTCATTTTGCCCGAGATAGATTTTGCCAACGGCGGCTTAGCGAGATTTTGAAGCCAACAACACAAGGGAGTGACACAAGAAATGATCCGCACAGTACTCACCCTTCGTTCGACGAGCGAGGCACAGGCAGAGAGCATTGTCCAGTTGTATCGTGCTGAGCAGATTCTTCAGGAATCACTCGATCTCACCCGCGCGCTGGCATCGGAGATATCGGTGGCGACCGACGGTTCGGGAGAAGTGCTCGTCACCGCAGTTTGGCCGGATGGCGCTGCTTATCAGGAATGGATCGACCACCCAAATCGCGGCCGTATGGCCCCCGAGCTTGAGGCGCTTCTCGAGGGCGCCGAGGTCGGGATTGGCAAGATCTTTCGCATCGACCATAGCGTCACCAAGTAGCGCTCACGACGAAGCACATACCGAACTTCCACTATTTCTTCTCTGAAAGGAAGAACCAAATGATTACGAATAAGACATCGCGGATGATCGCCAGCGCCGGCGCTCTTGCGCTCGGTCTCAGCCTCGCATCGTGCGCTAGCGACGGTTCCGCGGGGGATTCGATCTCCGTGGTATTCCTCGCGGCATCGTCGCAAAATGGCTACAACCAGGCCGTCTACGAGGGCATTGAGCAACGTGCTGAGGAACTCTCGAAAGAACTTGGCATCACGATCGAGACCAAGATTCAGGACGGTCAGTTCGACGCGAACACCCAGCTCTCCCAGTTGCAGAATGCGGCTCAATTGGGCCAGACTGACGCAATTGTCGTCGTGCCCCATGACGGTCCGGCGCTGAGCGCAGCGTTCCCGCTCGCAAGCGAGACCCCCGTGGTCTCAGTGCTCAATCCGATTGGCCCAGACATCAATAAAATGACCCCGCAGGTAGAAGGGGTCGTTTCCACCGTCGCAACAGCGCCCGAGATCGGTGCGAAGTTGCAGGCTGAAGCGGTAGTCGAATACTGCGCAGACATTGACCCCTGCAAGATCGGGCTGCTCGCGGGCCTCTTGAATTCTCCGCTCGACATTGAGCGTCTGAACGCGTGGCACGAGGTGCTCGATCCGCACAAGAACATACAGGTCGTCGGCACGCTCGAGGGTTCGTATGATCGCGACGCCTCGCTTACCGCGGTTTCGAATTTGCTGCAGGCGAGCAGAGACATCAACGGCATTCTGAGCAGCGCCGATCAGCAGACTATGGGCGCACAGATTGCGCTCGAGAACGCTGGGATTGACCCCTCTTCCATCTTCTTGACCGGCGGAGGTGGCACCAAAGAGGCCGTGCAGGCGGTTCTCGATGGAAAGTGGACGAATGACTACCTGAGCTTTCCAGTAACGATGGGACGTGCGGCGCTTGAGCAGGCAGTGAATGCTGTTCGTGGCGAGGCGGTGCAAGAGGCCATTGACGCCCACTCGCTTGTCGATATTAGTCCGGTCGCCACCAAAGCTGATATCGAAGGTTCCGGCTTCGTAGCCGAGTGGAACGGCTAAGTTCATGACCCAGGCAAAAACGGGAAACGTTCTCGTCGAACTGCGCGGTGTCGCAAAACGGTTCGGCGCTACTCAGGCTCTCGACAGCGTCACACTCGAGGTATGTAGCGGTGAGATCCACGCCTTCGTCGGCGAGAATGGCGCAGGAAAGTCGACGCTCGGGAAAGTAATTGCCGGAGTCTACTCTGCGGACACAGGTGAGCTTGTCGTCGATGGTATGCCAGTCGATCGCTGGAACCCAGGTATTGCTCAGCGGCGAGGTGTCGCCATGATTGCGCAAGAGCTTGCGCTTGTGCCTGATCTTACGGTGGCGCAAAACGTTTTTCTCGGAGCTGAGCAGAAGCGTTTTGGCTTCGAGCGCAACAATCTTAGTGAGCGTCTACTCAAACTCGATAGAGAAGTTGGGTTCGGGTTAGACCCTCAGGCGAAAGTTCGCGACCTTCGTATCGCCGATCAGCAGAAAGTTGAGATCCTGAGATCACTCGCCCGAAACGCGCGAGTAATCGTAATGGATGAGCCTACCTCTTCACTCACCGGAAAAGAGATGAGGCAGCTCGAAGATTTGATGCGTAAGCTGCGTGACCGCGGGTGCTGCGTCATCTATGTTTCACACTTTCTCGATTCCGTGCTGGATGTCGCCGACCGTATCAGCGTCATGCGTGATGGCCGCTTGGTCACCACGGTCGAAACAGCAGCGGTAACCAAGCACCAGTTAGTCTCGGCGATGCTTGGTCGCGAGATGGAACAAGCCTTCCCCGACCGAGTGACCGATGTCGATCAGTCCGTCGAACCACTTCTCAGAGTAAAACAGCTGCAGACGCAGACCGGCGTCGAAGATGTCTCGTTCGAGGTGCGTCCCGGTGAGATCGTAGGGCTACTCGGACTTGTCGGAAGCGGCCGCACTGAGAGTGTCCGTGCGATATTCGGAGTGGACCGCCCGAGCGGCGGATCTATCGAGTTCGACGGCCAATCATGGACAGGCCATGATGCGAAGCGTTCCATCGATGCGGGCCTCATGCTCGTCTCAGAGGATCGGCACCACGATGGTCTTGTGCTGCAACGTTCGGTGCGTGAGAACATCGCACTCGCGAGTCTCGGCGCGAGGCAAAAGATCGGGTGGATCACAGGTAGAGCGGAGAAGCACATCGCGAACGAGTACGCCTCTGTTCTCGGGATGCGGCCCCTCAACGTCGAACTTCCGGTCGGGTGGTTCTCTGGCGGCAATCAACAGAAGGCGATGCTTGCCAAAGCTCTCGCAGCGCGGCCGAAGCTCATCATCTTCGACGAGCCCACACGAGGAGTAGACGTCGGCGCGAAGCGTACGATCTACGAACTCATCACGAGGCTTGCAAGCGAGGGACTCGGGGTGCTTCTCATCTCTTCGGAGCACGAAGAGATCATGGAACTCGCAAACCGGGCATACCTCGTCTCAGACGGGCGCACGATCGGCGAGGTTGTGCCAGAGCACACCACCGTCGAGCAGGTGCTCTACCAATTGTTTAACGTTTTACCCGAACAGGAGTCAGCCGCATGAGCGAGGCACCGAATACCGCTTTCACAAAGATCAAGGAGCGCAAGCGATTTTCACTGCAGGAGTACGCCATCGAATATGCGGTGCTCATCCTGTTATGCGCCGTCATCATCGCCCTGGCGATCCTCTCTCCTTCCTTCTTTACCTTCGGCAACATTGTTAACATTCTGAACCAGAATGCACCTCTTCTAATCATCGCCGCGGCCAGCACCTTCGTGATCATCTCGGGCAACTTCGACCTCTCGACGGGTGCGATCTTCGGTGTCGCCGGCGTGGTTGCGGCATGGCTTGCCGTTACCTTCGGAAATGTCTGGCTCGCCCTGCTCGCGGCCCCAATCGTCGGCATCGTGCTCGGAGCCTTCAACGGTGTCGTCATCACAAAACTACGTATCCACTCGTTCCTCGCCACACTCGCATCGTCGATGATCTTCACCACCATTGCGGTGCTTATTACGGGAGGCAGCCTGATCACAGTCACGACCGAGGGCTTTACTTGGCTCGGTCGCAACCGCATCGGCGGGATCTTCGTGGCCGTGTTCCTTATGCTGATCGTTGTGGCGGTGTTTTGGCTGTTGCTCTCACGCACGGTCTTCGGCCGTCACGTGTACGCGGTCGGTGGCAATGCCGAGGCCGCCGAGCTATCAGGTATCAAGGTTGACAAGATTCGCGTCATCGTCTTCACGCTCAGTGGTCTAGCCGCTGGTATCGCGGCCGCAGTGGGGGTTTCGAGGATCGCTTCGGGCCAGCCGCTTGCAGGTCAGGGGCTCGAACTCGGGGCGATCGCAGCTGTGATCCTTGGCGGCACAAGCATTTACGGCGGCGTTGGCGCAGTCTGGCGTTCTCTCGCAGGTGTGCTTCTGATGGCCCTCATAGGTAACGGCTTCGATCTGCTGAACCTGAACCCGCAGCTGAAAGATATGGTGACAGGCATCATCATCATCGCCGCGGTTGCGCTTGCCGCCGCTGGCAGAGGCAATAAGCGCTAGCGCCAGCACGGCTCACGCCCAAAATCACCCATCTCGCTTTCGCCCGTCGCACCTCGCGGCGAAGCGATGGTCGACGTACCCCAAATCACTAGCAGAAAGACTACTTCTCATGACTGACCACGTTCGCGTCGCAATTGATGTCGGCGGAACTTTTACCGATGTCGTCAAGCTCGTGCCTGACACCGGCGAACTTCGCTTCGAAAAGGTGCCAACCACACCCTCCGAACCCACTGCCGGTGTGCTCGCAGCATTCGACAAAGCCGAGGCCGAGCCCATGCTCGTCGAGACCTTCAACCATGGCAGCACACTCGGCCTGAACTCGCTGCTCACTCGAACCGGCGCGAATATCGCGACGATCGCTACGCGTGGCTTTCGCGACGTCTATCTGTTGGGACGGACCGACCGTAAGGTGATGTACGACATCAAATATCAGAAGCCCGCAGCTCTACTCGAACGGTATGACACCTTCGAGGTAACCGAACGCAGCTACTACGATGGTACTGTTGCGACGCCCTTCGATGACGAGGATGGGCGTGCGGTTGCGCGCGAGATAGCGAAGCGCGGCTACGCAGCCGTCGCAGTTGCATTCTTGCACGCGTACGCCAACCCTGGCCATGAGTTGCGCATGCGCGAGATCCTCGAAGAGGAGGCCCCGGGGGTCGAGGTGACGCTGTCACACGAATTGTCTCGAGAATATCGTGAATACGAGCGCACGAGCACTGCGGTGCTCGACGCATATATCAAACCTATTATGCGCACTTATCTGACTGCGCTCGAGGGCAAGCTTGCAGACCGCGGCTTCGACGGGCGATTTCTCATGTCCCGCTCCGGTGGCGGCGCGATGACGGCGACGGCAGCTCGTGAGCAGCCCGTGAACCTGATTCTCTCCGGCCCCGCGGGCGGAGTGGTGGGGGCCGCTGCTTTCTCTAAGCTGACTGGCCGACCGAACCTCATCACGATTGACATGGGCGGCACGAGCCTTGATGCCTCGCTCGTGCAGAACGGACATCCGGTGCTCTACCATGGCGCCGAGTTCGAGGGGCTGCCTATCAACACCCCGTCGCTGTACATTCACACCATCGGTGCCGGCGGAGGCTCGCTCGCCTACCTCGACGATGCGGGTGCTTTGCAGGTCGGGCCGAAGAGTGCAGGCGCGATGCCCGGCCCCGCGGCCTACGGGCGCGGCGGCACCGAACCGACCTTCACCGACGCTGCCCTTGCCATTGGTTACCTGGGAGCCGACACGCCTCTGGGCGGGGAACTCGCTCTCGACCGCGAGAAGTCCCTCGACTCGTTGAGATCGATCGCGGCGGAGCTCGGCCTCTCCGAAACCGCGCTCGCGCGTGGCATCGTACAGATCTCGAACACGAAGATTGTCGGCGCTGTTCGTGCAATTACCATCGAACTGGGCCACGATCCGAAGGACTTCGCGCTGCTCTCGTTCGGCGGCGGCGGTGGGCTCGTCGCTGTTGACGTTGCCCGCGAGCTCGGAATTCCCGAGGTCATCGTGCCCCCGGGGCAGGGCGCATTCTCAGCGCTCGGCATGCTGATGGCTGATGTGCAGCACGACTACTCGCGCACCAGCATTCAGCTGCTCGACGACCTTGACCCGGCAGAGACAAGCGAGCTTTTCGAAGAGATGGAGCACGAGGCAGCTGCGACACTTGTCGAAGAGGGCTTCGGGACCGAACGGCACGAATTTCACCGTGTTGTCTCAGTGCGTTATCAAGGGCAGGAACACGCCGTCACCGTCGAGTATCCGAGCGGCTCAAAGGACCCGCGAGCCGCAATTCGCGAAGAGTTCGATCTGCTGCATTTGCGCCAGTACGGTCATACGATGGACGATCCGATCGAAACGACCACGCTGCGCCTGAACGCGGTGGGCATCGTTGATAAGCCGGATTTACCGAAGGCTGCCCTCAGGCCCGAAGCAGAGACGTTAAAGGCCCGGCAGCGCACTGTGGTGCTCGATTCCGACACCACCGCCTCGTATGCACTGGTGGCGCGCGAGGATCTCTTCGCGGGCGACATTTTGGAGGGTCCGGCCGTCGTCACAGAGCACACCGCAACGACAGTGCTGCACGAGGGCGATCGCCTCACGGTCGGTGAGTACGGCGAACTCATCATTGCAATTCAGTACGCTCAGAAGGGAGCATAACGTGGCCGATGCCATTACCACCGAGATCATCAGGCATGGCCTGCTCGCCGCGGCCGAAGAGGTTGCGCGCAACCTGTGCC
Source organism: Leucobacter sp. UBA1945 (assembly GCA_002336855.1). Classification (GTDB taxonomy): domain Bacteria; phylum Actinomycetota; class Actinomycetes; order Actinomycetales; family Microbacteriaceae; genus Leucobacter. Next base: position 27,453 of record DDEV01000030.1, on the reverse strand, counting down.
GCACCGCCTACAACACTGTCGTGTACGAGATTCACGACTACGGCATTGGCCTGCATGACGCAAACGGCGATGTCGTGGCCGATGCTCCGGGTATCGCTGTATTCACGCGCGGCAACGATGCTGGCATCAAGCACGCGATTGACTTCATCGGCACGGATGCGATGGAGCCTGGCGACGTTTTCATCCTGAACTACCCGTACTGGTCGAGTGCGCACACGCTCGATGCGCTAGTGTTCGCTCCGATTCACACAAGTGACGAGCTGATCGGCTTCGCCTCATGCCGTGTTCACCTGACCGATCTGAATCAGAAGGATCCCGGCTACGTACTCGATTCGACGAACGCCTCACAAGAGGGGCTGGTGCTGCCTGTATCGAAGCTCTACCGCCGCGGGGAGCGCAACGAAGACGTCTTTAACATCGTCAGATTCAACAGCCGTACACCCCACAAGACCATCGGTGATATTCAGGCTCAGGTCTCGGCCTGCGTTTCGGGGGTGCGTCGTACGCAGGAGATCGCCGAGAAGTACGGCGTCGATACCCTGAAAGAAGCGATGGCGACGATCAACGAGCACGGCGAGCGTCTTGCTCGAATCGGCCTGTCGAAGTTGCCGAAGGGTACTTGGAGTGCCGTTGACTTCGTAGATGATGACGGCATTAACAAGGATGATCTGATCAAGCTGAAGTGCACTGTCACTGTAACCGACGCTGAGATGATCGTCGACTGGACTGGCAGCGCCGAGAACGTAGAGGGGCCGATTAACGTGCCTCGCGGCCAAACCGAAGCGCTCTCAAGCCTCATCTTCAAGTCGCTGACCACCCCGGATTCGCCAGTCGTCGCTGGCAACTTCGCGCCGCTCAAAGTGATCACGGTCCCGGGCTCTGTCATGCACGCGGTCCCGCCGATGCCGACGTTCACACTATGGACCGGTCTGATCGCAGGAGAGGTCATACTCAAGGCGCTCTCTCAAGGCATGCCTGAGCTGATTCCTGCCTGCTCGGGTGGCGACGTTTGCTCGATGATGGGTCTTGGCTATAAGCGCACCGGCGAGTACTGGCATGAGGCGACGAACGAGGCGGTCGGTTTTGGTGGGACGGCGAGCCACGACGGCGAAGACGGCATCATGCATCTGTCCGAGCCGGGTTGCCGTAACAACCCGGTCGAGGTGCTTGAGACGAAGTCGTCTATGATCATCGACCACTACGGCTACCGCCCCGACACCGGCGGCGCGGGCGAGTTCAGAGGCGGTGTGGGCGTGAGCCGCACTTACCGCTTTACCGCGCCTTCGACTGGCATCTGCCTGGTCTACAAGACCAAGACAGAGCCATGGCCGATCGCGGGTGGCAAGCCCGGGAAGCCAAACCAGATTGTCCTGAACCCGGGTACGCCCAACGAGGTTGTGCAGGGCGGCAGCTACAACTTGCTCGACGACGGTGACGTGCTCGTGAACGCGAGCGGTGGTGGCGGCGGCTACGGGAACCCCTTCGACCGCGACCCCGCGGCGGTTGCGCACGATGTGCGCAACGGCTTCGTGTCGTTCAAAGCTGCGAGGCAGGATTACCTTGTCATCGTAACTGATGAGTTCTTGGTCGACACTGCGGCCACGGAAGCGCTTCGCGCAGGATAGGACTGGAAGGTGCGGAGGTGGCGTTTTCTGCGGTGCAGTGCATCGAATGCGGTGACACCGACAAGATGTTCATCAGCGAAATCGCAGATGCGCCGCTCCAGCCGCACCAAGTGTGCTACCGACTCGAAGAGGTTGAACTGTATCGGCCCGAGCTCCTGTTAGTTCGGGTCGGTACCACCCAGTGCCGACCTCTCCGTCTCGTTTCGGTAAACAAGCTACGAGAATGATGACGGAGACCGGATCCGAGTTCCCTCGGCTCTCGATCGGCGAAAGCATAACCGCGATTCCTTCCGAGCCATGAAACGCGGTGTGACGGGCGAGATCGCAGCGCACCTGAGGCTAAGTCGCCCCGATTCCCGACAGCGTAGATCTGGTGACGGAGGGGGTGCTCTGGATGCAGTGTTTGGCCCTGTGCTTCGCTTTTGTGGAACTCGCAATGATTACCACGGGGTCACGGTGCTCGTCGCTCTGGGAGCGATTTTGCTCTTCTCGGACACGAGCAACTTGTCACGGAGCTGTCTCACCGAGGTCGACCGCGACTTGGCTGCCCGGTAACCACGCGAGGTGAGAAACCCACGAACTGCCGTCCTGAGCGTACGGCAGAGGAACTCGACCCCGAAACGATCACGATGCTCGTCGATGAACTGGATCATTTCGTTCGTGGCCGGCCTGGTTCCTTCGCGAAAAACACGCTCGCAGCTTTAAGAACCTCGTTGGCCTTCTTCAGCTCGGCGTTCTCGCGGCGCAGACGCCGGTTATCCTCAGCCGTGTCAGTGGTGATGCCGGGCTTCACCGCCGCGTCAATGTCGTAGCGGCGCTGCCATACGCGCAGCGTCTCGGGGCTCACGCCGAGGACGCCGCTGACGTGTCTCTCGTTGGCGGGTGAGCTGCGTTGTGGCGTCCGGATGGGGCAGGGGATACTCTGGCAATATGAATCAGCACGAGACTGCCCTGACCGTCGAGATCCGCGAACTGGTAGAGACGATGTACGGCGGCTATCTGACTGGGGATCGAGCCGCCATCGACGCCCTGCTCGCGCCAAACCTGACCATGTTCGACTCGGCATCGCCAGATCTGATCGACGGTATGGACGAGCTGAATCGCGTGCGTGCCGCGCGCCCGAGCGTCGACAGCGAGAATGCGCCGACTCAGATCGAGACCGCGCTTGTTCCCGATCGATTCGCCGCCCGCGAGCTTGGCGGCGTGGTCGTCGCGACCTGGTGGCTGCGCATCGATGCGCAAGACCTGCAGGGTCGAGAGATCTCACCCGAGATCGTGCGCAATTCGGCCGTGCTCACCCGAAGCGGCGACGGCAAGCTGCGGGTGCAGCACATTCATGAGGATGTGGTGCAGCAGTTTGGCGCTGCGGTCTAGCGCCAGCTTTCTTGGCAGGGCCTGGCGTTTGACGGCCCGGGTCTCATTCTCTGGTTCGAATGAACCGGGTCATGCCGTCGGTTCGTGTCGACTCGACGCGTGACTTTTCGGCATTTGCGAGGCTCGGCGCGATTTCGACGCGATCCCATTGCTCGTCCATCAGAAACACGGTTTCTGTCGAGCGCACGCTCGGCCAGCGGGCGAGGTTCGAGGCGACCAGCTGGTGAATGGCGGCCACATGCGGTGCGCGCACGAGCAGCATGCCGTCGTGCTGGCCCGTGGTGACCGCGAAGTACTCAAGCTCGGCAACCGTGCCGAGCTGGGCGCGAAACTCCTCCCACCTGGTCTGGTCGAGGTTCACGAACACGAGGGCGGCAACGCCGACCCCCGCAGCCTGAAAGTCGAGCGTGGCGGTAAAGCCGGTGATCACGCCGGCTTCCACCAGCGCTTCATAGCGTTGGTAGGCGTTGGATCGCGAGATGTCGAGGTGCTTCGCGAGAGCGGCAATCGATAGCCTGCCGTTCTTGCGAAGCAGATCGACCATCTGAATGTGCGTGCTATCGAGCTGCATGCGAGGGTTCCGATCTGTGCATAAGTTCTATACCATATTGCAACGGAAGAACAAGGGTTCTTCTGGACATTCTTTCTTACTGTCACCGTTAAGAAAGACTGTTTTATTCATTTCTTTGACAAATTGACACAACTCGTTGAAAAGACGTAGTTTCAATGAACAGATATCTGTTTTCGCCTTCATTTCGAAAGCGGAATCTTGACCATAGGAGAAACCAATGAAGCTTTCGTGGAAGAAGGCGATCCCAGCGATCGGCCTCATCACGGCAGCCGGCCTCGCGCTGAGTGGTTGCGCGGGTAGCGGCAGCAACTCGGGCAGCACCGAGGGCGGCAAAACGCTGGTCGTCGACGCATCGTTCGACCTCAAGACCGCAGACCCCAACCGTCAGTACGAGACGACCGGCCAGATCGTGGCAAAGGCGCTCTACCAGACGCTGCTCACCTTCGAGGGCGACGACGTCACCCAGCCGATCGACGGTCTCGCAAGCTACGAGATGAACGAAGACAACACGGTGATGACGCTGACGATGAAGGAGGGGTCGGTCTTCTCTGACGGCAGCCCCGTCACCGTCGACGACGCAGTGTTCTCGCTCGAGCGACTGCAGGGCGTCAAGGGGAACCCCTCGTTCCTGCTCGACGGCGTCACCGTCGCGAAGGTCGATGACTCGACCCTGACGCTCACCAGCGAAACCCCGAAGCCCGAGCTTCCCTTCATCCTGCCCAACGGCGCGCTCGCGGTCGTGAACCAGGAGGTCGTCGAAGCCAACGGTGGCACCACCGATGAAAGCGACGGCGCAGAGGCCTTCCTGAACGGCGAGTCGGCTGGTTCCGGCCCGTACGTGCTGGAGTCGTTCGACGCTGCGAAGCAGGTCGTTTTCGCGGCGAACCCCGAGTACACGGGGGATAAGCCGGCTTACGACCGAGTCGTGCTGCGCAACGTCGAGGGCCCGACCCAGAAGCTGAACGTCGAGAAGGGCGAGTCGCAGATTGCACTCGATCTGAACCCCGACCAGGTGGCTGAGCTCGCTGGCGCCGATGTCAACATCATCAGCAGCGCTTCGCAGTACATGATCTTCCTGCTGCTCAACCAGAACGCTGAGGTTAACGCCTTCACCAGCAACCCCGACTTCTTGAATGCGGTCAAGCTGGGCATCGACTACGACAAGATCGTCGACCTCGCGGGCGATGGCGCGGTGCGCCCCGGCGGCCCGATCCCCTCGATCTTCGTGGGCGCGCTCGACGCGGCTGATGGCAACCAGCGCGACGTGAAGGCTGCTGAGGCGGCTCTTAAGGCTTCGGGCTACAACGGTGAAGAGATCACCCTGAACTTCCCGAACGACATCACCGTGCAGGGCCTGTCGTTCAGCAGCATCGCCGAAAGCGTGCAGGCGCAGTTGAAGGAGATCGGCATCAACGTGACGCTCGCTCCCGCACCTGTAGCTACCGAGCTCGACGCCTACCGAAATGGCACCGAGACCATCGGTCTCTGGTACTGGGGCCCCGACTTCCCGCACCCCTCGAACTACCTGGTGTTCGCGCCGGGTGAGCTCGTCGGCCTGCGTGCTGGCTGGGCTGCGGGTGCAGACCCCGCATCGACCGACCTTGCTGCCGCTGCTCAGGCAGCGACCGATGAGGGTCGCGCGGCGGCATTCGAGGCATGGCAGAAGCAGCAGAACGCCACCGGGCCGTTCATTCCGGTGCTGCAGCCCGCACAGAACGTTGTGACTGCAAAGAGCATCAGCTCGGTCTCGACGAACCCTGTCTGGACCGTGGATCTTGCACTCATCAAGTAGCAATTCCACGCGAGCCATCGGGCTCGCAACCGAACGTAGCGCACGGCGGGGGCTTCCACCGTTCGTGCGCTACGTCGCGGTGCGTCTCGGCCTCACCGTGCTGCTCATGTTCGGCGTCACCCTCGTCACGTTCACGCTGACGAACCTGGTGCCGTCTGATCCGGTGCAGGCCGCGCTCGGCGAACAAGCCGCAGCCAACCCCGAGATCGTTGCGAAGTTCCGCGCCGATCAGGGCCTCGACCAGCCACTTCCGGTGCAGTACGTCACCTACCTCGGCAACCTCGTGCAGGGCGACCTCGGAACGTCGACACAGACGCGCCAGCCCGTCGCGAAAGAGCTCGCTGAGGCGTTCCCCGCCACGATCGAGCTTGCCGTTTCGGCGATCATCTTCTCGGCGCTGATCGGCATCGGGCTCGGCCTCTGGGCCGCGATCAGGCACCGCAAGTTCACCGACCAGGTGATCCGAGTGGTGAGCCTCATCGGCCTGTCCTGGCCCACCTTCTGGCTCGCGCTCGTCGTGTATTATCTCTTCTTCTTCCTGCTGGGGATCTTCCCCGGCTCCGGTCGGCTCGATCCTGCGGCCATGCCGCCACCGCACGTGACCGGCATGTACACCGTCGACTCGCTGCTCGCTGGCCAGTGGAGCACATTCTGGGACGCGGTGAACCACCTCGTGCTGCCGGCCTCGGTGCTCGCGCTCTACACAATCGGCCTGCTGACTCGCTTCGCGCGGTCGGCGGTGCTCGAGGTACTCGACATGGACTACGTGAAGGCAGCCAAAGCAAAGGGTCTGCCCCGCCGCACCGTGACCTTTGGGTACGTATTGCGCGCGGCGCTGGTACCCATCATTACTGTGCTCGGCCTCGCGTTCGGCTCGCTGCTTTCCGGCACGGTGCTGGTCGAGAAAGTCTACTCGTGGCACGGCATCGGCGAATACTCCTATGCCGCAGCGACCAGGCTCGATTTGCCTGCGATTATGGGCGTTGGCCTGGTGGTCGGCATCGTCTACATCGGTCTGAACTTCTTGGTCGACCTGTTGTACGGTGCCATCGACCCGAGAGTGAGGGTCTCATGACCGACATACTTGCACAGCAGACGAAGCGCAAGCGTCGCCTGAACTTTCCGCCGGCCTTCCGCACGCCGCTTGCCGTCACCGGCGGTGCGATCGTGCTGTTCTGGCTCATCATCATGGCGTTCGCGCCCATGATCGCCCCGGCTGATCCGCTCGCCCAGGCGTTTGATCGATTGCAGCCCCCGAGCGCCGAGCACCTGTTCGGCACCGATCAGGTGGGTCGCGACGTGCTTTCTCGCGTCATTTATGGTTCGAGGATCTCGCTGCCGCTCGCACTCGGGCTTGTCGCCACCGCGATGGTCGTCGGCGGCTTGCTCGGGGCGATCGCCGGGTACTTCGGTAAGGCGGTCGACGAGATCATCATGCGCCTTGCCGACCTAGTGTTCGCGTTTCCGACGATCATTCTCGCGATGGTCATCACCGCGGCGCTGGGCCCGAACCTGACGAACGCGGTGATCGCGATGCTGATCGTGTCTTGGCCCGCCTACGCACGTGTGACGCGCTCCCTCGTGGTGAGCGCACGCCAGCAGGAGTATGTGGTTGCTGGCCGACTGCTCGGTGCGGGTGCGTTCACCTCGCTGCGCCGCGATGTGCTGCCGAACGTGCTCTCGCCGGTCTTCGTGCTCGCGATGCTCGATGTCGGCACCGCGATCCTCTTGCTCTCCGGCCTTTCGTTCCTCGGCCTCGGTGCGGTTCCGCCCGCACCCGACTGGGGTGCGATGGTGGCGGGTGGTGTCGAGCAGTTCTCGTCGTGGTGGATCGCCGCGTTTCCAGGCCTCGCCATCTTTACGGTGGTCATGGCATTCAACTTCATTGGCGACTCGCTGCGCGATTCGCTTGACCCGCACACGCAAGACGCGGTTCAGGGAAGGGCGATGTGATGGCTGAATCACAGGCAACAGTGGCTTCGGCCGTACCCGCAGACCGACAGGGCTTAACGATCACTGGGCTGACCGTTGACATCAACGGCAAGCCCATCATTCGCGGTATCGACCTCGACCTGGTGCCAGGCAAGATCACCGGCCTCGCCGGTGAATCGGGATCGGGCAAGTCGATGACAGGTCTCGCGATCCTCGGGCTTTTGCCCGAGAGATCCACTACCGGTGGCGAGATTCGGTTCGACGCTCAGAACTTGCTCAGCTGCGGCGAGCGTGAGTACGGCAGTCTGCGCGGCGCTCGCATCGCCATGGTCTTTCAAGACCCGACAGCAAGCCTGCACCCAATGCTCACGATTGGCAGGCAGCTTACCGATCACCTGCGCGTGCACACGGGCATGAGCAAACGCGACGCGATGGCGAAAGCACTCGCCACTCTCGAGCTGGTCAAGGTGCCTGACCCAGCGACCGCGCTGAAGAAGTATCCGCACCAGTTCTCGGGTGGTCAGCTGCAGCGCGTCGCCATCGCTGTCGCGATCATCTGCGAGCCCGAGATCCTCATCGCAGACGAGCCGACCACCGCGCTTGACGTGACCGTGCAGGCGGGCGTGCTGCGCCTGCTGAAGCAACTGTGCGACGAACTTGGGATCGCCGTGCTGCTCATCACCCACGACCTCGGCGTGATGTCGAGCCTTGCCGAACGCATCTCGGTGATGCGCCACGGTGAGATCGTCGAAGAGGGGCCGCGCTACGAGGTGCTTCGAAGGCCACAGCACGAATACACGCGAGCGCTCGTCGAAGCGCTGCCGAACCACGAGCCGTTTCTTGAGGGCTCGGTCGAGGCCGCGAAGACGGAGGAGATCGCATGAGCGCCCCACTGTTGACCATCAATGACGTCAGCGTGCGTTACAAGCTGCCGGGCGGCGGCTCGCTGACGGCGGTGAATCAGGTGAGCATCGACGTCGCCGAGTCGCGCGTCGTCGGGCTCGTCGGTGAGTCGGGCTGCGGCAAGTCGACGCTGGCCCGCGCGGTGTGCGGCCTTGAGCCGGTGTCGGGGGGCGAGATTCACTTCAAGGGTGCGCCCGTTCGCAAACTTGGTATGCGCCGTCGGCCCGAAGAACTGATGCGCATTCAGATGGTGTTTCAGAACCCGTACGCATCGCTGAACCCCAGGCGCACGGTGGGCAGCCAGATCGCTGACGGGTTGCGCGCGAACCCCGCGAGCACCTCGTGGAGCGTCGCGGGGCTTCTCGAAGAGGTCGAGCTGCCGAGCGAGGTGCAGAACCGTTTTCCGCACCAGTTCTCGGGCGGCCAGCGGCAGCGGATCGCGATCGCCAGGGCGATAGCTTCTGGCCCAGAGCTGCTCATCGGCGACGAGCCGATCGCCTCGCTTGACGCAAGCCTGCAGGCACGGGTTGCCGGTCTCATGCGCAAGCTGGCGCTTGAAGCCGGAGCCTCGCTGCTCTTCATCAGCCACGACCTCGCGGTGGTGCGCATCATCGCCGACGAAGTTGCGGTCATGAACAAGGGTAAGATCGTCGAGCACGGCACCTCGCAGCAGGTGTGGGACGACCCGCAGGAGGCGTACACGCAGCGTCTGCTCGCCGCGATTCCCGCGGTCGATGGCCTGGGCACGCTGCCCGGCGGAGAGAAGATCTAGGTAAGGAGTCACGAGTAATGACAACAGGAACCGTATCGATCACCGGGGCAAACGTCTGGAACGGCGAGAGCTTCGAACAGCGCGACGTGCACATCTCGGGCGGCTTGGTTGTCGAGCAGCCCGCGGCAGGCAGCCTGCGCTACGACGCGACCGGGAAATACCTGATCCCGGGCCTGATTGACGCCCACTTTCACGCCTATGCAACGAGCATGGACGGGCTCGAGAACGAGCGTGGCCCGCTCAGCTATGCCGCGATTAACGGCACGCTGCGGCTCGAGAAGGCGCTGCACCGCGGGTTCACGACGGTGCGCGATGTCGCCGGTGGTGACATTGGGCTCGCGCGTTCGATCGAGGCCGGGCACTTCGATTCGCCCCGCTACCACTTCACCGGCCCGGCGCTCAGCCAGACCGGTGGCCACGGAGACCCTCGTTCGCAGCACGTTGACGTCTGCTTCTCGCACGGCCACATGTGCGAGGTCGTCGACGGAGTTGACGCGCTGCGCGTTGCCGTGCGCGATCGCCTGCGCACGGGTGCGCACGCCATCAAGATCATGACCTCCGGCGGTGTGTTCTCGCTCGCCGACCCGCTGCGCATTCCGCAGTACTCGCCGGAAGAGGTGCGCGTGGTAGTCGAAGAGGCGACGCGCCGCGGCAGCTACGTCGCCGCACACGCCTACTCCTCTGAAGCCGTGATCCACTCCATCGAGAACGGTGTGCGTTCGATCGAACACGGCAACCTGATCGACTCGGCGACCGCCGCCCGCATGGCAGAGCTTGGCACTTTCTTGGTACCAACGCTCGCGGCATACGATGCGATGGATCGGCGCGGAGCCGACATCGGGCTGAATGAGATCTCGCTCGCGAAGAACACCGAGGTGCTCTCGAAGGGGCAGGAGGCGATTCAGCTCGCGCTCGCCGCCGGGGTCTCGGTCGGCTTCGGCAGCGACTTGATGGGCGACCTCGAAGACGATCAGCTCTGCGGTGTGCGCCTTCAGGTCGAAGCCGGTGGTGCGGTCGAGGCGCTTCGCTCAATGACCGAGGTGAACGCTCGCCTGATCGGCGATGCCCGGCTGGGGCACCTGGGTGCAGGCGCGTTTGGCGACGCGGTCGTGCTGTCGGCCGACCCGATCGCCGATCCCTCGGCGCTCTGGGAGCCGGATGCGCGTTTGGCCGTCGTGCAGGGCGGCCACGTCGTGGCGTAGTCGGGCGTGACGCGAGTGATCCTCGTCATCAAATCGTCACAAAAAGTAATCGTAACCATAATGAATGTGAATGTTTTGCTATAGTCATTCTGTTCGGTTGCGCAGTCGCCTCCGGTGAGGCACTCGTTTGTGACACATCGGAGACGCGGGCGGCCAGATCCCGCTCATTACCTCTCCGAAAGGAACTCGACGTGTCCGCAACCACGGCAACCCAGGCCACTGCACCAAAGCAGCGGCGCCTGCCCCGCTGGCTGACCTCGTTCGGCTGGCAGATCCTCGCCGCCCTCGTGCTCGGCCTCGTACTCGGCGCGATCGCGCTGAACCTCGGCCCCGATGCCGAAGGCAACGCCAACGGCCTGCAGGCAACGCTGAAGGTGCTCGGATCGAGCTATGTGTCGCTGCTGAAAGCTGCGGTCGTGCCGCTGATCTTCACCGCGATCGTGTCGAGCATCGTCGGCCTGCGCAAGGTGCAGAACGCCGCGCGTCTCGCCGGTCAGACCCTGCTCTGGTTCGCGATTACAGCGTTCATCGCGGTAACGATCGGCATCGTGCTCGGCGTCGTGTTTCGCCCGGGTGCGGCAGCAGCTGGTGCGACCGATATCGCCCCCTCTGACCCCTACACCGTTGGCACCTGGTGGAACTTCTTGATCGGCCTCGTGCCCCAGAACTTCCTGGGTCTTGGCGTGAACGCGTCGGTCGGCGACACGGGCGCTATCACCGCCGGCGCGAACTTCAACGTGCTGCAGGTCATCGTGATCTCGGTTGCTGTTGGTATCGCCGCGCTCAAGATCGGCGCGAAGGCAGAGCCGTTCATCAAGCTGACCGAGTCAGCGCTCGCCATCATTCAGAAGGTGCTGTGGTGGATCATTCGCATCGCGCCCCTCGGCACGCTCGGCCTCATCGGTAACGCAGTCGTCGAGTACGGCTGGGACAAGATGGGTTCGCTCACCTGGTTCGTCGGCGTGCTCTACCTGGGCCTCGCGCTCGTGCTGTTCGTCGTCTACCCGATCCTCGTGAAGGCGCACGGCCTGTCGATTCGCCAGTACTTCTCGGGCGTCTGGCCCGCGGTGCAGCTCGCGTTCGTGAGCCGCTCGTCGATCGGCACGCTGCCTCTTACTGAGCGCGTCACCGAGCGCAACCTCGGCGTGCCCCGCGGCTACGCATCGTTCGCGGTGCCTCTCGGCGCGACCACCAAGATGGATGGCTGCGCTGCGGTCTACCCGGCGCTCGCCGCGATCTTCGTCGCCCAGTTCTTCGGCATCGAGCTCAGCATCGTGCAGTACCTGCTGATCGTGCTCGTGTCGGTCGTCGGCTCGGCCGCAACCGCTGGCACCACCGGCGCGACCGTCATGCTGACCCTCACCCTGTCAACACTGGGTCTGCCGCTCGAGGGCGTCGGTCTGCTGCTCGCGATCGATCCGATCATCGACATGGGTCGCACCGCACTGAATGTCGCGGGCCAGGCGCTCGTGCCCACGATCGTCGCGAAGCGCGAGGGCATTCTCGATCTCGATCTCTACAACGCACCCCGCAAGGGTGTCGCGTTCGACAACGCCGATGCTGACGGCGAGGCAGTTTCGAATGAGGTTGCGTCGACTTCGACCGAGTCGGCTTCGGCTGGCGAGGCTCTTGAGGTCAGCGAAGAGGATCGCGGCAGCGCTGATGCGGCCGAGACAGAGGGTCGCGAAGAGGTCTTGGCTTCGCGCTAACCGCGCTCTCCTGTAACGCGTGTGGCCCACTCGGATTCCCGGGTGGGCCACACGCGTTGTTGGCTCTGCTTTCGTATGTCGCGCGCGAGCTGTGGGTAACTCGATTATCCACAGATTTCACGAATTGGTGAGGTGACCCCAGTGTGGCCGCTTAGCGCGGCCTTGGAGGTACCGCATGCCGACCGTATTTAGATTTCAGGCCTATAGATTTTTCTTCTATAGCAATGAGCTAGGCGAGCCCCCGCACATTCATGTTGAGGGTTCTGGTTTCACTGCAAAATTCTGGGTTGCGCCGGTAGCATTGGCGAACAGTGGGCGATTTGGTTCGACCGAGTTGAACCGCATTCGCGACATCGTGATTCTTCACGAGTCACAGATCGAGGAGGCGTGGCGTGAGAATTTCAACGCTTGATGCTGCGGCCGTCGACGTTGCTATCGAAGAAGGCACCCTGAAAGTGGTTCTTCGTGACGGTCGTACCATTAGTGCCCCGCTTGCCTGGTTTCCCAGGCTAGCGGCTGCTTCGCAGGCGTCCTTGAATGACTGGCGATTCATCGGCGACGGCGAGGGCATTCGCTGGGATTTGCTCGACGAAGACCTCTCGGTAGCTGCGCTGCTTCGGGTGCGCTGACGGCGCTTGCCTCACCTAGCGCAGCGTGAACCCCGTGCCGAGCGGATCGAGCGTGAAGCGGTGCTCGCCGGTGCGATGCGCCGTGCCCGACACCTTGGGGATCACCGTGCCGTCGGGGCGGGTTTCGCGTGAAACCTGCTTGTGTGCAGCCGAATGGCCCACCTGGAGGATCCGGGTGGGCCATTCGTTTGTTATGCCGCGCCGTTGGCCTCAGAACTTGAGTTCGAGGGGCGGCAATTCCGTTCTCTGAGCTTGTCGAAGGGGACCGCGCATCTCGGCGGGCTCGATGGGCGGACTGGCGGCGGATGCCACGAAATTTGCTTCTTGCGCAGTTTCGCGCACCTCCTCTATGCTGTTGATCGCATGGTCAACAGTGATCATCAGGAGTGAGAGGCGAGGGCGCCGATGAGCAAGACGAGCTCCCGCAGGCTGCCGCCCGCAGAGCGCCGGGTCGCGATTACGGCTGCGGCCCGCGAGATCGCCCTGTCCGACGGCCTCTCTGCCATTACCCTTCGCTCGGTTGCTGCGCGCGCGGGCATGAGCCCGGCACTCGTCGCCCACTACACCTCCAGCATGGAAGAACTGGTGGTGCAGACGTTCGTAGACATCGTTCATGACCAGCTACAGGAGTTTCAGCAGTGGGTCGCTCCTGGCCCCGCAGTGCTGAGGCTCTCTCGTTTTTTGCAATCTCTGTTCAACGGCGAGCACGTGGTCAGCGCGACGATCTGGGCGGAATCCTGGGCGATGGGCCAGCGCAACGAGGCGTTTGCGCGCGAGGTGCGTGCCGAGAACGACCGGTGGCTGAGTTTCATCGAGTCGATGATCGTGGCGGGGCAGAACGAAGGAACCATCTCCGTCGAGAGCACGGCTGAGGCGGCGCTGCAAGTGATGTCCATCTTCGACGGTACGAACGTGCACGCTCTCGTGCGGTGGCGGGCAGATTCCGATCGCCTGTTGTTCATCGAACACGCGGTAGAAGCGATGCTCGGCATGAAGCGGGGAGCGTTCGCGCGCACCCGCGCCGGAGAGAGCGGCATTGCCGCGCAAGAAGAAGTTTCATAAATCGAGCATTCATCCCGGGCGATGAAGATCCGGCCCGGAAGCAACGAAGACTGAGGAGGTCTTGACAACCATGGCACCAGCTCACGACCAGTGGCGCCTTGCCGTCGATGTGGGAGGAACCTTCATCGATTACATCGCGTTCAACGAGACGAGCGGCGAAGTCGTCATCGACAAGCAGCCGGCGAAAGCAGACTCGCTCGCCGACCAGTTCATCGAGGGACTCACGCGTTTGCCGCTGCAGCTGCCCGAACTCGAGCACTTCATCCACGGCACCACCGTCGCGCTGAATACGCTCGTGCAGGAGCGTGGCGTGCTGACCGGCCTGCTCACGACAGCCGGCTTCCGCGATGTGCTCGAGCTCGGACGCGGCGGGCGCCGCCAGATCTTCAACCCTCGGTACCAGCCCGTGCCCCCGCTTGTCGAACGCCGATTCCGCCGTGAGGTGCCCGAGCGGCTCGACGCTGCGGGAGAGGTGCTCATCGAGATCGACATCGAAGCGGCGATGCGCGAGGTCGACTTTCTGGTGGGGGAGGGCGTCGAGGCGATCGCGGTGTGCTTCTTGCATAGCTACGTCAACGGAGTGCACGAGCAGCGCATCGGAGAAGCGATTGCTGAGCGGTACCCCCACATATCGGTGAGCCTGTCGAGTGGGATCGTGCGCGAGTGGCGCGAGTTCGAGCGCACCTCGACCACGGTCGCGAATGCCTACACGCAACCCCGTTTCTCGGCATATGCAGACGAGATCGCCGAGCGCGTGCGCGAAGCCGGCTACGAAGAGACCATCGCATTCATGCGCTCCAACGGTGGAGTGATGCCGATCGAGACTGCGGCCCGCAGACCCGTCGACACTCTCGGATCGGGGCCCGCCGGCGGTGTGATCGGGGCGCATGCGCTGATCCGCCAGACCGGTCACCGAAACGTGGTGTGCGCAGACGTTGGCGGCACTACCTACGACGTGGCGCTGATCCAGGATGGTGAGATCGTGGAGCGCGCCGAGACCGAAATCGCCGGTCGCAAGGTGATGGGCTCCGTCATCGACATCGTATCGGTCGGCGCCGGCGGCGGCTCGATCGCCGTGATCGATGAAATCACTGGCAGCCTGCGCGTCGGCCCCGAGAGTGCGGGAGCGCAGCCGGGTCCCGCGGCCTTCGGCGCGGGGGGAGAGGATCCGACCGTGACGGATGCGCAGGTGATCCTGGGCTACCTCGACGCGGACAATTACCTTGGCGGGCGCATGAAGCTCGACCGAGCGCTCGCCGAAGCCGCGATCAAACGTGCGCTCGGTGCGCACGGAGAGATCGACGAGATGGCATCTGGGGTGCTCGCGGTGGCCCAGGCGAACATGGCCAACGCGATCAGGCAGATCACTACGCAGCGCGGCCTCGATGTGCGCGACTTCGCGATGGTGTCGTTCGGCGGCGGCGGCGGCCTCTTCGCCGCCGGCGTGGCGGACGAACTCGGGATCGCCGAGATCCTCGTGCCTGAGAACGCTGCGGGCTTCTCGGCCTGGGGCATGCTTGCCGCAGACTACCGCGAGGACACGACGCTGACCGCGGTGACCTCGGTCGACCCGGCCGGCTTCGAACGCATCGAACGCTGCTTCTCCGAGCTGAGCACATCGGCCGAGACCGAGCTCGCTACCTACGGATTCGAACCGCCGTTCAAGACCGTGCGCTCGGCCGACGTGCGCTTCATCGGACAGGAGCACACGATTCGCGTCGAGATCGACGAGGAATGGATCGAGACGGGCGCCGAACGCTTCGCCCAGCAGGTTAAGGCCTCGTTCGTCGAGCAGCATCGCCAGCTCTACGGCCACGCGAGCGAGAGCGACCCGATCGAGATCGTGACCTTCAGGTGCAGCGCCGTCGCACCCGTGCAGAAGCCGCGCAACATCGATCGCCGTCCCGCCTCCGACGCTCAGGTGCTGCGCAGCCGGCGCATCCGTTTTCTCGAGAGCGGCTGGGTCGACGAGGTGCCGGTCTACGAACGATCGATGCTCGCCCGGGGGCAGCTCGTGCACGGTCCGGCGGTGATCGACGAGTGGACGACCACCGTCATCGTGCCGCCGAGCTGGAGCGCTCGCGTGGACGAGGTGTCGAACCTGGTGCTCGAGAAGCTGGAGAAGTGAGGCAGAAATGAACACGCAGAACACGGTCGACATCGACGTCGTCAAAGCCGAGATCACTCGCAACGCGTTGCTCTCTGCGGCGCAGGAGATGAACAACACACTGATCCGCAGCGCATACAACCCGCTGATCTTCGATGTGAAGGACTTCGGCGTCGGCATCATGGGCCCGCACGGCGAGCTCTGGGCCGACGCCCCCGGCCTGCCAGGGTTCACGGGCGTGCTGCCCGCGAGCATCCGCTCAGGTATCGAGCACTTCGGCATCGACGGCTTCAGAGACGGCGATGTGCTCATCGTCAACAGCCCGTACATGAACGGCACCCACATCTCGGACACCGCAGTGTACATGCCGGTGTTCTTCGAGGGCGAGCTCGTGGCGTTCACCGGCAACATGGCGCACTGGGCCGATGTCGGCGGCATGAGCCCCGGAGGCTGGACGGTCGACTCGACCGACATCTTTCAAGAGGGGCTGCGCTTCACGCACCAGCGCCTCTACAACGCGGGTGTGCGCAACGAAGACTTCTTCTGGCTCATCGAGAGCAACGTGCGCGTCTCGCGCATCGTGCTCGGCGACCTGAACGCGCAGATCGCGACCTGCCGCACGGGTGCGCAGCGCGTGCTCGAACTCTGCGAGCGTTACGGCGCTGCCGGGGTGAAGAGTTATATGGCCTACGTGCTCGCGCAGACCGAGCGCGCACTGCGCGACCGTGTGCGCGCGCTGCCCGACGGCACCTACGAGGCGAGCGTCAGGCTCGACTTCAACGGCGTCGACCGCGATGAGATCCCGGTTGTCGGCGTGCGCACCGTGATCGAAGGCGACCGTGTGCGAGTCGACTTCGAGGGCACGAGCGCCGTGTCTCGTGGGCCGATCAACACGGGTGGCGAGGCGACGGCCGCCGCGGTCGGCGAGGCCATGATGGGGGTGCTCGATCCGACCGGCAACGCGAACCAATCGCACTTGAGCCTCGCAGACATCGTGTGGCCCGAAGAGCCCTGCATGCTGAACGCCGAAGCGCCCGCGCCGTGCGATTCCTACGGCTACGTGCTCACCGCGCTCGTCGAGATCATGCTCATGTCGCTGGCGAAGGCGGTTCCCGAGCGCGCTCGGGCCGGCGGCTATCAGATGGTCGCCAACTACATCATGTCGACCAAATCCGCAGAAGAGGACAGCTTTGTCTTCACCGAGGCGGTGCAGGGCGGCTACGGGGCCTTCCCGGGCAGAGACGGCACCTGCCTGATCTTCACCGGAGATGGCGACGTCTCGAACACGCCGATCGAGGTCGTCGAGATGCGGTTCCCGATACTCTGCGAGCAGTTCGCGCTCGACACCGATTCTGCGGGCGCGGGCAAGGATCGCGGCGGCTTCGGCGTCGCCCGCGACTTCCGCGTGCTGCACGCCGACTCGATGGTGAAGACGGCCAACGAGAACACCGTCGACCTGCTCTCGAAGGGCGTCGACGGCGGGCTCCCAGGCCGGATGAGCCTGATCTATCTGGATCGGCCGGGTGAGCCATCGGAAGAACTGGCCGAGCGCATCAGCGACACCGCAGTGCCGATCGGCACGACGCTGCGGGTGCGCACCGGCGGCGGGGGCGGCTTCGGTCACCCCTTCGAGCGCGAGATCGAGCGGGTGCTCGCCGATCTCGACAACGACTATGTGACTCCGGAACAGGCCGAGAAGCTATACGGAGTGATCGCGAGCAGGCAGGGCAGGGGCCGCTTCGAAGTCGACCTGAAAGCAACAGAACAGCTGCGCATCGCCGCGCGGGTATAAGGAGAAAACCATGAGAACACACAGAAGGATCGCCGTCGGAGCGGTGGCCGCCGCGACCGCGGCTCTGCTGACGCTCGCGGGATGCGCTTCGGCGGCACCCCAGTCGGACCAGGGGGCGGATCGCACGTTCCGCTACATCTATAACACCGTGATCGTCACCGACCTCGACCCGGCGACGCACGCATCGAGCGAGCAGATCGTGCTGCGCAACGTCTATGAGACGCTGACGAACTACGACGCGCAGGCGGGCGAGGTCGTCCCCGGTCTCGCCACTGAGTGGAGCGCATCGGACGACGGCCTGACCTGGACGTTCACGCTGCGCGATGACGCCGTCTTCCACAGCGGCCGGGCGGTTGACGCCACTGCGGTGAAGGAGTCGATCGATCGCACGATCGAGCTCGGCGGTGGACTCTCATACATCTGGGATTCGGTGAACAGCATCGAGGCGCCGTCGGCCACGGAACTCGTCTTCACCCTCGACTACCCGGCTCCGCTCGATCTCGTCACCTCGGCGGGATACGCGGCCTACGTCTACGACATTGAGGCCGCGGGCGATGAGGATCTCGCCGAGTGGTTCAATGCGGGCAACGACGCGGGCAGCGGCCCGTACGAACTCGTCGACTACCAGAAGGGCAGCGATCACGAGCTGCGCATCGAGGCCTTCGAAGATTACCCGGGCGGGTGGGCCGACGATCAGTACACCGCTGTCGACTTCATCGTTAGCCCCGAGCAGACCACCTCGTGGCAGATGCTGCAGAATGGTGAGGGAGACTTCATCTTCAACCTGCGCCCCGAGCTCTTCAACGAAGCGAAGAACAACGACTCGGTGAATACCTTTCAGATTCCGAGCTTCACCAACTCCTTCGCGTTCCTGAACACCGCGTCGGGGCCGCTCGCCGACATCAAGGTGCGCGAAGCGCTCAGCAAGACCCTCGACCTCGACGCGGTCGCGAAGCTGATGCAGGGGGCCGGCACGCCGGCCAGCGGTATGATCCCTGAGGGTTTGACCGGCCACTTCGACGACCTCGGCATCACCGCCGACCTCGACGAGGCGAAGCGCCTCTTCGAGGCTGCGGGCTACGGGCCCAGCGGGCAGTCCCTGAGCCTCGATGTGACCTTCGAAGAGGGCAACGAGAACCTGCAGTCGCTCGCGACCTACTGGACCTCGGTGCTCGCTCCGCTGAACGTGACGCTGAACACTCAGGCGCTGCAGTGGACCGCCGTCTACGACCAGGCGGTATCGCCTGACGCCTCGGCCCGCCAGGACATCGTGCTCTCCGGCTGGTGGCCGGATGCACCCGACGCGAACTCGTGGTACTACAATCTCGTGCGCAGCGCCGAGCCGCCGGTTTGGAACCTCTCGTACCTGAGCGATCCCGAACTCGACGCGATGATCGACGGCCTGCCGCTACTGCAAGCGACCGACGAGCAGGCGAACCTCGACACGCAGCGCAAGATCCAGGAGAAGGTGATCGGTGAGCACATCGCGATCCTGCCGACCATCGTCTACAACTACCAGCGCGTGATGAACGGCGACATCGAGGGCTATGTCGACAACCCGCTCTACGCCAACGTCGTCGATGTCTACAAGCTCAAGAACACGGCATGGTAAATAGCATCTGGTGGCGATTGATTCGCCGCCTCGGCCAGGCGCTGCTCGTAGTGTTCGGGGTGGTGTGTCTCACCTTCCTGATCGTACGGGTAGTGCCTGGCGATCCCGCTCTCGCCTACGCGGGCCCGCGCGCGTCCCAGTCGCAGCTCGCGCAGGTGCGCGAGAAGCTCGGTGTCGACGACCCGCTGATCGTGCAGCTCTTCAGGTATCTGACGGATCTGCTCAGCGGTGATCTCGGGATGAGCCTGCGTACCAGACATCCGGTGGCGCAGGATCTGGCGACGGCGCTGCCCGCCTCGTTGCAGCTCACTGGCGCGGCGATTCTGCTCGCCGTTGCGGTTGGGGTGCCGCTCGGCATTCTCGCGGCCCGCTACCGGGCGCGCGGGATCGACTGGGGTGTACGGGTGCTCTCCGTGCTGCTCGTCTCGCTGCCGGTGTTCTGGGTCGCGGTCATGCTGCAGCTCTACTTCTCGACGAAGCTCGGTTGGCTGCCCACCGCCGGTGCGTTCGATTCGGGGCTGAAGCAGAGCTCTCCGCTGACGACGATCACCGGCATGACGGTGGTCGACTCGCTGCTCACCGGCAACTGGGCGATGCTCGGCAGCGGACTGAAGCACCTCATCCTGCCCATGGTGGTGATCGCGGCCTATCCGATCGGACTGATTGCCCAGATGACCAGGGCATCGGTGTCAGACGAGCTGCAACTGCCGCATGTGACCTACGCGCGTGCGGCGGGCTTCTCGGAGCGCAGCATCTTCACGAGCCTCGCGTTGCGACCCGCGTTGAACCCCGTGATCTCGGCGATCGCGCTCGTCTTTGCGTACTCCCTCGTCAACTCGTTTCTCGTTGAGGGCATCTTCAACTGGCCCGGTCTCGGCTCGTACACCTTCGCCGCTATCCGCGCGGTCGACGTGCCGGCCGTCGCGGGAGTCACGCTGGTGATCGCGATCCTCTATGTGACCCTGAACTTTCTCGTAGACATCGTTCAGAGTCTTATCGACCCGAGAGTGAGTTCGATGTGACTGCAACGACCACCATCCGCGCGCGAGAGGAGCGCGCGACGAGCCGCCGCCGCTGGCGACTCGACCCCGTTGCAACGGCGAGCGCGGTCGTGCTGGCGCTGTTCGTTCTGGCCGCGATCCTCGCCCCCTGGATCGCGCCGTACCCCGGAGACGGCACGACCGAAGTGCACCCTGAGAACCTCTTACAGGCTCCGAGTGCAGCGCACCTGATGGGCACCGACACTTTCGGTCGCGACGTGCTGAGCCGACTGATCTATGGCGCGCGCACCTCATTGTTCATCGTGGCCGCGGTGCTGCTGATCGCGGTGCTCTTCGGCACCTTCATCGGGCTCGTCGCAGGCTACTTCGGTGGCTGGGTGCGCGACGTGTTGATGCGCATTACCGACATCTTTCTCGCCTTTCCAGCGCTGCTGCTCTCGGTTGCCCTTGCCATGGTGCTCAAGCCGAGCGTGAGCACGGTCATCATCGCGATCGCGGTGACCTGGTGGCCCTGGTATGCGCGTCTCGCAGTTGGTATGGCGGCCTCGATCCGCAGCCGCGCCTACGTCGACGCGAGTCGCACACTGGGTCAGAGCCATCTGAAGGTGATTCTGAAGCAGGTGCTGCCGAACGCGACGACACCCGTGATCGTGCAGACCTCGCTCGACGCGGGCGGCGTGATTCTCACCGCGGCTGCGCTGTCGTATCTGGGCCTCGGCGTGAAGGATCCCACGAGCGAGTGGGGCCTGATGGTGCAGCAGGGCCAGTCGCTCGTGGCGACACAGTGGTGGGTGATGGTGTTCCCGGGCCTCGCGATCCTCGTCACCGCGTTCTGCTTCAACATGCTGGGCGAGGGTCTGCGCAGTGCGCTCGACGTGAAGAAGGTGGCGCGATGACGGTGCAGGACGCTCTGCTCAGTGTGCAGGATCTCAGGGTGTCGCTGCGCGGGCGCACGCTCGCAAGCCTGCCGCAGCTTGATCTCCGTGCCGGCGAGTGCGTCAGCATCGTCGGCGAGAGCGGTTCGGGCAAGACCACCTCGCTCATGACGGTGCTCGGGCTGAACCGGGGCACGGGGCTCGACTGCGAGGGCGATGTCAGCCTCTTCGGCGTCGACCCCCTGACCGCGTCCGAGGGTCGGCTGCGTCGTATTCGTGGGCGGCAGGTGTCGCTCATCATGCAGAGTCCGCAGTCGGCGCTCAACCCGACGCTGAAGCTCGGCACGATGCTGATGCGCGTGCTCGGCGCTCACGGCGTCGGCAAGTCGGAGGCGCAGACACGAATGAAAGCCGCGTTCGCCTCGGTGCGCCTGCGCGACGAGCTTGCCGACAGCTACCCGCATCAGGTGTCGGGCGGTCAGGCGCAGCGATTCGCCATCGCCCTCGCGCTCGCCCTCGGCTCGCAGATGATCGCCGCCGACGAACCGACGAGCGCGCTCGATATGACCGTGCAGGCCGAGATCACGGCACTGCTGCGCGAGCTCTGCGCGGACCGCGGGCTCGGGCTGCTGCTCGTCTCGCACGACCTCGCGCTCGTCTCGACGCTCGCAGACCGGGTCGTTGTCATGAAGGATGGCGCGGTGGTCGACAGCGACGAGACGGTTCGGGTGCTGACACGGCCGTCGTCCGAGTACACCGTCGAGCTGATCAACGCCGGCCTGGCTCTGGGAGGAGGGGCATGAGCATGTTCGAAGCCCGCGGAATCGGTATCTCGTACGGCCGCAAGCAGGTCGTGCACAATGTCGATCTCACGCTCGGGGCGAAAGACACGGTCGGACTCATCGGAGAGAGCGGCTCGGGCAAGACCACCATCTTGCGTGCGTTGCTCGGCCTCGTCCCGGTGTCATCGGGCGAACTGCTGTTCGAGGGCGAGCCTCTGGACACTATGTCGCGCGTGAGTCGCCGACGCTTCAGAGCGAGTGTGCAGCCCGTGTTCCAAGACGGAAATGAGGCGCTCAACCCGAGGTTCTCCGTCGACACTATTCTGCGGGAGGGCCTTGCCGCTCGCTCACGTGAAACCGGAGCACCCGATTATACGGTTGCAGAGCTGCTCGAACAGGTCGGTCTCGATGCTTCGCTGCGGGGGCAGCGGCCACACGAGCTCTCGGGCGGTCAGCGGCAGCGGGTATCGATCGCCAGAGCGCTCGCCGTCGGGGCGCGATATCTCGTGCTCGACGAGCCGACGAGTGCGCTCGACGTGTCTGTGCAGGGCAAGGTGATCGCCCTGCTGCAGCGTCTCGCTGCCGAGAACGACCTGGGATACCTGCTGATCTCGCACAACCTCGGGGTGGTTCGGGCGCTCTGCGCAGAATCGTATGTGCTGCGCCAGGGGAGGGTCGTCGAACACGCGCCGACTGAGCGGTTGCTCACCGAGCCTGCCGAGGAGTACACGCGGCGCTTGCGCGACTCAATGCCGCAGTTTCCCGAGCAGATCACACGTATCTGGCAGGCGGAAGGGCTTCGAGTTGCAGAGTGAGGAGAAGGATGAGATGGGCGAGACGCGCTTGCTGATCCGCGGCGGCAGAGTGTTTCTCGGCACCGAGCGCCCTTCCGAGTCGCTGAGCGTTTGGGTGAACGACGGCACGATCGCCGAGATCTGCCCGCCCGATACCGAGCGCGAGCGGCGTGCTGCGGCCGAGGGCACGCAGGTCATTGACGCCGAGGGCGGGGCGGTACTGCCGGGCTTGATCGATGCGCACGCGCATGTCGGGTTGCTGTCGTTGGATCAGCAGGTGCGTATTCCTCCGGCATCGCAGGCGGCCATGATCTTCGGCAACCTCTCGTCATCGCTCGATCAGGGTTTCACGACGCTGCGCGACCTCGGCGGCGTCGATGGCGGATTGGTCGAGGCGATCGAGGCCGGCCTGGTCGAGGGGCCGAGGCTGCTTCCCTCGGCCGCGATCATGTCGCAGACGGCGGGGCACGGCGACGTGCGACCGCGTTTCGCGCGTGTTGCTGAGAATGAGCAGACAGGCTCGAATCTGGTGCATCCTTTCGCGATCTGCGATGGTGTCGAACAGGTGACGCGAACCGCTCGCGAGCAATTCAGGGCGGGCGCCACCCAACTGAAGGTGCACGCCACTGGTGGGCAGCTCTCGGAAGGGGATCCGCTCGAGTGTCCGCAGTTCTCACGTGCCGAGCTCGAAGCGTTTGTCGCCGTCGCCGAAGATCGGGACAGTTATGTCACGGCCCACTGCCACACGGTCCGGGGCATTCGTCGCGCGGTCGAGGCGGGCGTAAGGTGCATAGAACACGGTACGGTCATGGACCTGGAGACGGCCGAACTGATCAGGGAGCGCGGGGTGTTTGTCGTGCCGACGCTCACGATCAGCGAGATGCTGCGGCGCTTTCCGGGCGAGTGGGGAATGACCGAGCAGATGCTGGCCGACTCGGAGTGGCTCGACGCGGCTGAGCTCGAATCGGTGCGGCTGCTCGCCGAGGTCGGCGTGGAGATGGGTTCGGGATCGGATCTGATCGGCCCCGAGCAGCACGCGCGGGCCTGGGAGATCGCCTTGAAGGCACGGCTGATCGGGGCTGCGGCAGCGATCGATTCTGCGACGCGGATCAACGCGAAGATCATGAGGATCGACGACCGTATTGGCACGATCGAGCCGGGTAAGCTTGCCGACCTCATCGTGTATCGGGCGGCCGACCCGGTGGCGGATCCTGAACTCTTCATGTCCCGGAGGCCCGATTTCGTGCTGCTCTCCGGAAAGCTTGTGAGGGGTGCCTGAAGCTTTCCATTCGCCGCTCACAGGCTGCTCAAAGATTGATTTCGGCGAGTTATCCACAGATCCGTGAAATGCGCCGATACCAGGTCAGCAGGGGTGTCAGGATCTGATCAATGTCTCAATAATGAGAGGATGATCGCAGTGACGGAACCGCAGACATGGACCGCGCTCGGGATCTTGGCCTTTGCGCGGGCCAGCATGATCACGTTCACCACGCAGTTTCTCACTCGTTCGATCTACTCGCTCACGAGCCGGCTCGATGCGCAGTTCATGAGTCTGCGTGGTGAATTGAAGAGCGACATCGAATCGGTACAGATCACCGTGGCCTCGCTCAACACCCAGATGCACCTTCGCTTCGACCAGATGGATCGGCGCTTCGAGCAGGTCGACAAGCGCTTCGAGCGACTCGAATCGCAGGTCGATAACCTTGAACGCGACGTGCAGGCGATCAGTAAGCAGGTGTTTCCCGAGTAACGAAGAGAACCAGCCGCAAGATCAGCGCAGCGTGAACCCCGTGCCGACCGTGTCGAGTGGGTCGAGCGTGAAGCGGTGCTCGCCGGTGCGGTGCGCCGTGCCCGACACCTCTGGGATCACCGTGGCGGTTCCGTCGGCGCGCGATTCGCCTGGCAGCCATCGAGCCTCGAACACGGTGTCGACGATCGAGCGGTGCTCGAGCGTCTCGTCTGCGCCGAGCGTGCCGTCATCTGCGAGCAGCGCGACGCGGGCGCCCGTGCCCGAGCCGCAGGGGCTGCGGTCTACCTCTCCGTCGGCGAAGACGGTGATGTTGCGCTGCTTCGGGCCGCCAGTGCCGTTCTCGTGGCGACCGAGGTCGTCGAAGAGAATGGTGCCGTAGACGCCCGACAGCCTCGGGTCGTCGGCGAACTGCGCCTCTGCTGAGTCGTTGAGGGCCCACTTGATCTCGCGGCCGAGCGCGATCAGCTCGTTGTACTGCTCGGGCTCCACGGCGAGACCGAGGTCGCTCGCGCGCACCGAAGCGTAGATCGCGCCGCTGAAGCTGAGGCCGGCGAGCACTTCGCCGCGCGAGGTCTGCACGGGCACGCCACGGGCGATCACGTGCGATGCAACGTTGCGAAAGGTCGCCCGAACGAGCTCGCCGCCGCGTCGCTCAACGAGGGCCGACACGCGCCCCGAGGGCACGTCGACGCGCACCTCGGTCACCCCGTCGGGGTCGGACTCGACGAGGCCGGCGTCGGTCGCCCAGACGCCGAGGGCGATGGTGCCGTGGCCGCACGCGGTCGAGAACCCGTCTTTGTGCCAGAACAGCACCCCGAAGTGCGCGGGCTCGACGCCCTCGGGCACCACGTCTGCCGGGGTGATGAAGCCGCCGTACATGTCGGCATGACCGCGGGGCTCGTTGCACAGCAGTGCGCGCATCGTGTCGGCGCCCGCCTCGTCGGCGATCGCACCGACTCGCCTGGTACCGACCGTGTCTCCCGTGGGCACCGGGGAGCCCTCATGCACGATGCGGAACGGCTCGCCCGCGGTGTGGTAGTCCGTGGTCGATACCCAGGTTTGCTCGGGGCTGGTGGTCATCTGCGTCCTCCGTTTGCGCGTATCCGATATTAGATCGGATTGTTATGTGACATTTTATAGGAAAAGAAGGTGTTGAACAGGGCGAGGATCACTCGTCAGCGTCAGCGTCAGCGTCAGCGTCAGGCTCTGGTTCAGGCCGAGTCGTGCCGAATCAACTCGAGCGGCATCGTGCTCGTGTCGAGCAGCGGGTTTTCGGCCTGGGTCGCGACGAGCTCCTCGGCATCCGCCCGACTCGCCACGGTCGGTACCGAGCCGAGCAGCGGCCTAGCCGCCGTCTCTTTCATCATCAGTACGGCGAAGATGGCGATCACCGAGAACGTCATGATCCACAGCGCCGGCATGAACGGGCTGATCGCCGAGCCGTGCGTCGCGTTCACCAGCAGGTCGGCGATCAGCGGCGTCGTGCCCGCGAATAGCGAGGCCGCGATGTTGTAGGTGATGCCCATGCCGCTGAACCGCGCGGCGGTCGGGAAGAGCGCGGGCAGCGCCGAGGCAGTCATCGACACGAAGAAAGCGACTGGGATCGCGACGATGCCGAGGGCCACGAACACGACCCACATGCCCGCCTGCGGTGCGGTCTGCAGAATCGCGAACGCCGGCAGCATCAGCACGATCGAGGATCCGGTGGCCAGAAAGTACACCTTGCGTCGACCGATGCGGTCTGACCAGCGCCCGATCTTCGGCAGCAGCAGCGACATGATCACGAGCACTGGCACGGTCGCGATCGCCGCGTTCAGGTTCGAGACGTGCAGTTCCTTCTCGAGGTAGGTGGGCATGTAGCTCGTGAGCGCGTACCCCGCCGTTCCCTCTGCTGCGACGATCGAGATGCCGATGAGAATCTGCTTCCAGTACACCCTGATGAGGCTGCCGAGGCTGTGCCGATACTGCAGGTCGTGCGGGTCGGTCGGTTGTTTCGCGAGCTGCAGTTCGCGCGTCTCTTCGAACCCGGGCGGCTCGGGGATGCGCATGCGAAAGTAGATCGCGATTGCGCCGAGTGGGATCGCGAGCAGAAACGGGATGCGCCAGCCCCACGCGACCATCGCGCCGTCGATGCCCAGCAGGTTCTCGGTGATGAGCGTGGTCGCCGCGACGACGGATGCACCGGCCGCGAACCCGAGGTACGAACCGACGTTCAGCTTCGATGCCCAGTAGCCGCGATCCTTGTCGGGCGAAAACTCGCTGACGTAGGTCGTCGCGCCCGCGAACTCGCCCCCGGTCGAAAACCCCTGCATCATCTTGAGCAGGTACAGCGGAATGATGACCCAGAAACCGCCGGCCTGCTCTGCCGAGGGCAGTAGACCGATGAGCGCGGTGGCGATCGCCATGATTGCCATGGTGAAGTAGAGCACCTTCTGCCGGCCGATGCGATCGCCGATGGGGCCGAGAATCAGGCCGCCGAAGGGACGCACCAGAAACGACACCGCGAAGCCGAGCAGGGTCACCGTGAGCCCGAGCGAGTCGGGCATTCCCGAGGTGAAGACCTTTGTCATCGTGACGGCGAGGTAGCCGTAGATGCCGAAGTCGTACCACTCCATGAAGTTGCCGACGAAGGCGCCACGCAGCGCGAGCTTCATCTTCGAGGGCTCAACGATGATGAGGTCATCAACCACGAGAGGGCGAGTGTGAGTTTCAGCCGACATCTTTGTGTCTCCTCGAATCGGTTCTCGGTTCTAGCGTACGCGGCGGTGCGGGGGAGCGTTGGGTTGGCTGGGCACTGGGTGTGTGAGCGGTGAAGTGCTGAGCGTTTGCAGCAACCTGCCGCAAACGGCGCAGGGCCCCGGTGATGTGCCGGGACCCTGCATCGTTGGCGCTAGGTGCTGTCCCACCCAGCGACGTGCGACTAGATCAGGCCCTCGCTCAGCTTGTTCGGGGTGCCGAAGCGGTGCGCGGTGATCGACACTGCCTGCTCGTGCAGGTAGGGCAGCATCTCGACGCGGCCGGCAGAGACGACCTCGCCGCCGTAGACCGCGACGTCGGGCTTGCCGGCGGTCGCCTCGTAGACGGCCGCGACTGCGTCAGCTCGCGAGGCGCCGGCGACGATGCGCACGCGTGCGCTCGCCTGCGCGCCCTGCTTTGCGGCGAGGCGCGA
>DDEV01000016.1 GCA_002336855.1 Leucobacter sp. UBA1945 | reverse complement strand
GCCCGCCTGCTGGGCGGCGGTGAGCAGTGGAGCGACCGCGGGGCGTGGGGCGCGCAGCTCGGCCGCGAGCGGGGCGTCAACCCAGTCGACGAGGCCGTGCAGGTAATTCGGGCCGCCGGCCTTGGTGCCCGCGCCGATCGCCGACTTCTTCCAGCCGCCGAACGACTGTCGGCGCACGATCGCGCCGGTGATGCCGCGGTTGATGTAGGCGTTGCCAGCCTGCACGCGGCGCAGCCACAGGTCGATGTCGCCGCGGTCGAGCGAGTGCAGGCCGCTAGTGAGGCCGTAGTCGATCTCGTTGACCATGTCGATCGCCTCGTCAAGGGTCTTCGCGGTCATGATGCCGAGGATCGGGCCGAAGTACTCGGTCATGTGATATTCGCTGCCGCGCTGCACGCCGTCGCGCACGCCCGGGCTCCACAGCTTGTTCTCGCCGTTCTTGTCGCGGGCGAGCGGGCTGTCGCTCTCGAGCGGTTCGGGCTTCACCAGCCAGCTCTCGCCTGCGCCGAGCGTCGTGAGGCCGCGCAGCAGCTTGCCCGAGGGAGCGGTGATGATGGTGCCCATCTGCGTCTCGAGGTTGTCGGGGGTGCCGACGCGCAGCGACTTCACCGCGTCGACCAGCTGGCCGCGGAAGCGCTTCGACGTCGCGACCGAGCCGACGAGAATGACGAGCGAGGCGGCCGAGCACTTCTGGCCCGCGTGGCCGAATGCCGACAGCGCGACGTCCTTTGCCGCCAGGTCGAGGTCGGCGTTCGGGGTCACGATGATCGCGTTCTTGCCGCTGGTCTCGGCGAGGATCGGCAGATCCTGGCGCAGCTCGCGGAAGGCGACGGCGGTCTCGTATGCGCCCGTGAGAATGAGGCGATCGACGCGCGGGTCGGCGACGAGCTTCGAGCCGAGCTCGCGGTCGGCGAACTGCACGAGCTGCAGCACGTCGCGGGGCACGCCGGCCTCCCACAGCGCCTCGACCATCATCGCACCAGAGCGGGCCGAATTCGAGGCGGGCTTGATGATGACCGATGCGCCAGAGGCGAGGCCTGCAAGGGCGCCACCGGCGGGAATAGCGGTCGGGAAGTTCCACGGCGGGATCACTGCGACGAGCTTCTGGTGCACGGGCTTCGCGCCGTCGACCTGCTCGAGCAGCTGGCCGAGCATCGCGTAGTAGTTCGCGAAGTCGATCGCCTCGGAGACCTCGGGGTCGCCCTGGTCGAGGGTCTTGCCGCACTCGGAGCCCATAACCTCGAGCAGCTGTGCGCGCTTCTCTTCGAGCTTCTCGCCCGCGCGATACAGAATGCGTGCGCGCTCGTCGGCACCGAGCGCCTGCCAACCGTCGGCCGCAGCCACACCGCGGGCGATGACGGCCTCGAGGGCGTCGGCATCGGGCACCTGGGCGGCCGCGACGAGGTCGTTGCCGAGCTGCGAGTCGACCATGCGGTTTGCGATCTCGCGGCCCCAGACGCGGTTGCCCGGCAGGTCGGGGTCGGTGTCGGGGGCGTTGTCGAACTCGCCCTTGCGGCCGGCCTCGACGAGCGCGTCGACGCGCGCCTCGACACCGGCGGCGTCGTAGGCTCGGCGATCCTGGAGCCTGTTCGGTGCGGGCACCCGGTACGACTCGACTGAGCCGTCGCCGGTGATGCCCGAGAGGTCGTCGAGCGAGGCGAGGAAGCGCTGTTTCTCACGCTCGAACAGCGCGGCGCTGTCGTTGAGCTCGAACACGGCCGACATGAAGTTCTCTTGGCTCGCGCCCTCCTCGAGGCGGCGAATCAGGTAGGCGATCGCAACGTCGAACTCCTGCGGGTGCACGACGGGCACATAGAGCAGCAGCTTGCCGACCTCGCGCTTGACCGCCTCGGCCTGGCCGGTTGCCATGCCGAGCAGCATCTCGAACTCGATCCCGCTTTCGGCGCCGCGAGCCTTCGCGAGCAGCCACGCAAGGGCCACGTCGAAGAGGTTGTGGCCGGCAACACCGATGCGCACGTTCTTCACGCGCTCGGGGTGCAGCGCGAAGTCGAGCACTGCCTTGTAGCTGGTGTCGCTGTCTTGCTTCGAACCCCAGGTGGCGGCGGGCCAGCCGTGAATCGCGGCGTCGACGAGCTCCATGGGCAGGTTGGCGCCCTTCACGACGCGTACCTTGACGGCGGCTCCACCGTCAGCGACGCGCGCAGCGGCCCACTCCTGCAACTTCATCATCGCGCCGAGGGCGTCGGGCAGGTAGGCCTGCAGCACGATGCCAGCCGCGAGATCCTTGAACTCGGGGCGATCGAGAATCCCGGTGAAGACGGCGAGCGTCAGGTCGAGATCCTTGTACTCCTCCATGTCGAGGTTGATGAACTTCTTGGGCGACGCTGCTGCGGCGCGCTCGAAGAGCGGCAGCAGTTGATCCTCGATGTGCTTCACCGCCTCGTCGAACGCCCAGTGGTTGTGCGGGGCGACGGTCGACGACACCTTGATCGACACGTAGTCGACGTCGGGGCGTGCGAGCAGCTTATGGGTGCCTGCCAGGCGGCGCTCTGCCTCGTGCTGGCCGAGAATTGCCTCGCCGAGCAGGTTGATGTTGAGGCTGACGTCGTCGCTCTTGATCTTCGCGATGGCGGGGCCGAGCTTCGCATCGGTGGCGTCGATGATGAGGTGACTCACCATCTGGCGCAGTACCTTGCGGGCGATCGGCACGACGACGCCGGGCAGCGGCTTCGCGAAGGCGCCACCGAGGCCGATAGCGCCGCGCATCGGTGCGGGCAAGAACTGCGGGGTGAGCGGNNACGCCGTCGACGAAGCCGACGGTGAAGTCGAGGCCGTTCGGGTCTTTCAGCACGCCTGCGAGGCGCGCGGCCGAGGCATCTGCCGGAATCTCGGCGGCCTCTGCGAGCCAGCGGCGCACGAGCGCAATGGCCTCGTCTGCGAGTTGCTGCGGGCGTACATTCGGGTCAGAGGTGCTGCTCATTGCTGGCCTTTCGGTATTGGTGTCGAGGATCCGCCCTGCGCAAGCTGTGCGTGCGGCCGTGATGGCGGCTTGCGCTGCGTCTTCGCCTGGTGCTCAGGTGCGGATCGATCTCTTGCTGATGCAAGTGTGGCGCTCGCAAAGCATGAAGTAAAGCAACTCTTTCCATGGAATAATATGAAGAATTATTGAATGATTCGAGGTGGTGCGAATGCTCGAGATGAAACGGCTCAGACTGCTCTGGGAGCTGAGTGCCCGCGGCACCGTCGCAGCCGTCGCTGACGCCCTGAACTACAGCCCATCTGCGGTGTCTCAGCAGCTCGCGCTGCTCGAGCGCGAAGCCGGGGTGCCCCTGCTGCGCAAGGTCGGTCGCACCCTCGAGCTCACGGCGGCGGGGCTCACGCTCGTGTCAGAAACCGAAGAGCTGCTCGCGGGCCTCGAGCGCGCAGAAGCGGCGCTGNNAGAGCCACGCCGAGGTGGCGGGCACCGTGCGCCTCGCGGTGTTTCAGACCGCGCTGCTCGCCATGATGCCCTCAGCGCTCAAGCGCCTGCGAGCGGAGCACCCGATGCTGCGTGTCGAGATGGTGCAGCACGAACCAGAGACCGCGCTCTATGACACCTGGGCGAGGGGCTTCGATCTCGTGGTCGCCGAGCAATATCCGGGCCACGCCGCCGCACACTTCGTCGGGCTCGATCGAGAACCGCTCGCGAGCGACCCGATTCGCCTTGCACTGCCGCAGGAGGGGGCGGGTGACGAGGCGTTCGACCACGCGTCCTCACTCGCCGACGCGGCCGATCTGCCCTGGGTCATGGAGCCGAGGGGCGCCGCCTCGCGCCACTGGGCGGAGCAGGCGTGCCGCAGCGCCGGCTTCGAGCCCGACGTGCGCTACGAAACCGCCGACCTGCAGGCGCACGTGCGGCTGATCGAGACGGGCAACGCAGTCGCACTGCTGCCTGGCTTCGTGCACATCGGCGCGGCGCATCGCCTCCGGCTCGTAGAGCTGCCCGGCAAACCCCGGCGAGAGGTCTTTACTGCCGCACGGATCTCGAGCGTCGACCACCCGGCGCTCGCCGCGGTGCGCGAGGCGCTGCGGCGCGAGGCCGAGGTGCTCGTCGGTGGGTAGCGCCCGTCCGGTGCCCCCGGTGGCAATAGTGCACGAAACGCGCCCTCTGCCGTCGCGAGAGTGCAATTCGTGCACTACTGCGTGGAGGCGCGGGGGCTGCAGCAGGGCGGATAGACTCTACTAATAGGTAATAGGGGCTAGTCGCCCCGTGAGTGTGCGGCGCGACAGCGCCGGAAAGGAACAGGCATGCCCACCGGCAAGGTCAGGTTCTACGACGAAGAAAAGGGCTTCGGCTTCATTCAGGGCGACGACGGCGAGCAGGTATTTCTGCACGCCTCGGTGCTGCCCGCAGACGCCGAGGTGACCGCTGGCACGCGCCTCGAGTACGGCGTTGCTGACGGGCGCCGTGGCCCGCAGGCGCTGTCGGTTCGCCTGCTCGAGACACCTCGCGCTGCAAAGCGCGACCGCAAGTCCGCAGACGAGATGGCCATCATTATCGAAGATCTCGTGAAGTTGCTTGACGCGGTCGGCGGTCGTTTGAAGCATGGCCAGTACCCTGAACGACAAGGATCGCGCCAGCTCGCAACCATGCTGCGCCGAGTGGCGGACGACTTCGATGTCTGAGCTGCCCGAAGAGTCTGCGACCGTCGAGGCGACTGCGGCGGAGAAGACTGAGGCCGAGTCGGCAACGGATCATGTCGAGGCCGTCGAGGCCGAGCCTGCCGGCGCCGAGGCGGACGAAGCAGTTGAGCCCGAGGTCATCGACGCAGACGCTGTTGGCGCCGAATCGGTCGAGCCCGAGGCTTCCGAAACTGTTGACCCGGTCGAGGCGGTCGAAGAGATCGTGCTCGAGGCAGACCCCGTGCTGCTCGCTTCGCGCGAGGTCGCGCGCGGTGCGCTCGCCGAGATCACTGATGCTCAGACCATCGGTGCTGACGAGGGCCACGAGGTGCACGAGCAGCACGTGCTCACACTGTATTTCGAATGCCGGCTGCCCGGGTACCCCGGGTGGCGTTGGGCTGCAACACTCTCGCGTGTCGACGAGAATTCTCCCGTCAACGTGCTCGAGGTCGAGTTGTTGCCCGGTGCCGGTGCGGTCACCGCTCCCGAGTGGGTGCCCTGGTCAGTGCGACTGGCGCAGTATCGCGAGACGCAGGCCCGCCAGGCCGCTGAGGAGGCCGTCGAGGCCGAGGCTGCCGCAGCCGAGCTCTCTGAAGAAGACGACGTCGAGGCCGACGAAGATGTGCTCGAGAACGACTTCAGCGACTTCGACGACGAGATCGACGGCGTTGACCTCGATGAGGACGACTCGGATGACGACGAGTCTGATGAAGACGACGACTCCGATGACGACGACGACTCGGATGACGAAGATGACGACGCCGACGAGGACGGCTTCACCGAGATGGACGAGCATGACCTGCACGACCACTCGCACGATGAGGTCGACTTCGAGCACGACGACGAAGTAGACGACGAAGAAGAGTAATCCCAGTCGCTCAATTTGCTGAGTGGATAGTAAACCAGCGAGTGTGCCGCAAAACCACCGTGGTGAAGCTACGCACTCAATGGTTTTCTATCCATTCGATAGCGAAGTACGGCCGGTCATCTCGACAGGCTTGATGACCAGGGCCGCACTGTGCGTAGACCGAGCGCTTAGCCGAGGCGCTCGAGCACGTAGTCGATGCAGCCGGTGAGCGCGCGCACGTCGTCGGGCTCGATCGCGGTGAACGTCGCGATGCGCAGCTGGTTGCGGCCCAGCTTGCGGTAGGGCTCGGTGTCGACCACGCCGTTCGCGCGAAGCGCGGTAGAGATCGCCGCAGCATCGACCGAATCGTCGAAGTCGATCGTCACGACGACATTCGAGCGATGCGTGGGATCAGCCACGAACGGCGTCGCCACCGAAGTGCGATCGGCCCAGTCGTACAGCACCGCTGCGCTCTCGGCGGTGCGTGCGGCTGCCCACGAGAGGCCCCCGTTCGCATTCATCCAGCGCACCTGTTCGTCCATCATGGCGAGCGGAGCGATCGCAGGGGTGTTCAGGGTCTGATTCTGGCGCGAGTTCGTGACCGCGCCGGCGAGGCTGAGCGTCTCGGGAATGTAGCGGCCCGAAGCGGCGATGCGCTCGATGCGCTCGATTGCCGCGGGCGAGACCAGCGCGAACCAGATGCCGCCGTCGCTCGCGAAGTTCTTCTGCGGCGAGAAGTAGTAGACGTCCGTCTCTGAAGCGTCGAAGTCGAGGCCGCCCGCGGCGCTCGTGGCATCGACCACCGTGAGTGTGCCGGCGTCGCCGTGCACGCGACGCACCTCGGCCATCACGCCGGTCGAGGTCTCGTTCTGCGGGTAGGCGTAGACGTCGATGCCCTCGGTCGGCGCAGCTTCGCTGCGCGATCCAGCGTCTGCCTTGCGAACGTCGGGTGCCTCGAGCCAGGGCGCTGCCGCCGCTGCGGTGCCGAACTTCGCACCGAACTCGCCGAACGCGAGGTGCTGGCTGCGGCGCTCGATGAGCGAGTGCACCGCCGTATCCCAGAACGTGGTCGCGCCACCGTTCGCGAGCAGGATCTCATAGCCCTCAGGCGCACGGAAGAGATCGGCGAGCCCCTCGCGAACGCTGCCGACGAGGTTCTTCACGGACGCCTGGCGGTGCGAGGTGCCGATCGTGCTGGGCTGCAGCGAAGCGAGAAAAGCGATTTGCTCGTCACGTACCTTCGATGGGCCGCAGCCGAATCGTCCGTCGGCGGGCAAGAGGGCAGCGGGAATGGTGATGTCGGCCATGTCCACTATTTTATGGTGACAGCGAATGCCCGACTGCGCACGCAGCCCGAAGGTGAGAGGCTTGGCCGGGCATGGCATAGGCTAGAACTCAGAAGCAGCATGCAGCGGAGGCGCCAGTGACCGATCTGATCGATACAACTGAGATGTACCTGCGCACGATCCTCGAGCTTGAAGAAGAAGGCGTTGTGCCGCTTCGCGCCCGCATCTCTGAACGTCTCGGTCACTCCGGCCCTACCGTTTCGCAGACGGTTGCGCGCATGGAGCGAGATGACCTCGTCATAGTAAGTAATGACAGGCATCTCGAACTCACCGACGACGGTCGGGCGAAGGCCGTGCGGGTGATGCGCAAGCACCGTCTTGCCGAGCGACTGCTCGCCGACGTGATCGGTCTCGAGTGGGAGTTCGTGCACGAAGAGGCGTGCCGCTGGGAGCATGTGATGAGCGAGCAGGTCGAGCGCAAGTTGCTCGGCATGCTCGACAACCCGGTCGAGTCGCCCTACGGCAACCCGATTCCGGGGCTTGAAGAACTCGGCGCAAGACCCACCGCGCCGTTTCATGCGGGAGTCGTGAGCGCGATCTCTCTCTTCGACGATGGCTCAGAGCGGGTTCGCGCCCGCGTGAGACGTCTCGCTGAACCCGCACAGGTCGACCCCGAGCAACTGCGCCTCTTTGACCAGGCGGGGCTGAAGCCAGGGGCCATGGCCGAATTCGAGTACCGTGACGGCGCTGTGCGCATCACGGTCGACCCCGCAGACAGCGCCGATCCCATCCCGATCGATCTGCCAGCCCACACCGCCGCGCACGTGTTCGTTGCGCGCGCGATGTAAACGCGGCGACGACGTGCGGGCGAGACCATCGCCCAAAGCCATTCGCCACTGTTCTTTTCCGTTTCTTACTAGCCCCTGAAATCGATGAGCACCGCACGGTGTCTCACTGATGGAGTTGATAGCCCCACTACTGAGGAGTCGCAGCAATGCAGCTGACACCGAACGCCCACATTCAATCTGTCGCAGAGGCTGCCGCACAGCGCAGTCACAACGAGCCTGAGTTTCTGCAGGCGATGCACGAAGTGCTCGACACGCTCGTGCCGGTGCTCGCAGAACACCCCGAGTTCATTGAAGCGGCGGTGCTCGAGCGGCTGGTTGAGCCTGAGCGGCAGATTCTCTTTCGGGTGCCGTGGCTCGACGATCAGAACCGCGTGCGGGTGAACCGCGGGTTTCGTGTGCAGTTCAACTCGGCGCTGGGGCCATTCAAGGGTGGACTGCGCTTTCACTCGAGCGTGAACCTCTCGGTCGTCAAGTTTCTGGGCTTCGAGCAGATTTTCAAGAACGCGCTGACGCGGCAGAGGATCGGCGGCGCGAAGGGCGGCAGTGATTTCGACCCGCACGGCAAGAGCGACGAAGAGGTCATGCGGTTCTGCCAGAGCTTCATGACTGAGCTCTACCGCTATATTGGCGACCAAACCGATGTGCCAGCTGGCGACATCGGCGTGGGCGGTCGCGAGATCGGCTACCTCTTCGGGCAGTATCGTCGCCTGACCGGCCGCCACGAATCGGGCGTGCTCACCGGTAAAGGTAAGGGATGGGGCGGCGCCGAGGTGCGCACTGAGGCGACCGGGTACGGCGCGGTCTTCTTTGCGCAGGAGATGCTGAAGCGCACCGGCGAAGACATCGACGGGCGCCGCGCGGTGGTCTCGGGATCGGGCAACGTCGCGATCTACGCCATTGAAAAGGTGAGCCAGCTCGGTGGCACTGCGGTGACCGCATCTGACTCGTCGGGTTACGTAGTCGACGAGCAGGGCATCGACGTCGAACTGCTGAAGCAGATCAAAGAGGTCGAGCGCGGCCGCATCTCTGACTACGCCGAGCGCAAGCCGGGAGCCCGCTTCGTTTCGGGCGGTTCGGTGTGGGACGTTCCTGCCGAGCTCGCGTTTCCGTGCGCAACCCAGAACGAGCTCGACGAGCGCGGCGCGCGTGCGTTGCTCGACGGGGGAGTGCGAGTGGTTGCCGAGGGTGCGAACATGCCCACGACCCCTGAGGCCGTCACGCTGCTGCAGCAGTCGGGCATTCTCTTCGGGCCGGGCAAGGCCGCGAACTCGGGTGGCGTTGCGACCTCGGCTCTCGAGATGAGCCAGAACGCGGCGCGGGATCGCTGGGACTTCGATCACAGCGAGGCCAGACTGCAGGCGATCATGCGAGACGTGCACGACGCGTCATACGAGGCCTCCGAGCGCTATGGTCGCCCCGGCGACTACGTGCTGGGCGCGAACTCGGCGGGCTTTGTCACCGTGGCACAGGCGATGATCGAGCAGGGGCTGGTCTAGCGCTACGTCGGTTGGCCGGCGGTCGCACGCTGGTCGGCATGGTGGGTGATATATCGGGCGGTTTCGATCCTTGAAACCTTCAAGTTTGCATTGAAACTTTATTTGACATCGAACTATCGACGTCGAGAAATCGTTGCAAACAAAGAGATCGCAGCCTGTCGTGCCCGATTCGTAACCAAGGTGTGACAATTCCGTGATCTTCGGTTAGGCTTATCGGAGCTTTTCGACTCAGGTCGATTGATCAGCATTGTTCGCAAGACGTAAGGCAAGTTACTCGTGATTCAGACTCCCGGCAAAGCTCAGACTCCCGGTACTGATGTAGTGACCCAGAAGACTCTCGCTTCGCACGGTCAGGCTTCGCAGAAGCACTCATTCAAGCGCTCGGTGCGCATGATCGGCGCAGGCCTGATCAGCGCCACTCTGGTCGGTGTGTTCGCAATGCCCGCTTACGCAGCAACCGAGGGCACGATTGGCTCGTCAGAGCAGGCCGAGCAGGCATTCGCTCAGGCACTGACGACCAGCGCACTGCCCGAGATCGACGTGCCCGCACAGCTTCCGACCGCTGAAGAGAAGCCGGTTCCCGTTGTCGCAGTGGCCGCAACCGTTGCCGCAGAAGGCCCGAACTACGCTGCTCTGCCCGCTGGCGCTGGCGCAACCGGTATTGCAAACGCGGCTCTCGCTCAGCTCGGCTGGGCGCAGGACTGCACCGACCTCGTGCAGAACTCGATGGCTGCCGTTGGCCTGACGCAGAGCCGCGAGAACGGCGGCTACGACATGGGTGTGGGCAGCTTCGCAGCCTACGGCACCGTGTACGCCTTCGACGCGGGTGCGCTTGCCCCCGGCGACATTCTCGTATGGCCGAATGCTCCTCACGCTGCAGTGTACGTCGGCGGTGGCCAGGCAGTGCACGGTGGCTGGAGCAACAATACGGTGCTCGCCGGCCTGCAGAACCATGGCGCATACCCCGACTACGTCGTGCGCATCGGCTAAACACCAGACTTGCAGAGAGGGCGTCGCCAAGTGGCGGCGCCTTTTCGCTATGCTTTACTAGTCCGCCTCAGTAGCTCAGTGGATAGAGCACCGCTCTCCTAAAGCGGGTGTCGGAAGTTCGATTCTTCTCTGGGGCACTTCATTTGCGAAGTTCGACCTTTGCCCCATTCCCTCTCAGCCGCCGGTGCTACCGTGACCTCAGCAGGAGGGAGAATCGTGATGCGCCAGTTCGCGCCTAGCGCCGAGAGCCGGTTCTCAGTGCGCCCCCTGATCTTCCTCGGTGCCACAGTGCTGATGATTATCGTCGGGCTGCTGGGCATGCACACCTTTTCTGGCAGCCCTGCTGGGCATGGATCCGTGGCTATGGGCCAACACGAGGCTGCGATGGCGGAGCAGGCTGCAACGCCCGATGACGCCTACCCGCATGAGGGTGCCTTTGCAGCCCATGACGGCATGCCGACGACTGGGGCCGCTGTCTCTGCCAAGGCAAATGCGGCGGCACCGGGATTGCATGGCGGCATGCTGCTGATTTGTGTCCTGGCGCTGTTCGCGGGTCTTCTCCTGCTCATCGGGCCTGCTCTTCTTCGCGGAGTCCTGGCGCTCATGCCCCAGCGGCTGACGGGCGCGTCGCTGACTGCGACGAGTGCCCTCCCACGCCCGCCCTCCCTGGAGTTCCTGTCGATTAGTCGAACCTGATTCGTCGTTGCCTCGACCGGCACCACGGCCCGAACCTTTCATGCGTTCGTGCCGTGTTCGCGACCCATTCAGACACGACAAATCAAAGGAAATAACATCATGAAAAAGCTTCCCCTTGCGCTGGGCACCGGCGCACTCGCGCTTGCCCTGACGCTTACCGGCTGCGCGACCAGCAACCAGAGCGGCTCGGAAACCTCGCCCTCGGCGGCGCCCGAGTCGACCGCGAACGCGGCCGACGAGATGTTTGTGACGATGATGATCCCGCATCACGAGCAAGCAGTCGAGATGGCCGACATCGTGCTCGGGAAGGAAGGCGTTGACGCGCAGGTCGCCGAGCTCGCCCAGAAAGTCAAAGACGCGCAAGGCCCCGAGATCGATCGCATGCTCGGCTGGCTGGATGATTGGGGCGTGAAGTACGACCCGAACGGCGGCGGCATGGCTCGCATGGATCACGGCTCCATGGACGGCATGGGCGGCATGATGTCCGATGCTGACATGACGATGCTGAAAGGCGCAGACGGGCCCAGCGCGAGCCGGATGTTCCTCGAGCAGATGATCCAGCACCACCAAGGCGCCGTGAAAATGGCTGAGACTGCGTTAGAGGGCGCGAAGAACCCGGACGTGAGGCAACTCGCGCAACAGGTGATCGACGACCAGACCGCTGAAATCGCCACCATGCAAGATCTACTCACAAAGATCTAGGACCGGTGGGTGTCGGGCCCACCACAGGGCTCGGCACCCACCTCCTCAGCTGAAGGACGCAGGAGCATGGATAACCCGGTCGAGTGCGACGAGGTTGTCACCCCGAAGAACCCCGAAGATCCCACTGATCCTGATTTGACACATGTGACGGGAAGAACTCATACTTAGCTCTGCGTTGTCGCATGTGCATCGTATTCGGCCGCATCCCGCCGGATTCGGTGCCGTGTCTGGGGCCTCGATCGATCTGATGTGATGACTCCTCGCGCGGTAAGTATCGACCGCGCAATGCGAATTTGCGCCACAGGCGACATCTGTCGAGAAATCTCGACGATCACGCGATCACGCGAACACGCGTGCGCGAAGCATAGAGAGGTTGCCCAACATGGCATCACTGCAAGAGCAGGCCGAAGAGCTCTTCGAGAAGCTTGAGGGTGGGCGAGAGGTGCTGCTGTTCGACTACGAGAGCGGCATGATCCTCGGCGGCGCCGGGCTCGAGGTTCCCGAGGATCCCGAGGAGGCCGAGGTCAGCGGCACCATCTTCGCAGGCAGCATTGGTGCTGCGGTGAAGAGCTACCTGCAGGCGATGAAGACCGCCGGTATCGATGCCCCGCTCGAGGAGAACATTCAGATGCTGGGGCACCTGTTCACCCTGATGTGCCCGCTCGAGAAGGTTCCCGGTGTGATGCTGCTCGGCTCGATCTCTGCAGAGGACGGCAACGTCGGTATGCTCCGTCTTCAGATTCGCCAGGCCGCGAAAACCATGTCGCTCTAGGTGTTTCGGCAGCGAGCCTGCCATTCAAGACACTCAGACACCGTATTCAGACGAACATAGGATTCACACAATGGCGAACTACTCCGAACAGATCACGGCCCTTCACCGCAGCCTCGACGGCGTCATCGCGGTCATGCTGCTCGATGCAGAAACAGGTTTTACACTCGCCCAAGTAGGTGGCGACGAACAGTCCGAGGTGGTCGGCGCGGGCATCACCCAGTTCACCTCGCTCTTCAACGCGACCATGGAGAAGCTCAACTACCCGCACCTCGAAGAGAACACCTTCACCATCGGTGATCAGCTTCAGGTGATGTACCGCTTGGCGAAGAGCCCCTCGGTCTACCTCCTGTCGATCGTGGACCGCCGTCGCTCGAACCTGGGAGCGGTCCGCGTGCAGACCAAGCAGGCGGCCGCAGCCATCGAGGTCTGAGCGCTAGTTAGCGCCGGTCGAACACGACATGCGTGACCCCGCTCGGCGTCGTCTCTGAGGCCACCCGGTAGCCGCTTTCGAGGCCCTCAAGACCATCCCAGAGCCGTTCGCCTCGGCCGAGCAGAATAGGCACCTGCGCCACGTGCAGCATGTCGACGAGGCCTGCGGCGAGAAACTCGCGAACCGTCGTCGCGCCGCCGCCGAGCCGCACGTCGAGGTCGCCGGCCAACGAGCGCGCAGCCTCGAGCGCCTCGGCTGGGGAGGCGCTCATGAAGTGAAAGGTCGTGCCGCCCTCGAGTTCGATCGGCGCGTGCGGCCGATGCGTGAGCACGATCACGGGGGTGTGAAACGGTGGGTTCTCGCCCCACCAGCCGCGCCACTCGGGGTCGTCGTGCCAGCCGGGAGGGCCGAACTTGTTCGCGCCCATGATCTCAACGCCGATGCCATCGAGCGTGCGTCTGGCGAACGAGTCGTCTGCCTCGGTTGCGGGGTCGACGGCCTGCCGCTCGCGGTCGCCGGTCATCCCCTGAAACGTCGCCGTCGGAAAGAACCACTCCATGAGTCGCGTGCCCGCGTGGCCGAACGGCGCCTCGAGCCGCTGGTCATCGCCGGTAGCAAAACCATCGAGCGACACCGCCAGGTTGTGCACGCGCACCGCAGACATCTCGGCCCCCTTCGTCGGGCTGCCCGCGCCGCGCGGGCGATGCGCCGAGTCTACTCCCGGCGTTACGTCACCGCACCGCGAATGCGAAATTCAGCGGCGTTCCACTCTTCGTTCTCGAGCACGAGCCGCAGCGCCTCGACCGCATCCCAGATGTCGGCGTATCCGAGGTAGAGCGGGGTCACGCCGAAGCGCAGCACAC
Source organism: Leucobacter sp. UBA1945 (assembly GCA_002336855.1). Taxonomy (GTDB): domain Bacteria; phylum Actinomycetota; class Actinomycetes; order Actinomycetales; family Microbacteriaceae; genus Leucobacter. Next base: position 37,560 of record DDEV01000016.1, on the reverse strand, counting down.
CTGGCTCTCGATAGTCGCCGATCACGCCGCGTGCGATGAGCGCCTTCATCACCGAGAACCCCTCGGGGTGAACGAAACTCACATGGCTGCCGCGCTCCTCATGCTCGCGCGGCGTGATGAGCGTCAGCGGGTGACCCGGGATGCGGCTCTCGACGAGCTCGATGAAGAGCGAAGTAAGCGCCAGAGACTTCTCGCGCAGCGCCTGCTCGTCGACCTCGAGCGCAATGTCGAGCCCGACCTCCATGGTCGCGAGCGAGATGATCGGCTGCGTGCCGGTCAGAAATCGCCGGGCACCGTCGACTGGTTCGAACGACACCGCCATCTCGAAGGGGCTCTTGTGGCCCCACCAGCCCGACAGCGGCTGGCGCGCACGGCCCGCGTGGCGTTCGGCCACCCAGATGAAAGCGGGGGATCCGGGGCCCCCGTTCAGGTACTTATAGGTGCAGCCGACTGCGAAGTCGGCGCCCGCGGCGTCGAGCGCGATAGGCACGGCACCCACAGAGTGGCAGAGATCCCAGATGATCAGCGCGCCCCGAGAGTGCGCAAGTTCGGTGATCCCATTCAGGTTCCACTGCCGCCCGGAGCGATAGTTCACCTGGGTGAGCAGCACGACCGCGGTGTCGTCGCCGATCGCCTGCTCGGCGCTGAGCTCGTCGTCGATGAGTCGCAGTTCATAGCCGCGGTCGAGAAACTCGATCATGCCCTCGACCATGTACAGGTCGGTCGGAAAGTTCTCACGCTCAGAGACGATCACCCGGCGTTCGGGGTGATCCTCGCGCTGAATATCGAGAGCCGCACCCAACGCTTTGAACACGTTGATCGACGTCGTATCGGTCGCGACGCACGCCCCCGACTCGCCGCCGACGAGCTTCGCGAGCTTCGCGCCGATGCGCACGGGCAGGTCGAACCAGTCGTTCGTGTTCCAGCTGGTGATCAGGTCGGTGCCCCACTCGCGGGCGATGACGTCGAGTGCCCGCTCGGGCGCGGCCTTGGGCAGCGCGCCAAGGGAGTTGCCGTCGAGGTAGATGATGCCCTCGGGAAGCGAGAAGCGCTCGCGAAACGAGGCGAGCGAGTCGGTTGCGTCGAACCGCAGACAATCTTCGCGGGTGGTGATGCTGGCCATGAGGTGTGCTCCATTCGTGTGCTGCGCGCAGCGCGATCCTTGTGTCAATTCTGATGGACGTACGCAAAATTTACGTAATATGTGAACGATGTTCAGAAAAGGATCGCAGCCATGAACAGTTTCTTAAACTACGCGTGATAGAACAATGAGCATGAACCAGATTCAGCTCACGGATCTCGACCGCAGGCTCATCGCCGAACTCGCGCAGAACTGCCGCATCGGCTACAGAGAGCTCGGTGAGAAACTCGGCATTCCCGCGTCGACCTGCCACGGCCGTGTGCGCGCGCTCGAGGAGGCAGGCGTGATTCGCGGTTACCACGCAGATGTCGACCCCGAAGCCGCGGGCCTCAGCGTGCAGGCGCTCATACAAGTGCGCGTGCACAGCCACCGACGAGACCGACTGACCGAGATCTTTCAGGAGCTGCGCGAGCTGCCCGGGGTGCAGCAGATCTACATCATCGGCGGCGATCGCGACTTCGTGATGCACATCGCTTGCCCGAGCGTGAGCGGGCTTCGCGATTTCGTGTCGAACCACTTGAGTTCGCGGCCCGAGCTGGCGCAGACTCAGACCCAGCTCGTGTTCGAGCACGCGCTGGGGCACGCGCCTACGTAGGAGCCACCGGGCGTTGCCAATCACCTGACCTGCTCGGCTCGATTGCCTACGGTCAGCACCACAGAGCACACAGCCTGCTAACGTCGATTGGGTGAGTGAACAGCGCAAAGAGCCGGGCTTTGTGCGCGGCACGTTTCTCGACCCGGTGCTCATTGCCTTGGTGTTGGCCTCTATCGGATTGGCCGTGTGGGGCGTGTACCGAACCGCCGCGGACCCCGGGGACGACAGCGGGCTCACCGCGTTTTTGCTGATGGGCGCCTCTGTGTTGCCCGTTGCCTGGTCGGTGCTACGCGTCATCTGGAGCGAAGACGCGAGCGTTGCGATCATGGTCGCGCTGGTGCGAACCATCATGGTGCCGATCGTCGTGGCATGGCCACCCGCAATCGCGACCGCGATTGCGCTGTACACCCCCGCCATTCGCGAGATCTTTGATTCGACGCGCGGAGACTGGCGATACTTCTTCAACGCCGACGACGGTTCGCTGCTGAATCAGTCTCTCTGGTTGGGGGCGCTGGTCGGCATGCTCTTCGGAATACTGTTGGGGCTCGGATTGAGCGTCTTCGTGGTACTGCCGGTGCTGGCATGGTTCAAGCCGATCGGTGCAGCGAAGAGCAACATGCTGCTCACCGAGACCAAAGAGGATCAGCGAGTAGCGAAGTCGAGTATTCGTATGCTCTCGGTCATTCTCATGATGACCTTCGGTATTCCGACCCTGATGATTTTCGGTCGCGAAGAGGGCACGGCAAATTCAGTGCTTGAGGCATTCGCGAACGTGCCGAGGTTCTTCGAAGAGCCCGAGTACTACTACGGCGATGTGATGTTCGTCATCGGCCTGCTCGCGATCCCGATCGGTATCTGGCTGGTCATCTGGCTCAAGCGAACGCAGCGGCCCGACCTCGCGAAGCGCGCGGAGTACGGTGTGAACGCGCTTGATGACCGCATTCGCTGGCAGCAACAGCAACAACAGCGCCCGCAGGGCGAAGACTCGGGCGGGTCGGGGGATGCTTAAACGCACCTTCGCCGACCCTGTGCTGGTCGCACTCGTGCTGCTTTCGGCGGCGCTCGTGGTGTGGGGGGTCTGGCGTGAGGCGATGCACCCCGGTGGTGACCTGTTGACTGTGGTGTTGATCTGGGGGTCGGCGGCGCTTCCGACGGCATGGTCGGTGCTGCGTGTGATCTGGAGCGAGCAGGCCGACGGTGCGGTCATCGTAGCCTTTCAGCGCACCCTCTTGGTGCCTGCCGTGGTGTGCTGGGTGCCCGCGGTTGCGATGGCGGTCGCCGTGCACACTCCAGAGATTCGGGCACACATCGAGGCCGAGAACCTGGTCAACTATTCGAACTACTTTCTCGCGTCAGGCGGCGACTCGCTGCTGTTTCAGACGCTGGTGCTCTGCGGTGTGGGCGCAATGGTCTTTGCGATGCTCCTCGGCCTGCTGCTCACCGTGCTAGTCGTGCTTCCCGTGCTCGCCTGGTTGAAACCCATCGCGACCGCGCGCAGCAACATGCTGCTCACCGACACCGCCGAAGACCGGGTGGCCGCCAAGCGCGCGATTCGCATGATCGCAGGTATCTTCGTGCTGATCTTTGTCGCCACCAGCCTGATCTTTTTCGGAAGCAGGGCAGCGCACTCCGTGTCGGTCATAGACGCATTCGCGAATATTCCGAAGTACCTGCTCGACCCGCTCGGGTATCTGGGCGACATCGCCTGGGTGCTCGGCGTGCTCGCGATTCCATTCGGCGTCTGGCTTGTGATCAGCACGTTGCGAGTGCAACGGCCGGATCTCGAGTTGCGAGCAGAGAGCGGCGTGAACTCGCTTGCAGATCAGCGCAAGGCTGAGCGCGGGCGCAGTGGCAGGTCGAGAAAGAAGCGATAGGCGAAAAGGATCAGCCGGCCCCGAGCGTCGGGTCGACAAGCAGGGCGACGCGATCGCGCAGGTACTGTTCGAGCGTGGGTGCTCCGTCGAGTGCGGCGCCAGCTCGCCAGCGCACCCGCACCTCGCCACCAGCCAGCCCGATCGGAGAATCCGGGCCCTGGGCGCGCAGCCAGCCCTCGTCGAGCGAAAGTGGGTGCGCGTCAAAGTTGACCGGGCTGCCAGCCGCGTAGCCGCCGCGAAGCGCCGCAGCGGCGATGTCGCGCCGCTCTTCTCGCGAGAGCGACTGATACCCCGCACGCCCGCGCTCCGCCGCACGGGTTGCGCGGCCTGCCGCCCAGAGCCCGCCCTCGGTGTCGAGCAGAAGCGAGCCGAGTCGCCACGCCTCGCCGATCGGCCGCATCGTCGCCGGTTTCGGAAACACGAGCAGGCGGCGGGCCTCTGGTACGTACTCGGCGAGCGCCTCGGGCGGCACCCCGGCGCGCTGCAGTGCGGCCACCGCATCGGTGCAGGCGCGGGTCGCGCGATCCTCGATGCCCGAATGCTCACTCACGTAGCAAGTGTACGGCGGGCAGTGATGCTGCTCGCCCCCGGATCCGAGTTACACGCTCGAAGTATCGAGCTCTCCGTCAACCGCGGTAGCGAGCACGCGGGCCTCGGCGAGCGCCTCGGGTGCCGCGGTGCGCGGATCGACATCGATCACCGCGAAGTCGGCGCACAGCCCCGGCGAGAGCGCGCCGATCTCGTGCTCGCTGCGCAGTTGCCAGGCCGCGTTCGAGGTGTGCGCGCGCAGAGAGTCACACCGGCTGACCCCGGTGCCGCCACCGAGGTGCCTGCCGGTGCGAGAGGTGCGTGTCTCGGCAACTGCCATGTTGCGCAGCGGCTCGCAGGGGGTCACGGTGCCATCGTTGTGAAACGTCGCGCGGTGGCCCGCAGCGAACGCAGCGCCCGCGTCGGCGTAGGCGAGGCCGCGCTCGCCGAAGAGGTCATCGACGAGCACGTCGCCCCAGTAGGTGATGTGATCGACGAAGAGGCTCACGGTCGCGCCGAGGCGTGCCGCCCGTTCGAACTGCGCGGGCGTCATGAGCCCGCAGTGCTCGAGCCGAAAGCGATGGTCGGTGAGGTCGAACTTTTCGATGAGCGCCTCGTAGGCGTCGAGGGTGCTGTCGATGGCGACGTCGCCGTGGGCATGGCACGCGAACTGCCAGCCCTCGCCCGCGTACTGCGAGCCGATCTCGATGAGCTGCTCGGTCGTGTAGTTCGCGTGCCCAACGTGCCCCGGCTCAAAGCCGAGCGCTCGCGTGGCAGCGGTGTCGAGGTACGGAAACGAGGTCGCGATGTTGCCGACCCAGGGGGAGCCGTCAGACCAGATCTTGATGCCGACCTGCCGGTACCAGGCGTCGCCGTTCTCAAGCGGCACCGAGGCCCTCGCGCCAGGGCTCGACATCTCGTATCCGCGCAGCCGAACCGGCAGCTTGCCGGCGCCCGCCAGGGCTGCCCCAAGCCGATCGAGGTCGCTGGTCCAGGTCAGGTCGGCGATGGTGGTGATGCCCCGGGTGCGTCGGAGCTCGAGCAGGTGGTTCGCAANNTGGCATGTCGGCCTCGGCTGCCGCGAGTGCCGGGCCGGCGATGCGAGCCACCGCCGCGGCTTCGAGTGCGAGCCCCGTGAGGTTGCCGGAGGCGTCGCGGCCGAATGAGGCGCCGACCGGGTCGGGGGTTTCTCGGTCGATGCCCGCCTCGCGAGCGGCCGCCGAGTTGAAGTAGGCGGAGTGCAGCGAGTTGTGCACGATGACGAGCGGTACTTCGCTGGCGAGCGCATCGAGGTCGCCGATTGTCGGTGGGGTGAGGCCGGTTTGCAGCAAAGGATCCCAGCCGTTCGCGACCACACGAGCGGGCCGTGGGCTCGCGGCGAGGGCGTTTTTGATGGCCGCCCAGACCTGCTCGGCTCGGGCGAGGGTGACGGGGCGAATGTCGATCACGCCGTTGCCCATGAGCGCCGCAGACTCCGATGGGTGGCCGTGCGGCTCGATGAGCCCGGGCAGCCCCCAGCCCTCGCCGAGGTCGACGTGGGTCGCACCTGCGGGTGCTTGCACGTCGTCGCGGCTTCCGATCGCGACGATGCGGCCGTTTTCTACGAGCATCGCCTCGGCAAGCGACGTCGGGTCGGGCGTGCCCGAGATGCCGTCGCAGTCGAGGTCAGTGCGCACGAAACGCCCCGTGTAGTAGCGCGGCTTCGAGTCGATCACGTTGGCCCCTTTGCGTCAGCGTTGATCTGTGGCGGCGCGGTGTTGCGGCGCTTCTAGACCACCCTAATGCGAGGCGCCGGGTTCGGTGCCGAACACTATGGTCTTCTTAAAGTTCAGTGAGGTGACGGGGAGTATCGGGATCGCGCATCGCGAGTCGCGCGACACGCGCCGATGATGTCAAGTGGCATACGGCTCGCGTGGTCTGCCCTGCGTATGAGATATGCAGTGCGTACGAGATTTTCAGCCATGCTGGCGCACGTTGTACATATCTCGTACGCAATGCGGCGGTGCCCCATCTTCGAGTTGCCAACCAGTCTCGCCGCGAACGAGCACGAGGTGTGCACAGTTTTGTATGCCGCGCTCGAGCCCTGGTGCGACGATCTGCAGGCGTCGAAGCAGCGCGAGCACGGTGATGCCGCTCGAGATCGCGAGCGAGGTGCTGCCCGGATGCTGGCGATGGATGTCTTCGAGTAGGGCGTGGGCGCGTTCAGCAGCGCCGCTGGGCGACTCGACCGGGTACTCCTCGCGAGTTGTGGCGCCTGCGATGCGCTCGAGCAGCTCGAGCATGTCGAAATCGGCGTCGCCCGGAAGCGGCCCCGGGCTCCAACCGGGAGCGATGCGCGGCAGTTCTGCAACGGCGTCGCTGAGCATCATGCCCTCGAAGCCCCCGAAATCGCACTCGCGCAGGGCAGCTGTTTCGACGCCGTTCGCGTCGGGGAACGCGCGCAGCACGAGCTGCGCCGTTCGGCGGTGGCGCCCGGTATCGGCGGAGAACACCGACTCGACCGCCAGACCCGCGTCGCGCAGATACAGTCCGAGCTTCTCGGCGCCGGCCTCGCCCGCGGCCGTGAGCGGCGAGTCGCACAACCTCTGCATGCGGTGCTGCAGATTGAAGCGGGTCTCGCCGTGCCGAGCGAGAATGACGCGGGTGGCGCTACCGCGCGGCACGTTCGGCCGCGTCGATCAGGCTTGTCACGCCCTGCAAAAAGATCTCGCGATCGCGCAGTTCGGTGAGCTGCAGCGTGAACCGCGCGGTGAGCGGGTAGCTTCGCGGGTCGGCAAGGATCGGACCATCGAGCCATGGGCCCTCGTCGCTCGGGTCTGCGGGGCGCAACTCACCGAGGTCGGCGCGGGATCTGGCGATCCCGGAAGCCATCGAAAGTATGTAGGCAGAAACGAGAGCGTACTGCTTGACGACCTCTTCTTCGGACAGACCTGCTCTGCTGAACGCATCGAGCAACAGTTCAACTGCGCTGAGTTCCCCGGGGCCATGCGTGGTGAGGGTCATTGCCTCGGCGGCGATCGAGGGGAAGCGGCAGTACTCAGAGAGCGTGGCGTCGGCAAGCTGGATCACGCGATCTCGCCAGGCCTCGGGTGGTGCGGTCACTGCCTCGACCGTGCGCAGGTGCACCGCGTCGAGCAGTGCCTCCATCAGGTGCCGCTTGCTCTGGAAGTGGCGGTAGACGGCCGATGGGTCGACTCCGAGCTTGTCGCCGAGCAGCTTGGGCGAGAAGGTATCTGAGCCGGTCTCTTCGGCGACCTCGAGCCCCGCGGCAACGATCTTTGTGGTATCGAGACGCACCTTACGGGGGCCCCGTCGTGCTGCGGTCTTCGACGGTGTTGCCGTCGCTGCTGACGTGGTGCTCATGCTGCTCCTTCCTTGCCCAAGCGTAGGGCATCGCCGCGGCGCGGCGCTGATCCTTGACTCCACGAACCACTGCGGCTAGAGGGTTGCCAAATCGTGACAATTATATTGTCAAAGCCTTTGACAAGAAAGTGTTTTGTCGATTACGCTCCATACCGATCCCGATTTTTCAGAGTCGAAAGAGGAAACAGATGGCTGTCGATGTGCTCTTCACCGGAGGCGCAGTGTTCACCGGAAGCGGCGCGCCGCTCGAAGGAGTTGCGGTCGGCGTGACCGGCCAGCGCATCTCGGCCATCGTGCCCGAGGCTGAGGCCGAAGCACTCGTGGGCCCAGAGACCCAGCGCGTCGACCTGCGGGGCGCACTGCTCTCACCTGGCTTTCAAGACGCGCACATTCACCCCACAAGCGGTGGCGTCGAAGCGCTGCAGTGCGACCTCACCTCGGCTGAGAGCGCTGAAGATGCGGTTCGCCTGATCGCCGAGTACGCCGCCGCAAACCCCGAGGAGCCCTGGATTCTCGGTGGCGGGTGGTCGATGGACCACTTCGAGGGCGGCTCACCACTTCGCGGCGCGATCGACGCGGTCGTCTCTGACCGCCCCGTGCTGCTGATGAGCCGTGACCACCACAGCAGCTGGGCCAACACCGCGGCTATCGAGGCCGCCGGTCTCAACGCTGGCACCGAGGATCCTGCTGACGGCCGCATTGAGCGCGAGGCCGATGGCTTTCCGGCAGGCACCTTTCACGAGGGCGCGGGCGAACTGTTCGCCGATGTGAAGCCGGCTGCCACGGCTGACCTGACGTATCGCGGGCTGTTGCACGCGCAAGAGCAGCTGATCGCGCTCGGGGTCACCGGATGGCAAGACGCGCTGATCGGTATCAACGGTCCGGTTCCAGACTCGTCGACCGCCTACCGGCGCGCAATCGATGAGGGCGAGCTGCTCGTGCACGTCGTGGGCGCGCAGTGGTGGCAGCGCGATAAGGGCCTCGAGCAGATCGACGACATTCTGCGCTACCGCGACGAGTGCCAGGCACGCGGCACGACCGATCGCTACCAGGCGGGCACCGTCAAGATCATGGTCGACGGTGTGGCCGAGAACTTCACCGCCTCGATGCTCACCCCCTACCGCGACGCGCACGGACACGACACGCACAACCACGGCATCTCGTTCGTCGACAACGAGACGCTGCGCGAGGCAGTGACCCGGCTCGACGCTGCCGGCATGCAGGTGCACTTTCACGCCCTCGGCGACCGCGCGGTGCGCGACGCGCTCGACGCAGTTGCGGCAGCTCGTGAGGCGAACGGGCCGAGCGACAACCGCCACCACCTCGCCCACCTGCAGATCGTGACCGAGGCCGACGCTGCCCGCTTCGCCGACCTCGGCGCCGTGGCAAACCTGCAGATGCTGTGGGCCACCCACGAAGACCAGATCGACACGCTGACCCTGCCGTTCATGCAGGAGGGCCAGGAGGCGCGCCAGTACCCGTTCGGCGACCTGGTGCGCGGCGGCGCGCGCCTGGCCGCGGGCAGCGACTGGCCCGTGTCGAGCGCGAACCCGATCGACGCGATCATGATCGGCGTCACCCGCGTGGCTCCGGGCATCGAACAGGGTCCGATCGGCGGCGAGCACCAGCGCCTCTCGATCGAAGACGCGTTCGCCGCCTACACCTCGGGCACCGCATACGTGAACCACCGAGATCACGACACCGGCTATGTGCGTGAGGGTTACCTCGCAAATCTCATCGCCATCGAGCCCAACCCCTTCGCCGTTCCCGCCGAAGAGATCCACCTGTCATCGGTGGTCTCGACGTGGATCGAAGGCACCAACGTGTACACCCGCCCCGAAACCAACTAGGAGCATCAACAACATGTCCATTCTCAACAGAACCGCTGCGCGACGAGGCGCAGCGCTCATCTCGGGCGCGGCTATCGCGGCGCTCGCGCTCACGGCGTGCTCGCCGAGCGGCGGCAACGCCGGTGCGGGCACGACCCCGATCAAGTGGGAGATCACCGAGCAGACCGCTGCGCCGTCGGGTGAACTCGACAAGATCACCTGGGCCAGCTACGCCGAGCCTTTCTCGCTCGACTCGGCCTATGCGTTTGACTACGCCGACAACCAGGTGCTCGCAAACATCTGCGAGTCGCTGCTGCGTCTGAACAATGACTTCACGCTCACCCCGAGCCTCGCCGAGTCGTTTTCGAACCCCGAGCCGACCAAGTGGGTATACCAGATTCGCCAGGGCGTGCAGTTTCACGACGGCACTGAGATGACCGCCGACGATGTGGTCGCCTCGCTGAGCCGCCACATCAACCCCGAGATCGGTTCGTCGTGGTTCAGCGTCTACCAGAACGTGGTAGACATCTCGAAGACGGGTGACTGGGAGGTCACCGTCACGACCTCGGTGCCCGACTCGCAGTTCAACCTGGGCATGGGCGGCTCGGCAGGCGTCGTCGACGCCGCGGCCACCTACGCAGAGCTCGGCCCCGACTACGGCAACTCGACCGGCGGCGTCAACTGCACCGGCCCGTTCGCCTTCGATAGCTGGAAGGCCGGTGAGAGCATCACGCTGAAGCGCTTCGACGGCTACTGGAACGACGAGCTGCGCGCGAAGTCTGCCGAGTTCGAGTTCGTATTCATGAACGACTCGACCGCGCGCACCAACGCGCTCAAGTCGGGCGAGGTCGACGGCACCTGGCTGCTGCCGATGGATGCGGTGAAGCAGCTGCAGGCTTCGGGCAAGGGCGACGTGCTCTTCGGTATGCACACCGCGGTTTCGAACCTCATCGTTTCGAACCTCGAGGGCCCCCTCGGTGACCTGCGCGTGCGCAAGGCGCTGCTGATGGCGCTCGATCGCCAGGGCGTGCTCGACGCCATGAGCAGCGGCATCGGTGAGGTCACCGATGTGCACACCACCCGTTCGGTGTGGGGCAACGCAGACCCTGCGGCGACCGAGCAGGCGTTCACCGACATCGAGAAGTATGACTTCGACATCGAGGCAGCGAAGAAGCTCGTAGAAGAAGCAGGCGCGACGGGTCAGCAGATCACGCTCGTGACCGCTCCCATCGGCCAGGACTTCGCGGTCATCTCGCAGGCCACCGCCGCTGCAGCGAAGTCGATCGGCCTCGACGCCAAGATCGAGACCGTCACGCCGTCGGCCTACACGACGCTGTTCTCTGACCCGAGCGCACGCGAGGGCGTCGACCTCTTCTACACCGTGTGGTACCTGTCGAGCCCAGACCCGCTCGAGATGTACGGCGTGCTGCGCACCGGCGAGTTCAGCAACTACGGCAACTGGTCGAACCCCGAGTACGACGCGCTCGTCACCGAGGCAGTGTCGACCATGGACCCGATCGAGCGCAGCAAGCTGACCGCGCAGGCACAGCAGCTGGCGAACGCCGAGCTGCCCTGGCTGCCGCTCGCCGCAGCGCCCAACACCATGTTCATGGGTGAGCGTGTCACCGGCCTCTCGCCGTCGATCAACTTCCTCTACTACCCGTGGGCCGCGACCCTCGGCGCACGCTAACGATTTAGCGCGCGGATCGGTCGGCGCAGTGCAAGCTGCGCCGACCGATTCCTTCAATACTGGTTCTGAACTGGAGCAACAACGATGACCTACGTGAGACGCACAGCATCCAAGCTGGGTGCGCTTCTGCTCACCCTGTTCCTCGCCTCGCTGCTGGTCTTCTTCTCTCGTTTCATGGTGCCGGGCGATCCCGTGCGGTTCCTGCTGCGAGGTCGCAAGCCGAGCCCCGAGGCGATCGCCGCCGTGACCGAGCAGTACGGTCTTGATCTGCCGCCGTGGCAGCAATACTTCAACTGGATCACCGGCATGTTTCGCGGAGACTTCGGCCGCTCGCTCCAGTTTCGCCAGGAGGTCGCCACGGTGATCGGCGACCGACTGCCCGTCACCCTCGGCATGGTCGTCATGGCGGGCCTGATGATCGCGATCATCGGTCTGGCATCGGGCATCATCGCCGCGGTCAACAAGGGCAAGTTCGCGGATCGCGCGATCCTCATCTTCCTCACGGTGCTCGGCGCGATCCCCTCGTTCGTGGGATCGATCGTGCTGATCGCAGTATTCGCCGTCGGCCTCGGCTGGTTTCCGACCTTTGGTTCGGGCGAGAACTTCTTCGACACGATCTATCACCTCTTCCTGCCGTCGCTCGCCCTCACGATCGTGTTCGTGGTGCTGATCGGCAAGGTGACGCGCTCGTCGATGGTCGAGCAGATCGATCGCGAGCACGTCGAGGTCGCAACGAGCCGCGGCCTGAAGCGCGGCACGGTGATCTGGCGCCACGTCTTCAGAAACTCGATCGGGCCGATCGCGACCGTCAGCGGCCTGCTCGTCGCCGGCCTGCTCGTCGCGAGCACCATCGTCGAGGCCGCGTTCGGCATCGCCGGCCTCGGCTCGCTGCTCGTGCAGTCGGTCGACCGCCTCGACTTTCCGGTAGTGCAGGCCATCGTGCTGCTCGTCGTCGCCGCCTTCGTCGTGGTGAACGCGATCGTCGACCTGCTCGAGCCACTGATCGATCCCAGAGCCGCCGCAGGAGCTGATGCACGATGACCGCACCGAACCCAACCACCGCCGTGCGCGTCATTCGCGCGCCGCGAGTGCGCCGCGCCAGCTGGCTCTTCACCGCGAGCGCCGTCGTGCTCGGCATCGTCACGCTCGCCGCGATCTTCGCGCCGCTCGTCGCGCCGTACGATCCCGACGCCGTCGACTTTCTCGCGTTCTACTCTTCGCCGAGCGCTGCCCACTGGCTCGGCACCGACGGCCTCGGCCGCGACATTCTGAGCCGCATGATCTTCGGCGCCCGCACCGCCCTGCTCGGCCCGCTGCTCGTCGTGGTCTTCTCGACCATCGTCGGCATCCTGCTCGGCCTGCTCGCGGGTTGGCGGGGCGGCTGGATCGACGCGCTGCTCGGCCGAATCTTCGACGTGATCTTCGCGTTTCCGTCGCTGCTGATCGCGATCATGGCGGTCGCGCTCTTCGGCAAGGGGCTCGTCGCGCCCGTGATCGCCATGAGCCTCGCCTACGCGCCGTTCGTCGCCCGCCTCACGCGCTCGCTCGTCGCGGCCGAGCGCAACCGCCCCTACGTCGCCGCGTACCGCGTGCAGGGGTTCGGCGGAGCCTGGATCGCGCTCCGGCGCGTGCTGCCGAACATCACCCCCATCGTCGGCGCGCAATCGACGCTGAACTTCGGCTACGTGCTCGCCGAGCTCGCCGGCCTCTCGTTCCTTGGCCTCGGCGTGCAGGCGCCGCAGTCCGACTGGGGCGCGATGATCAACGAGGCGCAGACCGGCATCGTCGGCGGGCACTTCCTGCCCGCCATGGTTCCGGCCGTCGCAGTCGTGATCGTGGTCGTCGCAGTCAACATCATCGGAGAAGAACTCTCTGAGCGCATTGGAGGAGGTGTCACGGCATGAGCCTGCTCGACATCACAGATCTCACACTCGATCTGCCGAACGGCAAACGACTGCTCGACGGCATCTCGATTCGCGTCGAGGCTGGCGAGACCGTCGGCCTCGTCGGCGAATCGGGTTCGGGCAAGTCCCTCACCGCGCGCTCGGTGCTCGGCCTGTTGCCCGACCGCGCCATCATGGGCGGCTCGGTCACTATCGATGGTCATGACGTCATCGGTGCGACCACCGACGAGCTGCTCGAGGTGCGCCGCCACAGCGCGGCCATGATCTTCCAAGACCCGCGCGCAGGCATCAACCCGATGCGCACCCTCGGCGACCACATGACCGAGTCGCTCAGGCTCTGCCAGGGGGTGCCGACCGGCAAGGCTCGCGAGACCGCGACCGAGCTGCTGCGTGCCGTGCGCCTGCCTCGCCCCGAGGAGCACCTGGGCCAGTACCCGCACGAGTTCTCGGGCGGCATGCTGCAGCGCGTCATGATCGCCGGCGCGCTCACGAGCTCGCCGAAGCTGTTGATCTGCGACGAGCCGACAACCGCCCTCGACGTGACGACCCAGGCCGAGATCATCGACGTGCTCGCCGAGCAGCGCGCGAGCCGCGGCATGGGCATGCTGTTCATCACGCACGACCTGAACCTCGCCGCCTCGATCTGCGACCGCGTCTACGTGATGAGCGCGGGCCAGGTCGAAGAGCAGGGCAGCGCCCGCGAGATCTTCCAGCACCCCACGGCCGAGTACACGAAGCGGCTCATCGCGGCGACGCCGTCGGTCGAGGCCAGGGCTTCGAACGAAGACGCGGCGCGAGGATCGGCCAGCGCCAAGAACGAGCTGCCTGCCGGCGGGCAGGGCGACGCTCTGCCGATCGACAGTGACGTCATGCTCTACACGCGAGAGCTCTCGAAGACGTACCACCCTCGCGGCAAGGCCGCGGTGACGGCCGTTGCCGGCGCCTCGATCTCGATCGCCCGCGGCAAAGCCCTCGGAGTGGTGGGGGAGTCGGGCTCGGGCAAGTCGACGCTCGCGCGCATGATCGTGGGCCTCGAGCAGCCCGACTCGGGTGAGCTGCTCATCGGTGGCAAGGAGCGCGCGACCGCCCCGAAGGGCCGCGAGGCGCGCATCGCAAGGGCTCGCAGCGTGCAGATGGTGTTTCAAGACCCCTACCTGTCGCTCGACCCGCGCATTCCTGTGGGTCGTGCCATCGAAGACACGCTTCGGCTGCACCACCAGGGCAGCGCGAGCGACATCAAGAACCAGGTGCTCGAACTGCTCGACGATGTGGGGCTCTCGCCCGAATACGCGCAGGCGCTGCCCCGCACGCTCTCGGGTGGGCAGCGGCAGCGCGTCGCGATCGCGCGCGCCGTCGGCATCGAGCCCGAGCTGCTCGTCATGGACGAGGCGACGAGCGCGCTCGACGTGTCGGTGCAGGCTCAGGTGCTCGACATGGTGGCCCGGGTGCGCGAAGAGCGCGGCCTCACCGTGCTGTTCATCAGCCACGACCTCGGCGTCGTGCGCCGCGTCTGCGACGAGACCGTCGTGATGCGCCGCGGCGAGATCGTCGAGGCGGGGCCGACCGAGGCGCTGCTCGGCTCGCCGCAGCACGAGTACACGAGGCTGCTGATCGACTCGGTGCCGAAGCCAGCCTGGGCCTAGCGCTCGAAGCTTTGGCGATCCTCGTCGCAAAACCGTTCACTCAAGACCAAAGGGAGTTGCAATCGTGCGCATTCTCATCATCGGAGCCGGCATTGCCGGCCCGGTCACCGCGCTGAGCCTCGAGGCCGCAGGTTTCAAAGACATCGTCATCGCCGAACGCAGCGAGCAGATTCGCGGCCTCGGTGTCGGCGTCAATCTGCTGCCGCACGCGGTGCGCGAGTTCACCGAGCTCGGCATCGTCGACCGCATTGCTGCGCTCGGTGTCGAGCCGAACACGCTCAGCTACTTCAACCGTCAGGGGCAGCAGATCTGGAGTGAGCCGCGCGGCCGCGCGGCCGGCTACGAGTGGCCGCAGCTGTCGGTGCACCGCGGGCGGCTGCAGGTCGAGCTGAACGAGCTCGTGAAGGAGCGCCTCGGCGACATCTACCGGCTCGGGCACAAGCTCGTCGACGTGCAGGGCAACACGGCCGTCTTCGAGCTGCCTGACGGCAGTCGCGAAGAGATCACGGCCGACGTGATCGTCGCTGCAGACGGCATTCACTCGGCCGCGCGCAAGCTGCACTTTCCGGCAGAGGGCGAGCCGATCTGGAGCGGCCTCACGCTGTGGCGCGGCACCGCGGTGGTCGAGCCGGTGCTCGACGGCACGACCATGATCATGGTCGGCGATGCCGAGCAGAAGTTCGTCGCCTACCCGCTCAGCGGGGTCGACGAGCACGGCAAACAGCGCATCAACTTCATCGCCGAGCGCCGTGTCGAGGGCTCTGCCGACGCGGACTGGAACCGCGAGGTCGACCGCGAGCCGATCGCGCAGCACTTCGAAGGCTGGAGCTACGACTGGCTCGACATTCCGGCGATCATTCGCGATGCAGAAGAGCTGCTCGAATACCCGATGGTCGACCGCGACGCCCTGCCCGAGTGGACATTCGGCAATCTCGCGCTGCTCGGCGATGCCGCGCACGCCATGTACCCGAACGGCTCGAACGGCGGCTCGCAGGCCACCCTCGACGCGCGCACTTTCGCGTACCACCTCGCCACCGAGCCGACCATCGAGGCGGCGCTCCAGGCATACGAAGACGCTCGCCGACCCGCCTGCACCAGACTGCTCGAACTGACCAGGCAGACCGGCCCCGAGCGAGTCATGCAGATTGCCCGAGAGCGCGCCCCCGAGGGCTTCGCGCACGTGCACGACGTCATCTCGCAGGAAGAGCTCGAGGCTATCGCCGCCGACTACAAGATCGCGGCCGGCTTTCACCCCGACAGCCTGAATGCGCGATCCTCGCTGAACGCGTAGAACGCCGATAGCGTAGAGCACACTCGAGATTTACAGACGCGAAACAGGATTCACGTGACCAGGCAGAACGAAGCGCCAGCGCTGCAGGCGGTGTGCGAGATCGAGGTGTTGCTCGGCGAGCCTCGCGACCTCGGCGTCACCCGCGACGGCCACCGACGTATCACCCCGATCCTCGGCGGCACCCTGCGCGGGCTAGAGGGCACCGAACTCGAGGGGCTGCGCGGAGAGGTGCTGCCCGGTGGCGCCGACAGGCAGCTCTGGCGTGAGATTCCGGGCGAAACATCGATCGAGATCGATGCGCGCTACGACGTGCGACTCGAACCAGGTGCGACTGTTTCGCTGCATGCGACGGGGCTGCGACGGGCGAGCAAAGCCGGTACCTACTTCATGGTGCAGTTGCGCTTCGAAACGTCTGCCCCTGAGGCAGCGGAGCTGCAGCACGCTCTCTACCTCGCCGATGGCGTGCGCGAAGCAGACCGCGTGCGCCACACCGTGTACCGTGTCGGGTCGCCGATCTAAGCTGGTGAACGTGAGTATCAATGGAGCGACCGAGACTTTCGAGATCGAGCGCAAATATGAGGTGTCCGGCGACGCCGTGCTGCCAGACGCGGCGAGCTTCGCGGCGCTCGGGCTGCGCCTCGACGCACCCGAAACGCACGAGCTGCGCGCGAGCTACTTCGACACGCCAGATGGCGAGTTGGCGAGCCAGCGACTTGCCCTGCGCAATCGCCACGGCGGCAAAGATGCGGGTTGGCACCTGAAAGCCAAGGGTGACGACGGGGCCCGCGAGCTGCTTTGGCCGCAGGCACCCGAGTTGCCGGCGGGGCTTCGGGCAGAGGTCGAGGATCGCCTGGGCAGCGGCGCCCTCGACCGGCTCGGGGCGATCGCGACCCTGCGCACCACGCGCGTCACTCTGATGCTCTTCAGCGAAGGCGGCGATGCGGTCATCGAGATCGCAGACGACCGGGTCGACGGCACCAATGAGCTGACCGGCAGCCGCCAGCAGTGGCGTGAGTGGGAGGCCGAACTGATGCCAGGGGCAGACGAGGCGCTGCTCGACGCGATCGAACCGCTGCTCGTCGCGGCCGGAGCAGTGCGGGCTCGGGGCACGTCGAAGATTCAGCGAACAATGCAGGGCGGAGGCGGTGCGGCATGAGCAAGCGCGCAAGCGATGGCGGAAAGAACGGCGACAAGAAGAAACAAGAGGTCTCGCCGGCGGCCCGCCGCAAGCAGATCATCGTCGGCCTCGTCATGGGGCTGATCGTCGGCCTCGTCATCAGCTACTTCACCACCTTCTGGTACTGGCTGCCAGCGGGCCTGGCGTTCGGTCTCGCCGTCGGCGCGATCATGAAGCCCCCGCCCTCTCAGTAGCCCCGGGGCGTGGCGATCCTCGAATCGCACTCAGCCAGCACGACCCACAAACTTTTCTCACCCACCAAATTCAGTAACGCAATAAGGCATTGATACCCATGCAACCCACCATTTTCGAGAAGAACCCGCCGGCTCAGGCGGTCATCGATCAGTCGCTCGCAGGCACGAAGCTTGCGTGCTACTGGATCGAAGACATCGAGCAGAGCGCCGCGCGCTACCAGGCGCTACCCGGCGCGCTGCAGGCCGACGACGTGGTGGTCGGCGGTGGCTACGCGGGTCTCTGGACCGCGATCAAGCTGAAGACTGAACACCCCGAGCGCCGCGTCGTGCTGCTCGAGGCAAAGCGCGTCGGCTGGGCAGCATCGGGCCGCAATGGCGGCTTCTGCGAGGCGAGCATCACCCACGGCGAGCCGAACGCCGAGGCGCGCTGGCCAGAGGACGTCGATCAGCTGCGTCGCATCGGCTACGAGAACCTCGACGCGATCGAGAGCTTCATCGCCGAGCACGGCCTCGACGTTGACTTCGAACGCACCGGCCAGCTGTCGGTCGCGAACGAGCCTTACCAGGTCGAGTGGGTCGGCGAGAGCGACGAGCACGTTCAGGCGCTCGACGCCGCCCAGGTGCAGCAGCGCGTTGCCTCGCCGACGTTTCTTGCGGGCGAGTTCTCGCCGCGCGAGAACGCGAACGTGCACCCCGCCAAGCTCGCAGCAGAGCTCGCGCGCCATGCGAGCGAGATCGGCGTCGAGATCTACGAAGAGACCCGCGTCACCGGCCTCAGCGGTCGCGCAGACGAGCCGCTGCAGCTCGAGACCGACCGCGGCACCGTCACGGCCGACCGCGCCGCGCTCTGCACGAACGTCTTCCCTTCGCTCTTGAAGCGCTACTCGTTCCACACCGTTCCCGTGTACGACTACGTGCTCATGACCGAGCCGCTGACTGACGAGCAGCTTGCCTCGATCGGCTGGGAAGGCCGTGAGGGCCTTGCCGACATGGCGAACCAGTTTCACTACTCGAGGCTCACGAAAGACAACCGCATTCTCTGGGGCGGCTACGACGCCGTCTACTTCGCGGGTGGGCGCATCAAGCAGAACTACGAAGACCGCATGGAGAGCCACCGCAAGCTGGCGAGCCACTTCTTCACGACCTTCCCGCAGCTCGCCGGCGTGAAGTTCAGCCACCGTTGGGCAGGCGTGATCGACACCTCGACCCGCTTCTGCGCGTTCTGGGGCCAGGCGCACGGCGGCCGCGTGCAGTACGTGGCGGGCTTCACCGGCCTTGGCGTCGGCGCGACGCACTTCGCGGCAGACGTGATTGTCGATCGCCTCGAGGGGCGCACCACGGAGCGCACCGAGCTCAAGATGGTGAAAGACGTGCCGCTTCCGTTCCCGCCAGAGCCCGTCGCGAGCATCGGCATCAACATGACCCGTTGGGCGCTCGACCGTGCCGACCACAACGACGGCAAGCGCAACGTGCTGCTCAAGACGCTCGATGCCCTCGGTTTGGGCTTCGACTCGTAAGCTACTGATCAGAAGTTTCGACCTGCCGGGCACTGCCGCCCCTCACCACCACATGGAGAACGCAATGAATCACTTGCTGCCCGAAGGGCTGAACGGAGTCGTGCACGGCCGCGGCGCGATCGTGCCGCTCGAGCCGGTACCCGCAGAAGAGGTCGACTACGGCACGCCCCGCCAGGGCGTGCTCGAGCTCGGCAACATCGGCGGCTGCGAAGCCGGCATCTGGGAGCTGCGCGACGGCGCGGTGCTCGACACCGAGATCGACGAGCTGTTCGTGGTCATCTCGGGCGGAGCGACCATCAAGTTGCTCGACGAGGGCCGCAGCGTCGACGTCAAGACCGGCGACGTGATGCGCCTGAACGCAGGCACGAAGACCCGTTGGATCGTGAAAGACCACATTCGCAAGGTCTACCTGGCGGCAGAGTAAGCCGCGGTCGCCGCGAGGCGTGAGAAAGGGGCGAGGCGCGATCCTCGCCCCTTTTTCGTACCCTTTTTGTACTTCTGACTGTTGACGTGCCGTGGAGGGTGCGTGACTTCAGTAAAGTCTTCTTCAGCGCCGTTTGCGCGTAAAGCAACGAAGCTCTGAAGGAGCCAGTAATGAGCATGTCTTGGAAGCAGCACGGCGACGGGAAGACCGTCGCTCCCGAAGCGATCGTTCTGCCCGAGGAGCGGCTGAGCTGGCCGAAGACCATCGGTTTTGGCGCCCAGCACGTCGTCGCCATGTTCGGTGCCACGTTCTTGGTGCCGCTGCTCACCGGATTCCCTCCCACTGCGACCCTGTTCTTCTCGGGTCTCGGCACGCTGCTCTTCCTGCTGCTGACCGGCAACCGCCTGCCGAGCTACCTCGGCTCGTCGTTCGCGTTTCTCGCACCGATCGGCGTCGCGACCGGCGTCGGTCTTGGGAGCGGTGAGACCCCGAGCGCCGAAGGCTTTGCGCGAGCATCGTTCGGCATTCTCGCCATCGGTGTGCTCATGGCGCTCGTCGGCGTCATCGTGCAGCGCTTCGGCACCGGGTGGATCAACGCGCTCATGCCGCCCGTCGTCATGGGCTCGATCGTCGCGCTGATCGGCTTCAACCTTGCCCCGGTCGTGAAGAACAACTGGAACGCCACCGAGAACTCGGGGTGGGTCGCGCTCATCACGATCACCGCGGTGCTGCTCATCACGGTGCTCTTCCGCGGCATTCTCGGCCGCCTCTCGATCGTGCTCGGCATGGTCGTCGGCTATGTCGCAGCGATCGCGATGGGCGAGGTCGACTTCACCCAGGTCGAGCAGGCTGCATGGATCGGCCTGCCCGACTTCCACCTGCCTGGCAACCCCTTCGCAGACCCGTCGCTGTGGGGTCTGCTGCCCATGTTCCTGCCCGTCGTGCTCGTGCTCATCGCCGAGAACGTCGGCCACGTCAANNACATCGGCGTCATGGCCGCCACCCGTGTCTACTCGACCGCCGCCTACTGGGTCGCTGGCATCATCGCGATGCTGCTCGGCTTCTCGCCGAAGGTCGGCGCGGTGATCTTCTCGGTGCCTGCCGGCGTGCTCGCCGGTGTGACCATCGCCCTGTATGGCCTCATCGGCCTGATCGGCGTGAAGATCTGGATCGACAACAAGGTGGACTTCTCGAAGCCGATCAACCAGTTCACCGCGGCCATCGCGCTGATCGTCGGCATCGCCGACTTCGGCCTGGTGCTCGGTTCTGAGTCGAGCCCAATCGTCTTCAACGGCATCGCGCTCGGCACGATCGCCGCGATTGTCGTCTATCACCTGATGGCATGGACGGCCCGCGCGCGTGGCCTCGGCGATGCCGCGACGCCGATCGAGCCGTCAGCGGAGCGCTAAACACGCCTCGGCGCGTCGCTCGAGCGGGCGGCGCGCCGAAAGATCTCCGCGAATTCTCCGTATCCCCGCATAGGGTGACGGTGTGTGGAGTGTAGACCGTCGCCGTCGTCAAGGCGCAAGTGCCCAGGAGGCCACTGCGCCTCGATCCAGCGGTGCGCCCACGGCAGAGGGTTCGCTCGCACCGAAGCCTGAAGAACCCAGCCCCGTGAACGAGACCGCGAACCTCACCGACGCAGTGCAGTCGGTCGGTCCGGTCGCGGTCGATGCGTTTGCCGCAGAGCATGAGGCGTGGCGCGAAGAGCTCGCCGGCATCGGCGGCGAGAGCCCGCTCGTGCACTTCGACGATGAGCCGATGAACCGCATCGAGCTGTCGACCACGCACCCGGGTGGCATGCCGCAGTTCATCACCGGCCAGAAGATTCTGCTTTCGGCCTTGATTCGCGACGATATGGCATTGCGCCAGGCGAGGATCGCGGCCGGTCGGGTGACCGACAAGGCTACCGAGATGCGCACGGTGCGCGGGCTCGAGACCGTGCATCTCGGCATCGGCATCGCCAAGTGGCACTTCGAGGGCGAAGACTTCTGCGCGCCCGTATTGCTGCGCCCTCTCGCGATTCGTCGCTACGGCCGAGACTTCGAGCTCAAGCTGAAGAAGCACCCGATCGTGAACCGCGAGCTGCTGTCGACGCTGCGCGAGCAGTACGGCATCGTGGTCGACGCCCGCACCCTGCTCGATCTTTCGCAGAACGAGGGCGTGTTCAAGCCGCAGCCCGTGATCGATCGCCTGCGCCAGATGGTGACCGGCGTGCCCGGTTTCGTCGTGCAGCCGCGACTTGTCGCCTCGTCATTCTTGAACGTATCGAAGCAGATGGCCGCAGACGCCAAGATGCTCGACACCACGGTGCTTCAGGCTGTGTGCGGCAGCGAGGTCGCGAAGCAGCAGCTCGAGGCGAGCTACCGCCCGGTCACAGCGACCCACCCGAACCACCGTGCTCCCGAGGTCGACCGGCACCTGTACGACTCCGACCCCGAACAAGACGACGTGTTGGCGCAGATCGGCGCCGGCCACTCGATCGTGGTGCGCACGCTGCCCGGAACGGGCGGCACCCAGACGGTGGTGAGTGCGGTCGGCGAGCTCGTGCGCGCTGGCAAGCGGGTGCTCGTCGTCTCGCCTCGACGCTCGACGCTCGACGGCATTTCGCATAGGCTCAGCCGCGTCGGCCTGAGCGGGCTCGCGGTGACTCCGCGACTGCTGCGCCGCAACCTGGTCGAGGCGATCAGCCGCAACGAGTCGGCCGGCGCGACCTCGCAGCGCGATATCGATGACGCCCTCGTGCGCCTGCGCGGGGTGCTGCTCGGCTACGAAGAGGCCCTCTCGAAGCAAGACAAGCGCTTCGGTGTGTCGCCGCTCGAGGCGCTGCGTGAGCTGAGCCGGCTCGCGATGCTCGAGCAACCGCCGACCACGACGGTGCGCCTCGACGATAAGGCACTCGGCCAGCTCACGCTCGACCGCACATCGATCGCCGAAGACATCACCGAGGCCGCGCGCCTCGGGCAGTTTCAGTACGGGCCGAGCGATTCGCCCTGGTACGGCGTCGACTTCGCGACCACCGAGGCCGCGCGCAGCGCGTACGCACTCGCGGTCGACCTCGCAGAGTCGCAGCTGCCTCGTCTCGTTTCGCAGGCGAACCAGCTGATCGAACAGACCTCGCTGCGCCCCTACGAGACGATCTCTGAACTCGGGGTGTACCTGCGTCTGCTCATGGGCGTGCGCGATACGCTCGACCGCTTCTCGCCCGAGGTCTTCGACCGACCGCTCGACGACGTGATCGCGGCGCATGCGCCTCGCGGTGGCGAAGACATGTCGAACGGCAACCGCCGCCGTCTGCGCAAGCTTGCCCGCGAGTACGTGCGCCCGGGCGTGCACGTCAGCGACATGTATGCGCGGCTCGTGCAGATTCAGCAGCAGCGTGTGCTCTGGCAGCGCTACAGCACCGTGGTCGGCGCCCCGCCTGCCGTGCCGCTCGGTATCTCTGAGGTAGCGACCGCGTTTCAGGCTGCCTACAAAGATCTCGACGAGCTCGACCGCGTGCTCGGAGTCGAGCGCGACAGCGAGCGCCTGCGCACCATGCCGCTGCCGACCCTTGCGCGTCGCACCACCGATCTTGCTCGCGAGAGCGAGGTGCTGCAGAACATTCAAGAGCGCACCGCGATCGTCGAGCGGCTGCGCGCCGCTCATCTTGAGACCCTCATCGACGACCTCTCAGCCAGGCACGTGCCCGTCGGCCAGGTCGCTGCAGAGCTCGAGCAGGCCTGGTGGCAGTCTGCGCTCGAGCGCATTCTGCAGACGAACGAGGCGCTGCTGAGTGCCAACACCGCCGTGATCGAGCGCCTCGAGGCCGACTTCAGGCTGGTCGACGACGCGCACGCAGGCGCGGGCGGCAGCGTGCTCGCGGGGCGTCTCGCCGACGCGTGGCGCATCGCAGTGGCCGACAACCGCGGTGAGGCACTCGCCCTGCGCGAGCTGCTGCGTGCCGGTGACGCATCGGTGCTGCAGCTGGCGCAACAGGCGCCGACTCTGCTCGGAGTGCTCGCCCCGGTCTGGGTGCTCTCACCCTACGAGGTCGCCGGGCTGCCGAGCGAGCTTCGCTTCGACACGGTCGTGTTGGTCGACGCCGGCGCGACTACCCTGGTCGAAAACGTCAGTGCGATCCGACGCGCCCAGCAGGTGGTCGCGTTCGGCGACACCGTGACCCAGACCCCGTCGCGCTTCGAAATCGCGGTACGCAGCCTGCACGCCGAGGCACAGTCTGCTCCCGAGGATCTCGAAGATCTGCACAGCCACAGTGCTTACGCCCAGCTGCACGCAGTGCTGCCCGAGCTCTCGCTCACCCGCAGCTATCGGGCCGGCGGCGAAGACCTGACGAACCTCGTGAACTCCCGCTTCTACAGCGGCGACATCGAATCGTTGCCGTGGGCCGGTACCTTCCTCGGGCACTCCAGCTTGACCATCGAGTTCGTGACCGATGGTCAGGGCCTGCCCGACCCGCACAGCGGTGCGGTTGAGAGCACCGATGCCGAGGTGACCCGGGTGGTGCAGCTCGTGCTGCAGCACGCGGCCGAGCGCCCGCGCGAGTCGCTCATGGTGCTCACCGCGAGCGCCAGGCACGCTGTGCGCGTGCAGCAGGCGGTGCTGCAGGCGTTCTCGAAGCTGCCTCAATATCGCGAGTTCTTGCTCGGCGAGCGCGCAGAGCCGTTCGCAGTGCTGACGCTTGAGCAGGCGATGGCGCAGAGCCGCGATCGCGTGATCTTCTCGATCGGCTACGGCCGCACCCCGCACGGGCGCGTGCTCTCGAACTTCGGTTCGCTCGGCAGGCCGGGCGGCGAGCGACTCATCGCCGTCGGCATGACGAGGGCCCGCCGGGGCATGACGATCGTCAGCTGCTTCAGGCCTGAGCACCTCGACACCGCGCGCATCAAGCACGGCGTCGTCGAGCTCTCTGAACTGCTCGCCCTCGAGCACCCCGAGCCGGCGCAGGCCTCGTTGCCGGCCGAGCGCGACCCTCTGCTCGGCGAGCTCGCAGACCAGCTTGAGCGCCTCGGCCTGACGGTCGCGCTCGACTACCGCGGAGCCATTCCGCTCGCGGCGTCGCTCGGCGAGCGGGCAATTGCAGTCGACCTCGACTTCGCGGGCGCCGAAGAGCATGGCCTTCGCAGCGCGCTCAGGCTGCGCCCCGCGGTGTTGCGCCGACTGGGCTGGCACTACCATCGCGTGCACAGCTTCGACCTCTTCGCAGACCCCGAGCGGGTCGCGCTGCGAGTGGCGAGCATCGTGGGCTACGATGCCGATGCGGCAAAGAACGAGGGCGAGGCGTCAGCAGAGCCGGCTTGTGACGGAGTCGCGCAGCCGGGCTCGAATACGCTGTTTTGATGGGCGAGGATCACGCCGGCGAGCCCGATGGCACCGACGCGAACGCGCGGCCGGGTGACACGTCAGCAGGCACGAGGCGGCGCCGCCGAGTGACTCAGGCTGCCCCCGAGGGCAGCGACCCGCACCCCTTCGATCCGCCGACGGCGCCACGAGCAGAGAGCGAGAACGACGACCGGCTCAGGGCCGATCGCCCGCCGCACTGGGGCTGACGCGGGTAAATTGATCCTCTTCACCGAGATGGAGCTTCTTCGTCGAGACTGAGCCTGTTCTCACGTAAATCGCGCTCAGTCTCGGCGATTGCG
Organism: Leucobacter sp. UBA1945; assembly: GCA_002336855.1. Classification (GTDB taxonomy): domain Bacteria; phylum Actinomycetota; class Actinomycetes; order Actinomycetales; family Microbacteriaceae; genus Leucobacter. Next base: position 12,748 of record DDEV01000016.1, on the reverse strand, counting down.
CTCAGTATCGACGTGGGCAGAGCGCCGTCGGCTACGACGAAGCGCTAGACGAAGAGCCCGAGCCAGACGAGCTGCTCGCAGACCCCGAGGGCTGAGACCCCGAGGGCTTGCTTTCGCTGCGCGAATCGGTTCGATAGAAGCCCGACCCGCTGAAGGTGACTCCGAGCGAACCGAAGACCTTGCGCAGCTTGCCGCCGCACTCGGGGCACTCGGTCAGCGCGGCCTCGCTGAACTGCTGATAGGTGTCGAATGCGTGGCCGCAGTCGGCGCAGCGATAAGCGTAGGTAGGCACAAACGAAGATTCTACCCGGTGCGGCGCTGATCCCTTTATTGGCGCTCAGAAAAGCAACGTGCGACGCGGCGTGACGACACCCGTGAGCGGAACATCGTGCGGCTCGGTGGGCAGGTGCTCGAGCACCTCGTGGTCGAACACGACGGCGAACACCGCCGGTCGCCGTGTCATCGACGCGAGCGCGCGATCGAAGTAGCCGCGCCCCCATCCGAGCCGGTTGCCGCGCCGGTCGACCGCGGCCGCCGGAATCAGCATCAGGTCGACGGTCTCGATCGCGAGTGCGCCGAGCACTTCGCCGATCGGTTCGTCGATTCCGTGGGCGCCCCGAACTGTGCCCTCGCCGCTCGGGCTAATCCAGTCGAGCAGCCCGTCCGCGAGCGATGAAGGCAGCAACGTCTCAATGCCCTGCGATGCTGCCCACTTGAGCAGGCCGCGGGTGTCTGGTTCGGAGCGCGTCGGCAGAAAGCACGAAAAGGATCGCGCCTCGCGGGTGCGCACGAGATCGATGAGCCGCGCCGTGAGGTCGGTGCGGGCTTCCTCCCGGCGATCCTCGCTCATCGCAATGCGTTCGGCGCGAATGCCGGCGCGAAGTTCGCGCTTGAGCTCTACTGCGGTCGTCACGCGGTCATTGTAGCGAGGCCACGTGTGACGACGTTTCTGAGCGACGACCGAACAGCTTGTCGGTCGTGCCCGGTAGGCTACCGAGCATGACAACGCAGCAGCGCCGTACGGTGACGAAAGCAGTGATTCCGGCCGCAGGGCTCGGCACTCGATTCTTGCCCGCGACAAAGGCGATGCCGAAAGAGATGCTGCCGATCGTCGATAAGCCGGCGATTCAGTACGTGGTCGAAGAAGCAGTCGCTGCCGGGCTGAACGACGTGCTCATCATCACCGGGCGCAACAAAGAGAACCTGACGAGCCATTTCGACAACGTGCCCGAGCTCGAGCAGACACTCGAGAAGAAGGGCGATAGCGAGCGGCTTGACAAGGTGCACGAGGCGAGCGATCTCGCCGAGGTGCACTTTCTGCGCCAAGGGCAACCACTAGGGCTCGGCCATGCGGTCGGGCGGGCTCGCAAGCACGTCGGCAACGATTCGTTCGCGGTGCTGCTGGGCGACGACCTGATCGATAGCCGCGACCCACTGCTCGAGCGCATGGTCGAGGTGCATGATCAGCGCGGAGCGAGCGTCGTTGCGCTCATGGCGGTGCCTCCAGAGCAGGTGCACCTCTACGGCTGTGCTGCGATTGAGGCGACAGATGAGCCCGATGTGGTGCGCATCACTGGCCTTGTCGAGAAGCCGAACCGTGAAGAAGCCCCGTCGAACCTCGCCGTCATCGGGCGCTACGTGCTGCGGCCAGAGATCTTCGGGCTGATCGACAAGCTCGAGCCGGGCCGCGGTGGTGAGTACCAGCTGACCGATGCGCTCAACACCCTCGCTACGGGCGGGGGCGAGGCCCCGATCTTCGGTGTCGTGTTCGGTGGGCGGCGCTACGACACGGGTGATCGCGCCGAGTGGATCAAGGCGAACTTGCTGCTGGGCGTCGAGCACGCAGAGCTCGGCGACGAGCTGCGCGAATGGGTGATCCGGTTCGCCGATCGCCTTCGCGACGCCGCAGACTCGTCCGGTGCCGAGTAGCTCTCAAGAGGCCAACTGGTGAGCCCACTGCCGTATCCGATTCAGGCGCCGCCGGAGCGCGGGCATGGGCGAATCGCCATTCGCTCGGTGCGACGCCGCGACGCCGCGGTGCTCAGAAGGCTGCTCACCGAAAACCGAAGCTGGCTGCAGCCCTGGGAGGCGACATTTCCGGGCGGCGGGGGAGCGGCGCCCGGCTCTCAGCCACTCGGGCCGGTGATTCGCGCCATGCACCGGCAACGTAAAGCAGGCACAGGCGTGACGTTCGTGATGCTCTACGACGGGCAGGCTGTCGGCCAGCTCAGCGTCAGCGATATCAGTGCGGGCGCCCTGCGGTCGGCCTCGATCGGATACTGGGTGTCGCAGCACGTTGCTGGGCAGGGCGTGACTCCCACCGCCGTCGCGCTCGCGATCGATTACGCGTTTACCGAGTTGCGACTGCACCGAATCGAAGTGTGCATTCGACCTGAGAACGCCGCATCGCTGCGGGTCGCGCACAAGCTCGGCCTGCGATACGAGGGGCTCCGCGAGCGCTACATACACATCGACGGCAAGTGGTGCGATCACGAGAGCTTCGCGGTGACAGCAGAAGAAGTACCGCGAGGAATGCTCGAGCGGCTCGGCGCGCCAAGCTCGTGAGCCGCGCCGCAGCCCGTACAGTGACCACATGGCAAGCGGCGTATTCGGTGGTGGGCTCATCTTCGTGGTGGCCGCGCTGCTCTGGGTCGCGGTGCTCGTGCCGAGCTGGGTGCGGCGACGAGAGTTCAGAACTGCTGAGCAGAACGCGCTGCGCCTGCAACGCACGCTTCGGGTGCTCGCAGAGACCGCCGAGGTACCCACCGAGGTGCGCGTTGAGGCGACCGCGCGCGAGGCACTTGCTCAGGAGCGACTGTTGCGCACGGCGCAGCGCCAGCAGGATGCCGAGCGCAAGGCCGAGCTGAGCGAGGCTCGCACGAAGCAGATTTACGCAGAGATGCGCGCGCAGCAGATGAAGCGCAAGCAGGCAGCGCTCGCGCGCTCGGCAAAGCTGCGTCGACCCGTGGTGCGCCGGGTCCGCTCGCTTGCGGCGCTCGTGCTGGTGCTTGCGCTCGCCGCGATGCTTGTCGGCGCAGGCACGCTGATCGCGGGTCTCGGTCCAGCCCTGCTGCTCGGTTCCGTCGCAGCGGTAACCGTTGCACTCGGGGTGCTGGTGCTGCTTGCCCCTGGTCGCGTGCGTCACGTCGAGATCGACGCAGAGCGAATCGTTCCGAGCCCCGCGACGCGGGTAGCTGCTGCGGCACCTGCCGTTGAAGCGGTGGATCGCGGCGCAGAGAAGCACGCCGCAGCTCAGGCCGCGGCTGCCGCACGCATTGAGCGGGCTCGTGCAATGGCTCGTGCTCGCGCCGAGGGTGCATCTGTCGCGGGAGCTGGCGGATCCGCTTCGATGAAAAACCAGCCGGAGTCGATTCTGCTGGAGCGCGAACTCAACGCTGCGCCGAAGGCCGAGAAATCGGCCGCGGCTGCTGTGCCTGCTGCCGCTGCGCCCGCTGCCGCACCTGCCGCGCCGCGCCCGGCTTCGGCCCAAGCGCGTGCGCTCGCGGCCGAGATCGCCGCAAGCGAGCGGCTGCGCAAGATGGGCGTCGTCGGCGATACCAGCGACGGGGCGCTCGACCTCGACGCAGTGCTGCGCAGTCGTCGCGCGGGCTGATTGGTTTGGCCGCGCGGGGGAGTGCGGCACGCCTGATAGGCTGAGCTTGATTCGGGTCTTTAGCTCAGTTGGTAGAGCGCGTCGTTCGCAATGACGAGGTCAGGGGTTCAATTCCCCTAAGATCCACAAGTTAGAGCGGGTTCTGGTCCTTCGCGACCTTCACGCGCTCTCGGCAAGCGTGCAGCCCCGTCATCTAAGCTTGTGCTGTCTTGCCGGGCCGCACGCCAGCCCGGATGTTTTTGAGTGTCTTGAGGGTGAAATCTTCGATGGATAACTGGTGGGTCAACGCGCTCTGGTCGATTACCCCGACCGTGCTGATCGGTATCTTCTTCGCTCTCGTGCTGCGCTTCATTTTGCGCGCTGACCGCACCGAGCGGCGAATCTACAAAGAGATGGAGGCCGAGGAGCGCGCCCGTCTCGGCCTGCCCCCGAAGTCGGACTCCTGACGCGCGGCGGCCCTCCGACAATCACGTCGTAGCCCCGAGCGGCAATCGGCACCGGGTTTTTGAGACACCCATAGAATGTCTCCATGCACGACTACGCCGCCATGATTCGCCTTGCCGCGGCCGGTGACTTCTGGAGCGAGGTCAACTGGCCGTTTCTCTGGGCCGCCTTCGTGCTCGTGGTCGACAACCTCGTGCGCATCGTCGCGCTCTTCGTCGTGCCGCGCAACCGGCGCCCGACAGCCGGCATGGCCTGGCTCATCACGATTTTCTGGTTGCCGGTTCCCGGCCTGCTGCTCTTTCTGCTGATCGGGGGCAACAAGCTGCCGAAGAAACGAACGGCGAAGCAGGAGTTTGCCACCCAGATCGTGGGTGAGATCGCCGATCGCGAGCAGGCGAAGCTTGGCACCGAACTCGTGCTCTTACCCGACGGTATTTCGAACGCCGTGCAGTTGGGGCGATCCCTCGGGGCACAACCGATGGTGCGTGGCAACGCGACAAGCATTTGCATCGATTACGAAGAGTCTTTTGCGAGGATCGCCACAGCCATCCGTGCGGCAAAACACTACGTGTATGTCGAGTTCTACATTCTGGTGCACGACGACACCACCAACGATGTGTTCGAAGCGATGCGTGAGGTGGCCGCTCGAGGCGTCGAGGTTCGTGTGCTGCTCGACCACGTGTCTGCGGTGCGCAACCCCGGCGCGAAGCGCACTGCAAATACCCTGAACGAGATCGGCGCGAGGTGGGCGTACCTGCTGCCGGTGCGGCCGTGGCGCGGTCAGTGGCAGCGGCCCGATCTGCGCAACCATCGCAAGCTCGTCGTGGTCGACGGCGAGGTCGGATTCATGGGGTCGCAGAACCTCGTCGATTCGAGCTACAACAAACCCGCGAACATTCGCCGTGGGCTGCACTGGCGCGACCTCATGGTGCGAGTCGAGGGGCCGGCCGCGCTCGGCCTCGAAGCCGTGTTTTTGAGTGACTGGTTTGTCGAGACTGGTGAAGCGATGCCGCAGTCGATCGACGATGAACTGCGTGTGCAGCTGCCGGGGCAAGTCGATTGTCAGATCTTGCCGAGCGGGCCGGGGTTCGGGCGAGAGAACAATCTGCAGGTGTTCGTGTCGCTGCTGTACACGGCCCAGGAGCGCATTAGCATCACGAGCCCATACTTCATTCCGGAGAGCGCGATCATGCACGCGCTGCGGGCCGCGACGGCGCGCGGGGTCGAAGTCGAGCTCTTCGTCTCAGAGATTGGCGACCAGGCGGTCGTCTATCACGCGCAGCGCTCGTATTACGAAGAGCTCTTCGACGCTGGCGTGCGCATCTTCATGTATCGGCCGCCATACATTTTGCACTCGAAGCACTTCACGATCGACGACAAGATCGCTGTGGTCGGGTCTTCGAACATGGATCAGCGCTCGTTCAACCTCAACATGGAGGTGTCGATGGTGGTCTACGGAGAGAGCTTTGTGAGCGAACTCGACGAGGTGAATGCCGTGTATCACCAGAACTCGCGTGAGCTGACGCGCGAGGAGTGGTCGCGGCAGCCGCTGCGCTCGCAGCTGCTCGACGGCCTTGCGCGGCTGACCTCAGCCTTGCAGTAATTTTGCGCTGCAATTCCGCTCGTTGAGCCGGCACAGCGGCGCGCCGAGGCGAACGTTTGGTCTCGTTTTGGAAATCTCGACAAACTGTGCAACTATGCCTCTACCGTCTCCCCAGCGGAAGGATACGCAATGGCGCGTAACGAGGATTCCAAGACCATTTCGCAGGGCACTTCTTCGCCCGATTCGCAGCAGGGAGAGGTGAAACCGGCAAAGCCAGCCGCGAGAAAGCGAAGTACGGCGGCGAAACCCGCCGCCGCATCGGCTCAGGCCGGTGCTAAGGCTACGACTGCGAAGAAGCCTGCGGCGAAAGCCACCGCAGCGAAGAAAACCGTAACCGCTGCTGCGCCCGCAAAGAAGGCCGCCGCGAAACCTGCCGCGAAGAAGGCGGCGACAACGAAGGTGCCAGCCGCGAAGACTTCGGCGACCAGGTCGGCGGCTGCCAAAGCGGCAGTGACCAAGGCTGCGGCGGCCGAGGCGGATGCCGCGAAGACTGCGCAGGTGAAGCCCGCGAAAAGCGCTGCTTCGAAGAGCAGCTCGACCGCGAAGGGCGGTGCGGCAAAGAGCCTGTCGACGAGCACCGCGAAGGGCGGAATGATTCCCGGAGGCGCGGTGAAGGGCGGTGCGGCGAAGGGCGGTGCCCTCAAAGGCGGCGCTCTTGGCGCGAGTGCAGACGGCGAAGCCGAGGCTCCCGTGAAGCGGCGCAGGCCGCGGCGCGCTCCGCATACTGGCCCGGTCACCATCGGACGCAGCGGGTTCACCAAGCTGAAGAATATTTCCGAAATTCGCCACTACCTTCGCACCAGCGAGGCACCGGTGTTCTTCGTCGGCGCTACGGCGTTCAACCTGCTGGGCCTCGACCGCTGGGTGCGAGGCTTCTCGTACATCGCGTACTACGACAGCTGGGACGGCGCTCACCCGCGAGTCTTCACCCCGGCGCACAAACCCTACGTCGAGTTCGAGAGCGGCGAAGACGTCAACAACTGGTTGCTGAGCAACCACGAGGTGCGCACCCACATCGAGAAGCGCACGCCTCCTGGCATGAGGCCAAAGATTGTCACGGTGTTTTTCGACGAAGAGACTGAGCGAATCTGCGAAGAACTCGATTACGAGCTCATCTTGCCCCCGCACGCCCTGCGCGAGCGGCTCGACTCGAAGATCGTCACCACTCAAATTGCCGACTCGGTCGGCGTGCCGAGCGTGCCGAACGTGCTGACGAAAGTCGCCGACTGGAAAGAACTCGCGAAAGTCACCGAGAAGGCGGGTTTGGGGCAAGATCTCGTGATCCAGACTGCCTACGGTGATTCGGGCAAAACCACCTATTTCGTAACCAATGAAGAGGAATTCGCAAAGATCGCTGATGATGTCACAGACGTCGAGATCAAGGTGATGAAGCGAATCAATAACCGACCGATCGCGATCGAAGCGGTGCTCACACGGCACGGCACGGTCGTTGGCCCATGCATGACCGAAATTACGGGCCACAAGGAGCTCACCCCGTACCGCGGCGGCTGGGCGGGCAACGAAATGTTCCCCACGGTGCTCGACGATAAGAGCAGGCATGCAGCCATCGAGCTCGTGCGCAAGCTTGGCGACCGACTCGGTGCCGAGGGCTATCGCGGCTTCTTCGAGGTCGATGTGCTGCTCGACACCGACACCGGTGACGTATACCTCGGCGAGCTGAACCCTCGCGTGAGTGGCGCCTCGGCGATCACGAACGTCACGGCCGGCGCCTACGCCGACGTGCCGCTCTTCGCCTTCCACCTGCTCGAGTACTCGGGCATCGACTTCGAGATCGACGTCACCGAGATCAATGATCGGTGGGAAGAACTCGCCTCTGAAGACGAGTGGAGCCATATGGTGATCAAGCACACCGCGAGCACGGTCGAGCGCATCAATGCTGCGCCTCGCACCGGCCGCTACGTGATCGATCACTACGGTCGCCTGGTCTACAGCAACCCGAACCTCGACTGGCACTCGCTGCGCGGCACCGATGAGGCCTTCTTCCTGCGCATTTATAACGCCGGCGACTACCGCTGGAAGGGTGCCGACCTCGGCATTCTGGTGACGAAGGCGCACCTCGAGGGCGATCGCGGCGGGCTCACTCTGCATGCGAAATACCTGATTGATGCGATTCGTGGCATGTATCACACGACTGAGATCGAGGTTACCGAGGAGACCCAGTAGGTGCTTGCGTCGGCAAGGGTGCAGGCGGGCCGTGGGATACTGGACGGATGAATTCTGGGATCGAAGGTATGTCATTCGCTGAGAACCCCGAAGAATCTGTCCCGATCGATGGAGCAGCAGTGAACCCACTGACGGGCGCGATCCCGATCGTTCCGAGCGGGATCGCCTACCCTGAGGCCGGTCTGCCCCCTGAGACGTACGTTGAGCCGCTTCTGACCGGAGCCATTCCGGTAGTCGCGGAGCCAGCGCCGTTGACCGGGGCCATCCCCGTGGCCGCCGAAACGGCCTCGTTGACCGGAGCGGTGCCCGTGTATGCGGAGCCCGCCCCGCTCACGGGGGCGATCCCGGTAGCCGATCCCGGTGCGGCTGCAGTTGCTGCTACCGCACTCCCGACGCTGGAGCAGTGGCAAGTCCCGCCGTACCTGCGATGGTCGATGCATCACATCAAAGAGTTCTTGCCAGTGCACGCGATCACGCCAGCGGCAGGTGCCCCGCAGTTCGAGCGGCGCAACGCCGAACTCGAGACGCTGACTGTTGGGCACCCGTGGGAAGAGCGGGCCGCTATCTTCTCCGAGGTGATGCAGCAGTCGTTCACCGACGGCTGGCTCGTGCTGCATCGCGGCACCATTGTTGCCGAGCGATACTTCGGTGAGCTGGTCGAGTCGCGCGCCCACCTGCTCATGTCCGTGTCGAAGTCGTTGACCGCCACCGTTGCGGGCATCATTGCAGACGCGGGTGAGCTCGATCTCAATGGGCTCGTGACCGACTACGTGCCCGAACTTCTGGGCTCGGGATACGAGGGCGCGACCGTGCGCCATCTGATCGACATGCGCACCGGTGTGAAGTTCTCAGAGGAGTATCTCAACAGTGGCGCCGAGGTGCGCCTGCTCGAGGAAGCGATCGGCTGGGCGCCGAAGGTGCATCCAGAAGTGCCCGACTCCCTGCTCGGGTTCTTGGCGACGTTGCAGCAGAAAACCGTGCACGGTGGGGCGTTCGACTACAAGTCATGTGAGACCGATGCGCTCGGGTTTGTCATCGAGCGGGCCGCCGGCGAGCACACTGCAGACGTGATGTCGAAGCGGTTGTGGCAGCCGATGGGCGCCGAGTTCGAGGCAAACGTCGGTGTTGACAGCGTCGGCGCTGGCATGTTCGATGGCGGGGTTTCTGCGACGTTGCGTGATCTCGCGAAGTTCGGTCACCTCTTCGTGAACCAGGGTCGTAGCCTCGACGGCAAGCAGGTGCTCTCAGAGGCTTGGGTGAACGACACATTTGCGGGTGGCGCCGACTCGCGCGCTGCATTCGTCGAATCGCCTGAGCCGACGCTGATGCCCGGTGGTATGTACCGCAACGGTTTCTGGTTTCCGGGCGAGAGCGGTGACGTGATGCTCGCGCTCGGCATTCACGGGCAGATGATCTACATGAACCGCTTGACGGGAGTGGTCGGTGTGAAGCTGTCGAGCTGGCCCACCCCGCAAGACGCCGAGAAGCTCTTCTGGACGGCGCGTGCGTTCGACGCAGCCTCGTGGGCACTCTCGAGCGGCGCCGCGTAACTCTCGTCGCTCACAGGTATTGGTTTCAAGCGGTTATCCACGGATCTCCTCAATGTGCCGTTTTCGGTGTTGCCCGGGTGACATGATGTGAACAACTTGCAGACGATGAAGAGTGATCACCACGAAGGAACCACAGATCTGGGCGGCGCTCGGCATTCTTGCCGCCGCGTTCGCGGCAATGATTACGGTAACCACGGAGTTGCTGATGCGCACCAGCCATTCGTCCACCGCCACCTTGCAGGTTGACATTGCGAGTCTGCGCACCTAGCTCGATCTGCGTTTCACAGGGCTCCAGGCTCAGATGGACGGCCTTGATCGAGACGTGCAGGCAATTACTAAGCGGGTCTTTCCCGAGTAGAGCCCCGCTGGCCATGGGGTCGGCCTAAACGGCCCGTCGATCCATCTCGAGCAACTCACCGACGTCGCAATTCAATACCCGGCAGATTGCGGTGAGGGTTGAAAAGCGAATCGCGCGTGCGCGGTCGTTCTTGAGCACCGAAAGGTTCACGAGACTCACTCCGACACGCTCGCTGAGTTCGGTCAGCGTCATGCCGCGCTCTGCGAGCAACTCGTCGAGGCGGCAGTGGATCGCATGGCCCTCGTCGGGTTCGGCCGGGCTCATACCAGACCCTCGGTTTCGTGCTGCAGGCGAATCGCCCTGCGAAGTGCGATGTCGATGAGGCCAGACGAGGTGACAGCGAACAGCAGAATCCAGTACCAACTCCACCATTCGAACGTGCCACTGGTGTTTGCGCGCACGCCGAGTGCACCCTCGATTCCGTTTGCTCCCAGGTTCCAGCTTGCCCACGCGACGAGCCCGCCTCCGATCATGCTCCAGGTGAGAGCGCGCAGGGTGCGACTCGTCGCCAGCGTGAAGAAGCGACCCTGCTGAAAGAGCCAGGCCAAGCGCACGATGCTTGCAATCACGAGGATCGCGGTAAGTGCTGCGGCAGCGACCGAGATGGCGAGGCACACGGTCGACACCGTGTTCAGATTGGGCACGACCACTTGCAGGTGCGTGAAGGTGCCGGTGACCGGTGAAGCAACGATCGGCCCGTCTGCGTCATATGCCGCAAGTCCCGGCGCCGTGGCAGTTTGTGATTCGACCGGCAGATCCCAGGCAATGCCACCAGCGACGAAAAGGCTCAGATATTTGCGAACAGCGAGGTAAACGATCGACGCTGAGGCGACAATTCCCATCACAAGTATTGCAATCGCGTCGGCGCGCACCTTCTGCGGGGTCGGCTCCTTGGGTAACGGTGCATTGAAGTTCGTCATCTCAGATCAGTCCTTCCGTGTCGCGCTGCAGTTTTGCCCCGACCGTGAACGCTGTGAGCGCTACCGCTAAGGCGAACCCCCCGAGCACCAGAGGCGCCGGATCGGCGGTCAAGAAGATGAATCCGCTGCCATTTGGGCCGAGGGCGTGCAGCACACTTCCACCCACGGCTCCATTCAGGGCGACAGCGGTGGCCGAGCCGGTGATTCCGACGAGGCCCGCGGTGGTGGCGAGCCCGGTGTTCGAGCGCCCGAAGATGTGGCCACGAAAGATGCGCACGGTGAGCAGCACCAAACAGATGGTTACAGTTGCGATAGTGCCGAATCGAATAGCCTGCGAAAGAATCTCGATTCCAACTGCAGATTGCGGTATCGGAGACGCGATTACCGTTGCGGTTTCAATCTGCATTGGCACGGCAGAGCCCCCTGGCCCGATCGGCGCGTCGAGTTCGAGGTCGACCGGCTGCACACGAACCGGCAACGCGACACCTTGCAGAACACCGACGATACGATACCCAGCCGCGACCGCGGCCGTGACGACGATGCCCAGCCCGGCGACCGAGAAGATGGCCATTCCCACGCGGTCGGCGAGCGAGGGGCGGTGTGCAGGCGAGTTGCTCATCGTGTCTCCTTATCGATATTCGATATTATCGCTTTTCGATAAGTATGCGAGTCTCGCCACGAGATGTCAAGCGAGCGGGTTTACACTCGCGACATGAGCGGAACCCAGCTGAACTGGCATGCAAAACACCACGAGTCTCTCACCCCCGGGCAGCGCGCGGCCGACCGCCTGCGCAACGGCATGGGGTCGTGGGCCTTCATCGCGATCTTCGTTGGCTTCATGGCGCTTTGGGCCCTGCTGAATCTCTCGGCAAAGGCGTGGGATCCTTACCCCTTTATCCTGCTCAACCTCTTCCTGAGTATGCTGGCCGGGCTGCAGGGCGCGATCCTGCTGATCGCCGCGAAGCGGCAAGACGCGATCTCGGCGGCGCTCGCGCAACACGATTTCGATACGAACCTTGCGGCAAAGAAAGAGATCGAAGAGCTCATGGCCATCAATAAGCGGCAACTTGAGATGCTCGAAGATCTGCGGCAGATCTTGGCAGAGACCGGGGTGCAACAGATCGAGGGCGCCGAAGACGCGCGGGGCACTGCGGCGGGCTGATCCTCGAAACCGCAATCGAGTCACGCCTGCGGCGAACAACCGCCCAAGGCGCGTTATCGGTGCGTAGTCTGTTGCTATCGGTTGCGTGACCCAAGCGCAGCCGCATGGAGGAAAGATGTTCGAGAGATTCACGGATCGCGCCCGTCGAGTAGTGGTGCTCGCCCAAGAAGAGGCGAAGATGCTCAACCACAATTACATCGGTACCGAGCACATTCTGCTCGGCCTCATTCATGAGGGTGAGGGCGTCGCAGCGAAGGCCCTCGAGCAGCTCGATATCTCGCTCGATGCGGTGCGTGAGCAGGTCACCGACATTATCGGCACGGGCCAGCAGCCGCCTGCCGGGCACATTCCCTTCACGCCGCGCGCGAAGAAGGTGCTCGAGCTTTCGCTGCGCGAGGCGCTGCAGCTCGGCCACAACTACATCGGTACCGAGCACATTCTGCTCGGCCTCATTCGTGAGGGCGAGGGCGTTGCCGCTCAGGTGCTCGTGAAGCTCGGTGCCGATCTCAACCGCGTGCGTCAGACAGTGATTCAGCTGCTGAGCGGTTACCAGGCTGGCAAAGAGACCGCTACCGTCGGTGCTCCCGAGCAGCAGAGCGAGGTCAAGGGCTCGCAGGTGCTCGACCAGTTCGGCCGCAACCTGACCCAGGCCGCTCGCGAGGGCAAGCTCGATCCCGTGATCGGCCGCGAGAAAGAGGTCGAGCGGGTCATGCAGATCCTCTCGCGCCGCACGAAGAACAACCCCGTGCTGATCGGNNGCGAGCCCGGCGTCGGCAAGACCGCAGTGGTCGAGGGCCTCGCGCAGGCGATCGTCGCCGGTGAGGTGCCAGAGACGCTGAAAGACAAGCAGGTCTATGTGCTCGACCTGTCGTCGCTGATCGCAGGCAGCCGCTACCGTGGCGACTTCGAGGAGC
>DDEV01000063.1 GCA_002336855.1 Leucobacter sp. UBA1945 | reverse complement strand
CGCAAGCGCGCCGGGGGGTGGGGTTAAGTTGGCTGCTCAAAAATTTGTGGCGGTGGATCGCGCCTCGGCCGGCACCGTCGTCGCCTCTGCGCGCGGCGTCACTCTGTCGCGGGGTGGCCGCAAGCTGCTCGACGACGTGTCGCTCGAGCTGCGCGCGGGCGAAGTGCTCGCCCTGCTCGGCCCGAACGGCGCGGGCAAGTCGACCCTGCTCGGTGTGCTCTCTGGCGATACCGCCCCCGATGGAGGAGACGTCGAGTTTCGCGGCCGCCCCATCAGCGAGTGGACACTGCCCGAGCTGGCCCGGCGCCGCAGCGTGCTGCTGCAAGACAACCAGATCATGTTTCCGTTCACCGTGCATCAGGTGGTCGAAATGGGTCGTGCGCCTTGGCGCCGCACCCCGCTCGAAGACGACGATAACGAGGCGATCGCCGAGGCCATCGCGGCGGCAGATATCGCGCACCTGGGCAACCGGCGCGTGCCTTCGCTATCTGGCGGCGAACGCGCCCGCGTCGGGTTCGCACGCGTCATCGCAGGCCGCACCGGTGTGCTCATGCTCGACGAGCCGACCGCCGCGCTCGACCTGGGGCACCAAGAGACTCTGTTGCAGCTCACCCGAGAACGCGCCGCTGCCGGTGACGCGGTGCTCGTCGTGCTGCACGACCTCAACCTCGCGGCGGCCTACGCCGACCGCATCGCGCTGCTGCGCGACGGTCAGATCTTCGCGTGCGGGGCACCGGCCGAGGTACTCACTGCCGAGATCGTGAGCGACGTCTATCGCACCCCGGTCGAGGTGATCGAGCGCCCCGGCTCTGCCGCGGGCATCGTCATGCCGGTGCGCGGCTAGCCGCGATCCTCGCTGCCCAAATAACGCGAACTGGTAGCTGAACCTACGAATCGCTCGGCGCAACGTCGTCTTCGGGCGCGGCAGGTGCAGCACCCTTCTTGCGGCCTGCGATCAGCATGCCCGCGGTGACGGCGATGACGACCAGGGCGACCGCGCCGATCGCGATGGGAAGCCACGGTACTGAGTTCGCGGGTTCGTCGGCGGTGAGCGTCACGGTTTCTGAGTTCGAATCTGCCGACTGCGCCGGAGCCGCAGGCGTACCCTCGCACGGCCCCAGCTGCAGCGTGAGCGACACGGGATCGAGCTCGTCGCCGCTCGCATAGAACCCGCCGAACGCGTCTGCACCGTCAGCGGTGAGCACCGCGGGCGCCTGGTCAAAAGCGACCGCACCACTCGCCGGGTCAAGCTGCCCGAGCGCCTCGACCTTGCCGAGGTAGGCCTGCTGCTCGTCGACGACGAGCTCGCCTTGGGCGTTGTTGCTCTTCGTGTCCATCAGCAGTTTCGCGGTGCCGTCGCCGTTCAGCACGACTGTCGGGTTCGCGATCTGCAGGTTCAGCACTCCGTCGTGTCCGGTGAAGTGAATCGAGCCGGCGAAGGAGACGGTACCCTCGCCCGTTATCGCATCGATCTCGCCGGTCGGGTTCGCCCACCCGAACAGCGGGGTCTCATAGCTCGCGCCGTCAGCGACCTCCCACGAACCGTTCGCGATGGTGCCTGAGATGTACGAACGGAAACCTTCTTTCACGCCCCACCCCAGCTCACCACCGGTGACGACACAGTTGCTGCTCGCAGCGGTCGTGGCGAGGATCGGCGCAGCCTGAGCTGCAGTCGGAACCAGCAGGGCGGTTGCCGCGAATACTGCTGCTGTGGCAGCGGTGGCAAATCGATTCATGGGTTTCATCGTAACGTTCTCTTGTGTGCGGATGCAGACGATGCCCGGGCCTACCAAAGGGGATGGTGGCAGGCCCAGGCATCGGGTCTAGAGGTGGGTCGGGGTGTCGACCTTGCGGCGCTGGGCGACGACCAGCGCGGTGCCGGCACCTGCAATCACGAGCAGCGCGAGCGCGCCGGTCCACCAAGCCCAGGCAGGCACACCACTGGTTTCGCCAGCTGCGGCCGCCTGCGCCATCGGGGCCGAGGTTTCTGCGGCGACCGTCGTGGTCTTCTCTTTCACCTCACCGGCCTTCGCGATCGTGATCTCCTGGCCGACATTGACACTGCCCTGCAGAGTGATGGTGTGCTTTCCCGCAAGATCCTTCGGCAGGGTACCGATCCAACGCACCACGCCGTTGGCGTCGGCCTTGGCGTTCGTGTCGAGCACCGTCGGTTCCGAGTAGATCACAACGAGGATCCCCTGCTCGTTCGGCTGGAATCCGCCCGCCGTGATCTCGATCTCGCCGCCCGCAACAAGCTTTGCAGTCGGGGTGACCACGGTGAGCCCGGTGCTGGCGGGCGCGGTTGCCGCGGCCTCGCGCTTCTTCGCGAACTGCGACACGGTCGAGGTCGAGCCGAAGTTCAGTGCGCTCACCGAACCGACGGTGAAGCTCAGCGAGTCCATGCCGAGGCTGCCGCCCGCACCGCCACCGTCACCGCCGCTGATCGCACCGCCGACCGAGACGCCGCTCCAGGTTGCTGAACCATCTGCGTTTGCGGTGAATCCCGCGCCGGTCAGGTTGAGCGGGAAGCTCTGGCCGCCCGCCGAGATCGTGCCCGAGGTCGGGCTCGACACGGTAATGACCGGGTTCGAGAAGGTTTCGCTGAGCAGGCCACCGTGGCCAGTGAAGGTCACCGTGCCCGAGTAGCGCACCGTACCGGTGCGAGTATCGGCGTTCCAGCTGCTGCCGGTTGCCTGGGGGAAGACGTAGCCGCCGCGGCCACCGCCGACGCCGTTAGTCGAAATCGACCCCTTTGCAATGGTGCCGGTGACGTAGTTCGCGAACGAAGACGAGATGCCCCAGGTGAGCGAGCCGGCGCCCGGCAAGGTGGGCTGCGGCTTGGTCGGCGGCACCACGACAGGAGGCTTGATGCCCTGCAGCTCGTCCCACTGCGCCTCGGTGACGGCCACATCTGCCTGACCATAGGTGGTCGTCGCGTCGGGCACGCTGTGCTGCCTCCACACGAGCACCTCGTACTGCTTCTTGCGATCCAGCTTGGTCATCGGCGCGGTCAGCGTGAAGTTCGCGACCCCGTCGGTGACGGTGGGGAACGGTACGGCGAATGCGGGCAGCTTGTCCATACTGTCGCGGTCAAGCGAGCCGGCGGTGCCGCGCTCGATCAGCGCCGCGTAGATGTTGCCCGGCAGGCCGGTGGCGTTGACGTCGACCTTGAGGCCCTGCTGGCCGTCCACGCTCACCGCTGCGACCTTCACCGCAGGCTTCGACGGCTCAGCTGGTCGCTCGCTCGCTACGTAGTCGAGCCGAACCTCGAGCTCCTGCGAAGCGTTGTTCACGCCACCCGCGCCGTAGGTGAAGACACCGTAGCTGCCGGTTACCTGTGCTGCGTCTTTGGCATCGTCGAGGGTGAACTCGGCGGCGAAGGTGCCGTCGGCAGATAGCGGTGCCCACTGAGCGCGCACGATTCCCTGGTATTGCGCGGGCACCTGATTCAGCACGCTCTCGGATAGCACCCACTGCTGACTGCCGACCTTGCGCTGCGACGATGCGGCACCGGTAGAGGGCTTCCACACGTCACCGAATTTGCCGAAGACTGCGTAGGCACCCTGCGGCAGAGTGTTCGGAATCGGAACGCCCCGGCCTCCGACGTTCGACTCGGGGTCGAATCCCGATCCGCGAACGACGATCTTGTCGCCCTTATAAACCTTCGCACCAGCGGCGAGCGGCGTGCCATCGGCAAGCGAGACCGTGATGGCTGGGGTCCAGGCCTTTGGCCGCACGCTGTCGACGTAGTCGAGACGCAGTTCAAGTTCTTGTGCAGCGTCGTTTGCCCCGCCACCGGCTACGTAGGTGAACACCCCGTAGGATCCCGGAGCCGACGCCGCGGCCTTCGCCGTAAGCTCGGCGGTGAACGTACCGTCAGTGCCCAGCGCCACACGCTGCGCCCGCACGGCGCTCACGTAGTTCGGAGCGATATTGCCGAACGTCGCGTCAGTCATCGCCCAGCGCTGATCGCCGACCACACGCGCCGAGCCGGTAGCTCCGGTTGAGGGTCGCCATGCCTCGGCGAAGTTGCCGAACACCACGTAGTTGCCCGTGGGATCGCCCGCAGTCACGGGCGGTCGTCCAGCTACTGGGCGCGGGTGCGAGAGCGGATCAAAGCCGCTGCCGCTCACCACGAGCACGTCATCTTTGTAGACCTTCGCACCGGCGGCGAGAGGGGTGCCGTCGGCCAGAGCAACGCTGATTGCGGGCTCCCATACCGGCGTAACGACCGGGGCAGCTGCGGGTGTAGAGAAGCTGAAAGGATCGGTCGCCTGGCCCGCGTACCGAGATACGCCTGCTGGCGCGAGAGTCTGGGCAAATACCCCAGAGACGGCCGACCAGTGCGCCGTGTCATCTGCTTTCGCGGGAGTGCCCACAGCACCGATCGTGGCGATGACCAAACGCACGACCGAGCTTGCGCCCGCGGTGTCTTCGGTGCTCATCTCGGCAGAGACGGAGGCCGAACCGTCAGCGGCGACGGCGATCCTCGGGTTCTGCATTGCGATGGTGAAGCCGTGGGCTTCGCTCTTCCACTGCACGCCACCGGTATAGGCGATCTCGCCGGTGCCCGTGGCGGGGTCGTAGCTCGACTCGGTCGACTCTGGGTAGTGCACAGTTCCGTCTTGGCTGAGCGTCGCGCCGCCGTAAGCCTGCTGGTTACCCGCGGCCCAGGTTGTCAGATACGAACGCCAGCTGGCCTTGAAGCCCCAGTCGAGGGCTCCACCGCCCGCGCGCACCGGCTCGAGCGTTTGAGGAAGCACATCGGCCGCAAGAGCCGCTGGAGTGTTAGCGGCGGCGGCCGAGGTCGGTTCGGAGTCGGCCGCGGGTGCTTCTGCAGGCGTCTCGGCGGAAGGTTCGGCTTCGGGGGCTGCCGAATCTTCTGTCGGAGCCTCGGGCTGCGCCTCTGCAGACGCGGGCGCCTGCGATTCGGCGATTGCATCAGCCGGGGCGACCTCGGCCACCGGGGCTTGCGCGACCGGCTCCTCGGCACTCGCTGCCGGGGCCGCAAGCAGCGCCCCGCTCAAAATCAGGGCAGCAGAGAGCAGCGTGGCGACTCCCCCACGCATCCGCGTACCAAATGCCTCCACGGCAACACCTCTCGGTCGATACATACACACAAAAACGGGGGCTCGCATTCCCCCGTCGGATCTAACTGAGGCATACCTAACCTCGGTCACATCTATTAGTCTGACGAATATCATCAGATGTTGCAAGTCCGCGTTCTTGGCTTGCGCGTGTCACGGTCATCGGAGCCCCCGCCCACTCCTCAGCACCCCGCAGCACGCACGTCGCAATCCCGCGTCGCAACGCCACGTCACACCCAGCGCAACCCCCTGCGCCGCGAAGCGAGCAGGCGTACGCTAGAGGCATGAGCGAGAACACTGCGGCAGGCAACTACGAATTTCAGCTGAGCGACGCCGAGTGGCGCGAGCGGCTCAGCGCCGACGAGTACGCGATTCTGCGCCAGGCGGCCACCGAGCGCGCCGGCACCGGCGAGCTGCTCGGCGAGTGGGGCGACGGCCTCTACCGCTGCCGCGCATGCGGCAACGAGCTCTTCAAGAGCGGCACCAAGTTCGAGTCGCACTGCGGCTGGCCGAGCTTCTACGAGAGCATCAACCCCGAAGCGGTCGAGCTGCTCGAAGACAACAGCCTCGGCATGAGCCGCACCGAGGTGCGCTGCGCCCGCTGCGGATCGCACCTCGGCCACGTCTTCCCCGACGGCTTCGGCACCCCGACGGGCGACCGCTACTGCATGAACAGCCTGTCGCTCACCTTCGAACAGGCCGAAGAGTCAGCCTGAGCGGGCGAAGGCTCGATCCCGCGCTAATCAATTTTCTTTCGCACCGGGATCGCGGCAATCACCACCGCGACCAACGCGACGGCCGTGCCTGCAAGCAACCCGGCACTGACCCCGCCGGCCAGCGGCAGCCCCGCCTCGAGCGCCACTGAAGCGAGCAGCTGGCCCGCGACGTTCGACATGCTGAGCAGCAGCACGCCCGCAGTGCGCACAAGTATCGCCGCAAGCGCGATGAAGACGATGCCGAGCGCGCCGCCCGTGTAATACAGCGGCTGGCTGGGCCAGGCCGTCGGCCACCCCTGCACGGCAACAGAGATCGCTGCGACGATGACGAGGATCACCGTACCGACCAAGAAACTGACGAACGTTGCGGTGAGCGCACTCTGCGCCGCAGACCGCAGCAAACCGTTCACCGCAGCCTGCAGCGAAACGCCGAAGCCCACGAGCACCGGAAACACGATCAGCCAGATCTGCGCCGTCTCGCCCGCGGGGTTCACAATGTCGGCGATCACCGAGAACACCACAGCGATCATCGCGAGCACCATGCCGATCACACGGGTGAGCGTCGGATCGACGCGTCCCGAAGGCCCGAGCCCGGTACGGTCGATCACGAGCCCGCCGAGCACCTGCCCCGCGACCACACCCACGGTGAACAGCGCGAGGCCGATCACGGTTGCGACGAGGCCCTGAGCGAGCACGAAGAACGCCCCGAAGGTGCCGCCAGACAGCGCCCAGAAGGGCAAATGGCGGCTCGCGAGTTCCTTCTTCACGAGCGCGAAACCGCGTCTTGCGCGGCGGCTCAGCACAACGACGAGGCAGAGGATCACCAGGCCGCTCCCGAACGACACGGCCGCCGTGACGTAGCCGTTTCCGAGGTGCTGGCTGAGGCCGCCGTTGATGCGCGACTGCACAGCCGTGAGCGCGCCCGCGATGCCGCTGCCGAGCAGGGCGATCCAGACGGGCAGGCTCGGCTTTGCTGAAGTCACCTGACTACCCTACCGGGGTGCCTCGCTGGCGGCTCACCCAATCTTGCCCAACAGCTACCGCATAAAACAGCAGTTAAGACACACGTATCTCGCCGATCTTTGTGCTTTAACTGCTGTTTTGTGCCTGTAGCGATGCTCCCCGAATCCCTGATCTGCACGTAGACGCGGGCAGCCGCAGGATCCGAACAAAGCAAAAGACCCGCCGAAGCGGGTCTTTTGTGAAACTGAGCCCCCTGTCGGACTCGAACCGACCACCTGCGGTTTACAAGGCCGCTGCTCTACCAGATGAGCTAAGGAGGCGTGATGACCGATCGAAACCGATCACCCAGAAGAGACTACCCGGTTTTTGACCGCTTCGCTCACCCCACCGGGCCGAGGCGGGGCGAGATGAGCGAAGCGAGGCCAAACTGCGCGCGAGCGCAAGGGCAGCCCAGAGGCGCGAGCTTAGCCCGCTGCCTCCGCGGTGTCTTCCTTCTTCTGGTCGGCCGAGCCCTCGAGCTCGCCCTTGACCTTCAGAATGTACTCTTCGAGCGACCCGTCGCGGCCCTCGACCCACTGCACACCGTTGATGATGACGGTGGGGGTGCTGCGCAGGCGCTGCGGCTCATCTGCCGGCTGCAGGTCGCCGACGCGCGGGTCGTTGATCAGCTGGGTGCCTTCTGCGAGCCCCTGCAGACCGGTCTCGCTTGCCGACTTCCAGTTCGCGTTGATGAACGGCGCGAAGCGCTGATCCTTGATGCACTGCTTCAGCTCGGTCGTGCCCTTTGCGCCCGCGGCCACCGCGTTCTCGACCAACTGGTCGTCGGTGAGGCCCGTGGTCTGCTCGGCCGGCTGCACCTCTTTGCTCAGCAGACGGTTGTGGTAGGCGAATGCGTTCTTTGGCTGCTCTTCGACCACGCAGCTGAATGCGTTCGCGGCGCGGGTCGAATACTTGGTGCCGAGCGACTGCCCGTCGAGAAAGTTGAGCGGGAAGACGGTGAGGTTCACGTCGCCGCTGCCGACGTACTGCTCGAGCATGTCGCCGTTCTGCTGCTCGAAGTTGCCGCAGGCGGGGCACATGTAGTCGACGTAGATCGTGATATCGACCGGGCTCTTCGTCCAGTCCTGCTCGGGAGCCTTGCGCGTCTCACCGTCTTGCAGCGCCTTGGTCTTCACGACCTCGAGGTCTTTGCTGAAGGTCACGCCGCCCGAGATCATGTTGAGCGGGCCGGGGCCCGCGGGCTTCATGCTCTGCGAGAGCACGAGCGCAACCACGCCGAGCACCGCAATGATGACGAGCGCGATGCCCCCCTGCAGAAACAGGCGGTTGCGCTTTTCGCGCTTCTTCTCGGCCTCGCGAGCAAGGCGCGCCTGCTCGCGCGCCTGTTCGCGGCGCTGGTTCTTGGTTAGTTTCTCGTTCATTAGATCTCCGTGTACGCCCGAGGGCACGACTCAATTCGCATAGTTATGGCGAGGATCAGCCCCGCCACAACCGACTACTTCTTCTTGCGGCGCTCTGCGCGGTTCGTGGGGTCGGCTTGCTCGCCCTCGACCTGCTGGCCGAATGCCCCGCGCGAAGCCTGAGCGGCCTGCTGCTGCGCGGGCGTGGCCTGCTGAGCGGCGGCTGCGGCAGCAGAGGACTTCGCCTTCTTGCCACTCTTCGCGGGGTTTCCGCTCTTCGCACTCTTCGCACCCGAGCCGGCGCTCTTTACGGTAGTGCCGCCGTCTTCGCTCGGAGCGGTGTAGCTGAAGTTCGAGTCGTCAACGCTCTTCTCTTCTTCGAGTCCGCCACCCTCGAGGTGCACGTGGTCTTCGGGGCCGGCTGCTGGGCGCACCTGCACCTCAAGGTTGTAGAGCAGCCCAAGCGACTCTTCCTTGATCTGACCCATCGTGCTCTGGAACAGCGTGAAGCCCTCGCGCTGGTACTCGACGAGCGGGTCGCGCTGAGCCATCGCGCGCAGGCCGATGCCCTCCTTGAGGTATTCCATCTCGTAGAGGTGATCTCGCCAGCGGCGATCGATCGCGGTGAGCACGACGCGGCGCTCGAGCTCGCGCATCGCCTCGGCGCCGAGGGTCTCTTCGCGCTTCTGATAGGCAAGTTCGGCATCAGACATGATCTCGCGGCTCAAGAACTCGCGGGTCACGCCCTTTCCGCCCGTCTCGGTGACGATCTCGTCGGGAGTGATGCTGATCGGGTAGATCTGCTTCAGGTCGTTCCACAGCGAGTCGAGATCCCAGTCGCCATTGTCATGCGAGTCGAGGATCGCGGAGATCACCTGCTCGCGGAACACGTCGACTCGCGCCTCGATGTCTTCGCCGTCGAGGATCTGCGCGCGATCCGCGTAGATCGCCTTGCGCTGACGATCGAGCACGTCGTCGTACTTGAGCACGTTCTTGCGAATCTCGCTGTTGCGCTGCTCGACCTGGCTCTGCGCGCTCTGGATCGCGCGCGTGACGACCTTCGACTCGATCGCGAGATCGTCGGGGAAGCTCGAACGGTTCATCAGAGCTGCTGCGGCACCCGAGTTGAAGAGGCGCATAAGGTCGTCGGTAAGCGACAGGTAGAAGCGGCTCTCGCCGGGATCGCCCTGGCGGCCCGAACGGCCGCGCAGCTGGTTGTCNNGGCGCGACTCGTGGCGCTCGGTGCCTAGCACGTAGAGGCCGCCAGCCTTGATGACCTTCTCGGCTTCGGCCGAGACCGCCTCTTTCACGGCGGCGAACACTGCGGGCCACTCGGCCTCGTAGGTTTCGGGGTCGTCTTCGGTTGAGAAGCCCCGGCTCGTCATCTCTTGCACGGCGAGAAACTCTGCGTTGCCGCCGAGCATGATGTCGGTGCCGCGGCCCGCCATGTTCGTGGCGACCGTGACGCCGCCGAGGCGGCCCGCCTGCGCGATGATCGATGCCTCGCGAGCGTGATTCTTCGCGTTCAGCACCTCGTGGCGCACACCTGCCTTGGCCAGCAGGCGCGAGATGTATTCGCTCTTTTCGACGCTCGTGGTGCCGACGAGCACAGGCTGACCCTTTTCGTGGCGCTCGGCGATGTCGGCGACGGCCTGCGCGAACTTCGCCTCTTCGTTCTTGTAGACGAGGTCGGGCTGATCCTTGCGCTGCATCGGCTTGTTTGTCGGAATGGGCACGACGCCGAGCTTGTAGGTCGACATGAACTCGCCGGCCTCGGTTTCTGCCGTGCCCGTCATGCCCGAGAGCTTCTCGTAGAGGCGGAAGTAGTTCTGCAGGGTCACGGTCGCGAGCATCTGGTTCTCGGCCTTGACCTGCACACCTTCTTTGGCCTCGATGGCCTGGTGCATGCCCTCGTTGTAGCGACGGCCGGAGAGGATGCGACCGGTGTGTTCGTCGACGATCATCACCTCGCCGTTGGTGACCACGTAGTCCTTGTCGCGCTTGAACAACTCCTTGGCCTTCACCGCATTGTTGAGGTAGCCGACGTAGGGGGTGTTGACGGTGTCGTAAAGGTTGTCGATGCCCAGGTAGTCCTCGACCCGCTCGATGCCGGTCTCGAGGATGCCCACCGTGCGCTTCTTCTCGTCCACCTCGTAGTCGCCGGTGGGCTCGATCCCCCGCAGCCGGTCGCCGGGCTTGCCGCGGTGCAGCTCGGTCACGATCTTGGCGAACTCGGTGTACCACTTCGTGGCCTGGTCGCTGGGCCCGGAGATGATCAGCGGGGTGCGGGCCTCGTCGATCAGGATCGAGTC
>DDEV01000084.1 GCA_002336855.1 Leucobacter sp. UBA1945 | reverse complement strand
CCGCCGCCACCGCCGCCGAGCACCTGAGCGCCGAGCTTCGCGAGCGCACCGGCCTTCGCGCCGGCTTCTCGGGCGGTCTGCGTGGTCGCCGCGATCACGACCGGCTTGCCACCCGCGTCGCCGGCGAGCACCACGACCGCGGCCTCTGCCGAGAGTCGGTCGCGCAGCTGCTGCACCAGGCCACGCACATCATCGGCCGAGCCGACCGTGCCGAGCGAGGCGAGCACCACCTTGAGCGTTCCGATCTGTTCGGCGCCAGCAAGCAGGGCGGGCATGCGCTCCCCCAACTTTGCGGCTTCGAGCTGCGCAATCTTCTTCTCCGCAGCCTTGAGCTGCGCAGAAAGATCGCTGACGCGTTCGACAAGCTCGAGGCGCGGCACTTTGAGCCCAGACGAGAGCTGCTGCACGATCGTGCGCTCAACCGCGAAGTTACGAAACGCCTCGATGCCGACGAGCGACTCGATGCGGCGGTTCGTGCTGCCGACCGAGCTCTCGCCGATCAGGTTGATCATGCCGACCTCGGCCGAGCTCGATACGTGCGTGCCCGCGCAGAGCTCACGCGACCACGGGCCGCCGATCTCGACCATGCGCACGCGGTCGCCGTACTTCTCACCGAACAGCGCCATCGCACCGAGCGCCTTGGCGTCGTCGAGAGACATCTCGCGCGTCACGACCTCGTAGTCACTACGCACCGCGAGGTTCGAGATCTCTTCGATCTCGCTCTTCGTCTCAGTGCTGAGCGCCTCACTGTGCGTGAAGTCCAGCCGCAGGTAGCCAGCCTTGTTGTAAGAACCCGCCTGGTGCGCGTTCGGCCCGAGCACCTCGCGCAGCGCGGCGTGCACGATGTGCGTGCCCGAGTGCGCCTGCGTGGCTCCCCTGCGGTAGTCGGCGTCGACGTGAGTCTCGGCGCGGGCATCGACAGCCACCGTTCCGATGTTGACCTTCACGGTGTGCACGATGAGACCGGGCACCGGCTTCTGCACGTCGAGCACCTCGGCCTCGAAACCGTCACCGATGATCACGCCCTGATCGCTGTCCTGGCCACCAGACTCTGCCCAGAGGCTGGTCTCGGCGAGCACCAGTTCGGCGATCTGCCCCTCGCTGGCCGCCGCTACCGGCAGACCGTCTACGACGATGCCGAGCACGCGGCTCTCGTGCACGAACTCGTCGTATCCGACGAACGCGGTCTCGCCCAGGCCGCGCAGCTCCTTGTACACCGAAAGGTCGGCGCGCTGCCCCTTCTTGGCCTTCGCGTCGGCTTTCGCGCGATCCTTTTGCTCTTGCATCAGCGTGGTGAAGACCTCGCGGTCGACACTCACGCCCGCCTCTTCGGCGACCTCGAGCGTCAGCTCGATCGGAAACCCGTAGGTGTCGTGCAGCAGAAACGCGGTGTCGCCCGGCAGTGCGGTGCCCTCGCCCTTTGCTGCGGCGACCGCGTTGTCGAGAATCTGGGTGCCCGAGTTCAGCGTGCGCAAGAACGTCTTCTCTTCGGCGTACGCGGCACGCGAGATGAAGTCGTAACCGTGCTCGACCTCGGGATAGGCGGCCTTCATCGCGTCGCGGGATGCCGGGAAGAGCGTCTCGAATGTCGGTCCCTCGACGCCGAGCAGGCGCATCGAGCGCACCACACGACGCAACAGGCGGCGCAGAATGTAGCCGCGGCCCTCGTTCGAGGGAGTCACGCCGTCTGCGATCAGCATGAGGCCGCTTCGCACGTGGTCCGCGATGACGCGCAGGCGCACGTCATCGTCGTGATTCTCACCATAGGTCTTGCCCGCAAGCTTCGCCGCAGCGTCGAGCACTGGGCGCACCTGGTCGATCTCGTACATGTTCGCGACGCCCTGCTTGATGAAAGCAACGCGCTCGAGCCCCATGCCGGTATCGATGTTCTGCTTCGGCAGCGGGCCGACGATGTCGAAGTCGATCTTCGACTTCACGTTCGCGATCTGGTACTGCATGAACACGAGGTTCCAGATCTCGACGTAACGATCGTCGTCGGTCGCCGGGCCGCCATCGATGCCGTACTCCGGGCCGAGATCGTAGAAGATCTCGCTGCAGGGCCCTGCGGGGCCGGGCTGACCGGTCGACCAGTAGTTCGTGTCTTTGCCGAGGCGCTGAATGCGCTCCTCTGGCAGGCCAGCGATCTCACGCCAGAGGCCGAATGCCTCGTCGTCGTCCTCGTAAACGGTGACCCAGAGATCCTTTGCGTCAAAGCCAAGACCGCCATCGTCTTCAGAGGTAGTCAGCAGCTCCCAGGCGAAGCGAATGGCGCCCTCTTTGAAGTAGTCGCCGAAAGAGAAGTTGCCGCACATCTGAAAGAAAGTGCCGTGGCGCGGAGTGCGGCCGACCTCTTCGATGTCGTTGGTGCGGATGCACTTCTGCACGCTCGTGGCTCGATCGTACGGCGCCGGCACCAAACCCGAGAGGTACGGCACGAACGGCACCATGCCTGCCACCGTAAACATCAGGCTCGGGTCGTCGCTCACCAGAGAAGCCGACGGCACCACCGTATGGCCCTGACGCTCGAAGAAGTTCAGCCAGCGCTGACGAATCTCTGCGGTCTGCATGCTACTTTTTTGCCTCCAGCTTGGCGAGACGGCGCTCGACGTCATCGAGCGCATCAGAAAACTCTTCTTCCGCAACGCGGTACCCCTCGGCGAGTGCATCGCCGAACTCGCGCGCGCCACGGTTCACCTGGTCGAAGAAGCGACGCCCGCCAGGGGTCTGGTTCACGAAGTGCGCGCCAACGAAGCCGAGGGCAACCCCGACGACGAGCCATGACAGTCTGCGCATGTGTTCTCTCCAGTTCTCAGTGGTGTTTCTTGCACGCGCGAACTGCGCGCGTGCGACAAATCTTGCGCGCTCCTCGCGAAGCGCACTGGCCTGCCAAGTCTAGCGTTCGCCGCTTGCCCAAAAAGGAAAGAGCGCCGGGATCCTCACGGAACCCAGCGCTCTTTGCAGAAAGCTGAAGCTTAGCGACCCGAGTAGTACTCGACCACGAGCTGCACGTCACAGGTCACGGGAACCTCTGCGCGCTTCGGGCGACGCACGAGGCGCGCCTGCAGCTTGTCGAGCTCGACCTCGAGGTAGCCCGGAACCGGGGGCAGCACCTCGGCGTGACCGCCGGCAGCTGCGACCTGGAAGGGCTCGGTGCCCTCTGAGCGCTCCTTGACGTGCACCAGCTGACCCGGCTTCACGCGGAACGAAGGGCGGTCGACGATCTTGCCGTCGACGAGAATGTGGCGGTGCACGACCATCTGGCGAGCCTGTGCGGTGGTGCGGGCGAAGCCTGCACGCAGCACGAGGGCGTCGAGACGCATCTCGAGCAGCTCGACCAGGTTCTCACCGGTCAGGCCGTCCTGACGCTTTGCCTCTTTGAAGGCGATGACGAGCTGCTTCTCGCGGATGCCGTACTGGGCGCGAAGACGCTGCTTCTCGCGCAGACGAACGGCGTAGTCGCTGTCGCTCTTACGCTTGGTGCGGCCGTGCTGGCCGGGGCCGTAGGGGCGCTTCTCGAGGTAGCGTGCGGCCTTCGGGGTCAGGGCAATGCCCAGGGCGCGCGACTGACGCACCTTGGCGCGGGTACGGGTGGTCTTCGACAACTCGTATTCCTTTCGGGTTTCTGTGTGTTCATGGGCGAGGATCGCAGCGCGTTCGCGCTGCCCGCCCGATGTTCTCTCGGTCATACCAAGTCCGCACTGATTGCAACTGATGCTGCACAGCGCACGCGACTCGGCGCACCGAAACTCGGCGAGGAACCGGCTTCGGTAAGGGAACGACCATTGCAGAAACCCGGCTACAGGGCGCCTGCCATGTGCTTTCCGCTCGCAGCCAGCTGCGGAACGCCATGTTGGCCAAAGAAAATCTTATCAGATCTCGTCACCCTCGGGTAATTCGACGAATCTTCTCGAGGCGCTCGGCGATGGCACGCTCGTTGCCGTGTTCGCTCGGTTGATAGTAGATCTTGTCGACGAGCTCGTCGGGAAGGTGCTGCTGGCGCACCACGCCGAGCGGATCGTTGTGCGGGTACTTGTAGCCCTTGCCATGGCCGAGCCGCTTCGCACCCGGGTAGTGCGCGTCGCGCAGCGGCGGCGGCACCCGACCGAACTTGCCGGCCCGCACATCTGAAATGGCGGCGTCGATCGCGGTGATCACCGCGTTCGACTTCGGTGCCGTCGCGAGATAGATCGTCGCCTCAGCGAGCGGAATGCGCGCCTCTGGCAGGCCAATCAGCTGCGTCGCCTCGGCTGCCGCGACCGCGATCGGCAGCGCCTGGGGGTCGGCCATGCCGATGTCTTCAGCGGCGTGCACCATGAGCCGCCTCGCGATGAACCGGGGATCTTCGCCCGCCTCGATCATGCGCGCGAGATAGTGGATCGCAGCGTCGGGGTCGCTCCCCCGAATCGACTTGATAAAGGCGCTGATGACGTCGTAGTGCTCGTCACCGTTGCGGTCATACCGCAGCAGCGCGCGATCGATCGACTGCGCGACGATCTCGGCGGTGACGACGGGCGGGGTCGCCTCGCCAGGCTCTTCTGTCGCAGGCAGCGATGAGAGCGCCGAAGCTGCTGCCGCTTCGAGTCCCGTGAGCGCGCGCCTCGCGTCTCCTGACGCGAGCTGCACTAGGGCTTCGAGTGCTTCTTCACTCAGCTCGACCGTGCCGCCAAGGCCACGCGGGTCTTCGACCGCCCGCTTCAGCAGCGTCGCGAGGTCTCCATCTTCGAGCGGCTGCAGCGTGAGCAGCAGCGAGCGCGAGAGCAGCGGGCTGATCACCGAGAACGACGGGTTCTCGGTGGTGGCTGCAACCAGGGTCACCCACCCGTTCTCAACACCGGGCAAGAGCGCGTCTTGCTGGGCCTTCGTGAAGCGGTGGATCTCGTCGAGAAAGAGCACGGTCGCTACCCCGTACAGGTCTCGGTCGTTGAGGGCGCGCTCCATGACGGTGCGCACGTCTTTGATGCCGGCTGTTACCGCTGACAGCTCGACGAAGCGCCGCCCGCTCGATGAGGCGATCGCCTGCGCCAGTGTCGTCTTGCCTGTACCGGGCGGCCCCCAGAGAATCAGAGACACCGCACCGGCCTGCCCGTCACCGGCTTCGGCGAGAACCCGCAGTGGTGACCCGCTGCGCAAGAGGTGCTGCTGACCCACCACCTCGTCGAGGCTGCGCGGCCGCATGCGCACCGCAAGCGGGGCGGTCGTCGCTGCGGCGAATGTGTTCATGATTTCGATGTTACCGGCGACGCCCGACATTACCTCTCGGCAGACCAGCGAAGAGGTGAGCGGGAGGCTAGAGTAGAGAACGCACTGCACGGTCGACGAGGCGTCGGCATCTCTACAACGAACAGGTGAGCACGGTGAGCGAAACCACGAATGAACAGCCCTGGGGCAGGGTCGACGAGAACCGCACGGTGTTCGTGCGCGAGGGCGACACTGAACGAGAGGTTGGTCAGTTTCCCGATGGCACCGCCGAAGAGGCACTCGCCTATTACGAGCGCAAGTACGCCGACCTCGCGGGCGTAGTGACCTTGCTCGAGGCTCGCGTTGCACGGGGCACCGCCTCGGGAGACGTTGCTGAGCTCGTCGCCAAGATGCAGGAGCAGCTTGTCGCGCCCGCAGCGGTGGGCGACCTCGCATCGCTGCGCGCTCGCGTTGAGAAGCTTGGCGGCAAGGCAAACGAGCTCACCGAGAAGCAGCAGGCCGAGCGCGAAGCGGCGAAGCAGCAGGCAATCGAACAGCGCGAGACGATTGTGGCCGAGGCCGAGCGTCTCGCCGCGCAGCCCGAGGCATCGATTCGCTGGAAGGAGACCGGCCAGGCGTTTGAGCAGCTCTTCACAGACTGGCAGGCCGCGCAGCGTGGCGGCCCGCAGCTGCCGAAATCGGTCGCCGACGCACTTTGGAAGCGCTTCCGATCAGCGCGACAGGTGTTCGACACCGCACGCCGCGCGCACTTCGCGCAGCTCGATGCGACAAACAAAGACGTGAAGCACCGCAAGGAGCGCCTCATCACCCAGGCAGAGGCGCTCGCGCCCCGAGGCATCGACGGCATTCCCGCCTACCGCGCCCTGCTCGACGAGTGGAAGGGCGCCGGCCGCGCCAGCCGTAAGCTTGATGACCAGCTCTGGGCTCGCTTCAAGGCGGCGGGCGATGTGCTCTACCAGGCGAAGGCTGCCGAGGTCGCGCAGACGAACGAAGAGTACACCGCAAACCTGGCTGCGAAGCAGGCACTGCTTGACGAATATGCAGACTCCCTGCTGGCGCTGACCGACCGCGTTGCTGCCCGCAAGCGCCTCACTGAGCTGCAGCTGAAGTGGGACGAGGTCGGGCGGGTTCCCCGCGAATCAGTGCGCGACGTTGAGGGCCGCATTCGCAAGATCGAGGATCACGTGAAGTCGCTCGAAGACGAACACTGGCGCAAGACGAACCCCGAGACCAAGGCACGCAGTGAGGGCCTTCGCGGGCAACTCGAGGCGTCGATCGCCGAGCTGAAGGCCGAGATCGAGGGCGCGAAAGACGCAAAGGCAAAAGCCGAGGCCGAGCAGAAGCTCGCAACCCAGGAGTCCTGGCTCGCCGCAATCGGCGACTGACACAGGCGAAACGCAAGCAAGTATCTACTCAAAAGAGCTCAGACAGTGTCTGGGCTCTTTTGAGTTATCCACAGTTTTCGTTTTTGCCCCACGGGCTCCGAGCTTTTCGGGGATCATGATGACATGCACCCCTCGCCGCCCCGCTACGACCGCCTGCCCGTTGCGATGCAGCACGCCCTGCGATTGCGCGGCGCCCTCATTCCGTGTGGCCCCGGCGTTCGTGGGGTGGGTTGGCCAGACACGCCAAGGGTACGCCTCGCCGCGATTGCGGGGGTACTCTCGGGCGGTCACGTCGCGGCGCTGCTCACCGCTGCCTGGGTATGGGGTGCCGCCACAGATCCAGGCAGCCCCCTGAGCATCGCGAAAGCGGCAGGTCGCTCCCGCGCGCACCAGGCCGGCGGTGCGAAACGCTACGAACTGCGACTCAGCCCCGCAGACGTGTCGGTGCTCGGAGAGTTCGGCGCGACCACTCCGTTGCGCACGATCCTCGACCTGCTTCATCTGAGCCCGTCATTCGGGCCCGACGAACGCGATGCCTGCCGAGAGCTCATGACGCTTGCCGCCATCGACGCAGAAGAATTACGGGAAGTACTTCTCACCCTGCGCCGACCGCATGTCAGACTCGCTCGCGAACGCTTTCGCGAGGTCGCCGACGCACGAGCGGTGGCGCTCCCCTAGACTCGAGACGAAAGTCTCCGAAGGAGTAGGCACAATGACAGCACCCGAACCACACGATCAGGCCGACCTCATCATTGTCGGGGCCGGGCTCTCTGGCCTCGTTGCGGCGGCCGAGGCGCTTGATGCGGGCCGCTCGGTGCTGCTGCTCGACCAAGAGAACGAGGCGAACCTCGGAGCACAGGCCTGGTGGTCGTTCGGCGGGCTGTTCTTGATCGACTCGCCAGAGCAACGCCGGCTCGGCATTCACGACAGCGTCGAGCTCGCAAGATCAGACTGGTTCGCGAGTGCCGGATTCGACCGAGACACTGATTTCTGGGGTCGTCAGTGGGCCGAGGCCTACCTCGACTTCGCGGCAGGCGAGAAACGCGCCTGGTTGCGCGAGCGCGGAGTCGGCTTCTTTCCTGTTGTCGGGTGGGCAGAGCGCGGTGGATCGACCGCGTCTGGTCACGGCAACAGCGTGCCGAGGTTTCACATCACTTGGGGCACCGGGCCCGGCCTCGTGCATCCTTTTGCGAGCCGACTTCGCCAGGGCATTGCGGAGGGGCGCGCGAAGTATCGCCCGCGGCATCGGGTGACCGAGCTGGTGACTCACGACGGTCGCGTCGAGGGAGTGCGGGGCGAGCGGCTCGCGCCAGATATCTCGGCTCGCGGAGTGACCTCGAATCGCGACGTCATTGGCGCTTTCGAGTTCACAGCGGGAGCCGTGGTTGTCGCGAGCGGAGGCATCGGCGGCAATCACGCCCTGGTGCGAGAGCAGTGGCCGGCGCACCTTCCCGCGGCGCCTGAACGCATGCTCAGCGGCGTGCCTGCGCACGTCGACGGGCTCATGCTCGGCGTCGCCGAAGACGCGGGCGCGGCACTCGTCAACGGCGACCGAATGTGGCACTACACCGAGGGCATCACCAATCACTCCCCTGTCTGGCCGATGCACGGCATCCGGATTCTGCCGGGCCCATCGTCGCTCTGGCTCGATGCGACGGGCAAGCGCATGCCTCCCCCGGCGTTGCCTGGCTTCGACACGCTCGGTACGCTCGAGCAGATTCTGCAGACCGGCTACGACCACAGCTGGTTCGTGCTCACACAGCGAATCATCGAGAAGGAGTTTGCCCTTTCTGGGAGCGAACAGAACCCCGACCTCACCGGCAAGTCAGTGCGCGAGCTTCTCAAGCAGCGACTGGGCAAGGGTGCACCTGGCCCGGTGCAGGCCTTCATCGACAACGGCGTCGACTTCGTGCACGCGAACGACCTCGACTCCCTCATCGAGAAGATGCAACAGCTCACCGACGCACCGCTCGATGGGAACGCGGTGCGCGATGCCGTGCGCGAGCGTGACCTCGCATACGGCAACAAGTTCACCAAGGACCTGCAACTGGCAGCGATACGCGATGCGAGACACTACCTCGGCGACAAGCTAATTCGAGTGGCTCCGCCGCACCGCCTGCTCGATCCCGCCGCCGGCCCGCTCTATGCGGTCAAGCTGCACGTGCTCACACGCAAGAGTCTCGGGGGCATTCAGACCGATCTGCAGGGTCGAGCGATCGCGGCCGACGGCTCTGTCGTCGAGGGCCTGTATGCCGCTGGTGAGGCCTCAGGCTTCGGCGGCGGCGGGATGCACGGCTATCGCGCGCTTGAGGGCACCTTCGTGGGCGGTTGCATCTTCAGTGGGCGCGCTGCTGGGCGAGCTGCCGCTGCGGCGACGGCGTAGTCGCATCAGCTTCGCGGGATCAGGCCGAAAAGCACCGAAAACTAGCCCGAATTCACTCGATAGGCGTCGTAGACGCCCTCGATGCGCCGCACTGCGTTCAATACGTGGTCGAGATGAGTCGCGTTGGCCATCTCGAAGACGAAGCGGCTGATGGCGAGGCGCGAGCTCGACGTATTGACCGAGGCGGAGAGAATGTTGACGTGGTGCTCAGACAGCGCCCGGGTCACATCGGAGAGCAGGCCAGAACGGTCGAGCGCCTCGACCTGAATCTGGACGAGAAAGACGCTCTTCGAGGTTGGCGCCCACGCGACGTTGATGAGGCGGTCTTCTTGGTTCGCGAGCGCAACGAAGTTCGGGCAATCGACGCGGTGCACCGATACGCCTTGCCCCTTCGTCACGAAGCCACGAATCTCATCGCCTGGCACGGGAGTGCAGCACTTTGCGAGCTTCACGAGCACGTCGTCAGCGCCCTCGACGATCACGCCGGAGTCAGACTCGCGCTTGCGGGCGCGCGACGGCTGCGCCGAAACGATCGGCTCCGCGGCCTCTGCGACGTTCTCTTCGCGCTCGATGATCGAGGTGATCTTCTCGATCACAGACTGCGCAGAGACATGGCCCTCTCCGATGCCGGCGAATAGCCCCGTGACGTCGACGTAACGCAGCTGGGCCGAGACCTCTTTGATCGCCTCCGAGTTCATGAGCTGGTGCAGCGGCAGGTTCTGCTTGCGCATCGCCTTGGTGAGCTCGTTCTTGCCGGTCTCGACAGCCTCTTCGCGGCGCTCTTTCGTGAACCACTGGCGAATCTTCGAGTGCGCGCGCTTGCTCTTGACGAAATTCAACCATCCCTGGTTCGGCCCCGCGTTCGGGTCCCGAGAGGTGAACACCTCGACCACATCGCCGTTGTGCAGGGCTGTCTCGAGCGGGACCAGCCGGCCGTTGACGCGCGCGCCCATCGTGTGGTGGCCGACCTCGGTGTGCACGGCATACGCGAAGTCGACCGGCGTGCCGTCTTCGGGAAGACCGATGACCCTCCCCTTTGGCGTGAAGACGTAAACCTCTTTCGCACCGATCTCGAAGCGAAGCGCATCGAGAAACTCGCTCGGGTCTTCTGTCTCGGCCTGCCAGTCGCTGATGTGCGCGAGCCAGGCCATGTCGTTCGAGGCTGAGTTGCGGTTCGCGCCCTGCTTGTACTTCCAGTGCGCAGCCACGCCGTACTCGGCGCGCTGGTGCATCTCGAAGGTTCGAATCTGAATCTCAACCGTGCGACCATCCGGGCCCAGCACCGTGGTGTGCAGCGACTGATAGAGGTTGAACTTCGGGGTCGCGATGTAGTCCTTGAAGCGCCCTGGAATCGGAGTCCAGCGCGCATGCACGGCTCCGAGCACTGCGTAGCAGTCGCGAATCGACGTGACGAGCACTCGAATTCCGACGAGGTCGTAGATATCGTCGAAGTCGCGACCGCGAACCACCATCTTCTGGTAGATCGAGTAGAGCTCCTTCGGGCGGCCGGTCACCTCGCCACGCACTTTGGCTTCTCGCAGGTCGGCCTCAATCGAGGCAATCACCTGCCCGACGAGCTCTTCGCGCTTGGGATTGCGCTGCGAGACGAGATTCTCGATCTCGGCGTACAGCTTCGGCTTCAGCACCGCGAACGAAAGGTCTTCGAGCTCGGTCTTCATCGACTGGATGCCGAGCCGGTGAGCGAGCGGCGCATAGATTTCGAGCGTCTCTTGAGCCTTGCGCTTGGCGGAGTCGGCAGCGACGAAGCCCCAGGTGCGCGCGTTGTGAAGTCGGTCGGCGAGCTTGATCATCAGCACGCGGATGTCTTTCGACATTGCGACGACCATCTTGCGCACGGTCTCTGCCTGCGCAGACTCGCCGTACTTCACCTTGTCGAGTTTGGTGACGCCGTCGACAAGCATCGCGATCTCTTCGCCGAACTCAGCGGTCAGCTGGTCGAGCGAGTAGTCGGTGTCTTCGACGGTGTCGTGCAAAAGCGCAGCGGCAATCGCCACCGGGGCAACGCCGAGTTCTGCAAGAATCTGTGCGACCGCAATCGGGTGGGTGATGTAGGGCTCGCCGCTGCGACGTTTCTGGCTGCGGTGTGCCCGCTCAGCCACGGTATAGGCGCGTTCAATCACCGAGAGGTCGGCTTTGGGCCAGCTGCTACGCACGGTACGGATCAGCTGATCCACCGCACCCGGAGCACCAGCGCGCGAGAAGATGCGCGGCACCAAACGCCTCAGCGAAACGCCGTTTTGCGCACCTGTTTCGTTGCTCGACACGTTCGCCTCCTCACCTATGGTGATTGAACGTTACACCAAGCTTGGCTCCGAATTCGAATCGGCCTCACGGGCGCGAGCCTTCAGCACACGGGCGGCCTGCTTCTTGATCTCGGGTTCGTTCTGTCGAAGCTGCACGTACATCGGTGCGGCGATGAAGATCGTTGAATATGCGCCGACGAGAATACCGATGAACAGCGCGAGAGCGATGTCTCGCAGAGTTCCGGCTCCGAGCACGAACGCACCGATGAAGAGGATCGACGCAACTGGCAGCAGCGCAACCACCGAGGTGTTGATCGAGCGCACGAGGGTCTGGTTCACTGCAAGGTTCACAGACTCGGCAAACGTGCGTCGATCGTTGAGCTCACCCGGCGACGTATTCTCGCGGATCTTGTCGAAGACCACCACGGTGTCGTACAGGGAGTACCCGAGGATGGTCAGAAAGCCGATGACCGCGGCTGGAGTGATCTCGAAGCCCGAGATTCCGTAGATACCCGCCGTGAGAATGAGGTCGTGGAACAGCGCAATAATTGCGGCGAGCGACATCTTCCAGGTGCGGAAGTACAGGGCCATGACGAGAGCCGCGAAGAGAATGAACACCCCGAGGCCGATCAGCGCCTGCCTCGTAATGTCTTTGCCCCACAGCGCGCCAATGTATGAGGCAGTGACTTCGTCAGGGCTCACCCCGTACGCCTCAGCGAGCGCCGTATGCAGTTCACGGGACTGGGTGTCTTCGAGCTGTTCGGTCTGCACCCGAATGTCGCTCTGGCCAACCATCGAGACGCGAGGGGCCGATCCCGGAAGCACCGACTCGACCGCGTCAACGGCGAGCGACTGGTCTCGGTTTCCGTCAGTGGTGTGAATCTGAAACTGGCTACCGCCGGTGAACTCGATGCCGAAGGTGAAGCCACCGCGCAGCAGCGGGCCGACGATCGCGATCACGATCATCACCGCGGCGATAAGGTACCAGGTTTTGCGGCGTCCGATGAAGTTGATCGACTTCTCACCGGTATAGAGAGCGTTGCCGAACTCGGCGAATGTGCTGCGAGCCATGATCAGCTCTCCTTTCCGGTCGATGCAGTGCCGGCCGACTCTGCGGCCTTACGCTCTGCGATGGTCTGCCGCTTCGCGGCTTCCTTCTGCGCGCCCTTCGCCTTCTTCGCGGCACCGCGTGAAGCCACGACAGGCTCGCGGAACTGCGCACGGCCACGGTAGACCGCACCGAGTTGCCTCGGGTCAAGGCCCGAGAACTTGTGGCCCTCGGAGTAGAACTTCGTGCGAGCAAGCAGCACCATCACCGGGTGGGTGAAAAGCACGACCACAAGCACGTCGACCAGGGTGGTCAGGCCGAGCGTGAACGCGAAACCGCGCACGCTGCCAACGGCAAGAATGAAGAGGATCGCCGCGGCCAAGAAGTTGATGCCGTCCGAGGCGAGCACTGTGCGGATCGCCCGCTTCCATCCGTGCTCGACCGCGCGATCGAGCACAAAGCCGTCACGAAGCGCGTCTCGAATACGTTCGAAGTAGACGATGAAGGAATCTGCGGTAATACCGACAGCCACGATGATGCCCGCCACGCCGGCGAGCGAGAGGCGGTAGCCCTGGCGCCATGAGAGCAGTGTGAGCATCAGATAGGTGAGCACTCCGGCGATTGCCAGAGAGGTGATCGTCACCGTGCTGAGCGCGCGGTACTGGAACATCGAGTAGACCACGACAAGCAGCAAGCCGATCAAACCGGCGAGCAGACCCGCTTGCAGCTGGTTCGAGCCGAGCGTTGCCGAGATGTCTTCTTGGCTCTGCACGGTAAATCCGATCGGCAGCGCGCCGAACTTCAGCTGGTTCGCAAGCACCTGGGCCGATTCTTGAGTGAAGTTGCCGCTGATCGAGGGGCGACCGTCGAGAATGACACCGTTCATTGTCGGAGCCGAAAGCACCTTGCTGTCGAGCACGAAAGCAAACATGTTTGAGGGCTCGGGCTGGCCGTACATGCGGCTGCTGATCTCACCAAACGTCTTAGTGCCCTGCTTATCGAGGGTGATCTGCACGACCCACTGACCCGTGCTTGCACCCGTCGAGGTCGAAGCCACCTGGGCCACGGCGTCGGTGATGGTCTCGCCGCCCATCTCGACCGGGCCGAGAATGTACTTGTAGAGACCCGTGTCATCGCAGGTGACGAGCGGGCGGTCAGCCGGGGCCTCGCTGAGGCCGAGCGTCTCTTCAGCGCTGCAGGTGAAGTCGTTGAACTTCTTCATGAGGCCCTCGGTGAGCCAAGCCTGGTCGTATGCGGTCTTCGGGATGGTCTCAGGATCGGCCGCGGAAGCGTCGGCGCTATCTGCAGTGTCGCCATCCGTGGTGGCGCCGTCAGCTGCTGCTGCGCCATCCGCACCTGTCGACGCGTCAGCACCGGCGGTCGCGTCGGTCGTCGCGCCATCGGCCGCAGCCTCCGGATCCCCCGTGACCGACTCTCCAGTCGCAGCCGCGTCGGCCTCGGCACCTGACACAGCATCTCCTGCCGCGCCGGTGTTCGCGCCGAGGAAGAGCACCGGGCGGAAGTCGAGTTTCGCTGACGCTTCAATGCGCTGCAGCGTTGCGTCATCAGCCTTGCCCGGAATCGAAACCGAGATGTTCTGGCTGCCCTGCGTGGTGATCTCAGCTTCGGAGACACCCGAGGCGTCAACACGTTGACGAATGATCTCGACTGCCTGTTGCAGCTGCTCACCCGACACCGATTGGCCGTCAGAGAGCTTCGGGGCGAGAACGATTTGCGTGCCGCCCTGCAGGTCGAGAGCGAGCTTCGGCGTCCACGTGGCGCCATCGCGCCAAACACCGAGTGCGATCACGCCAATCAAGGCAACGATGATGACCAGCAACGTGGTAAGCGAGCGCCAGGCTCGCTTCACTGCGGGTGACTGCGCCACGTATCAACTTCTTTCTATTGCAAACCCAAGCGCACGCTCGAGCTCACCTGACGTTCGGAATATGCCGGGCGCCTGAGCGCCCGGCTCTACGGCCTAGGCCTTCGGGGCGTCGCCCTCGTCGGTCTTGGGAGCCTCTGCTTCAGCGGCGTCGACAGCCTCGGTGCTGCTCTGCTCAGCTTCGGCGGCATCCTCAGCAGCATCGTTCTTGATCTCGCTTACGCGCTCACCGAATTCGGGATCGTCGTCGGGTGCGAGCTCGCCGGTCTCTGCGCTTTCTGCGGGAGCATCGGCCGGGGTCACGATCTGACCAATTGCGTTGCGGTGCACGACGATGCTCGAGTCGCCGCTGCGCACGGTGACGCGGTTCTCT
The DNA here is from genome assembly GCA_002336855.1 of Leucobacter sp. UBA1945. Taxonomy (GTDB): domain Bacteria; phylum Actinomycetota; class Actinomycetes; order Actinomycetales; family Microbacteriaceae; genus Leucobacter. The sequence continues at coordinate 16,452 of DDEV01000084.1, read as the reverse complement.
TCTTCGTCGACCGACTCGATGGTTCCGAAAATGCCGGACTGCAGCATCACCTGAGCGCCGGGACGCAGGTTGTTCTGCATCTCCTGCTGAGCTGCCTGACGCTTCTTGCCGTTACGGAACATGAAGAAGATGAGCACGGCAATGAGGCCGAACATGACAATTGAGAGCGGATCCAGAGCCACGGCTTTCCTTTCGAAGGCACGTTACGTGCAGAGTGCGGCGCGAGTCACGCCAAACCATACAAGACTACACTGCATCGGGCATCGGAATGCCTGTGTGTTCCCAGCCTCGCCTCGTCGCAATGCGGCCGCGGGGCGTTCGACTCAACAATCCCGCGCGCACCAGGAACGGCTCGACGACCGCCTCGATGGTTTCGGCTTCTTCACCAACCGAGACCGCGAGTGTCGTGAGACCGACCGGCCCGCCGCCGAACCGTTCGACGACCGCGTGCAGCACCTCGCGGTCGAGGCGATCGAGGCCGTGAGCATCGATGTCGTATAGCGCCAAAGCAGCACTCACCGCCGCGAGGTCGCCCGGAGTGCCATGCACGAGGCTGTAGTCGCGCACGCGCCGCAGCAGCCGGTTCGCGATGCGCGGCGTACCGCGGGATCGGCTCGCGATCTCTTCGACGCCGACCGGGTCGATCTCAAAGCCAAGCAGGCCGGCAGCGCGGCTCACCACCGAAGCGAGCTCTTCTTCTGCGTAGAACTCGAGGTGGGCCGTGAACCCGAAGCGATCTCGCAGCGGGTTCGGCAGCAGCCCGGCGCGGGTGGTAGCCCCGACCAGCGTGAACGGCGCAAGCTCGAGCGGGATCGAGGTAGCACCCGCCCCCTTGCCGACCATGATGTCGATCTTGAAGTCTTCCATCGCGAGATAGAGCATCTCTTCGGCACTACGCGCCATGCGGTGAATCTCATCGATGAACAGCACCTCGCCCGGGGTTAGAGCAGAGAGCACCGCCGCCAGGTCGCCAGCGTGCTGGATCGCGGGGCCTGAGGTTTGATGCAGCGGCTTATCGAGCTCAGCCGCAACGATCATCGAGAGCGTGGTCTTGCCGAGGCCTGGGGGGCCTGCCAACAGGATGTGATCGGGCGTACGTTGCTGCATGAGCGCAGCATCGAGCAGTAGACGCAATTGCCCTCGCGCCTTCGCCTGACCCACAAACTCATTCAGCGAACCAGGCCTGAGTGCGCCCTCGAACCCGATCTCGTTCGGCGCCGCCTGCGATGAGAGCTCCCCCGTCATCAGGCATCACCGCTTCGAGTTGTCGCGGCAGAGGATCGCATCGAGCCAAGTCGGGGCGTCTGCAGCAACGCGAGCGCCGCTCGCAGCAAACCAGCTTGGTCGTCTGGTGCCCCCGCGGCGATCGCGTCTTGCACCGCCTCAGCCGCCTGCGATTCGGCATAGCCGAGACCGACGAGCCCCTGAGTCACGATCAACTTGGATGCAGGGTCGCCCTGGCCGCTGAGTTGCTCGCCCTGGGCGGTACTATCGCCTACCAAGTGATGCTCGCTGAACATACGCGGATCAAGCTTGCCTGCCAGCTGCACCGCAATGAGCTTCGCGGTCTTCGGTCCGATGCCCGAAACCTTGCGAAACGGCTTCTCGTCTTCGCTCGCAGCCGCCTGAGCGACCTGCGCGGGTGTGAGCTCGCTGAGCACGCCAAGCGCGCTGCGCGGCCCGACCCCAGAGACACCGAGCAGAATGCCGAACACCTCGAGCTCCTCGCTCGTGGCAAATCCAAACAGGGTGAGCGAATCTTCGCGCACCACAAGCTGCGTATGCAGCTCTAAGTAGGCATCGAGATGCGCGTTCGGTGTGCGCGTCGGCACCTCGACCCGAAAGCCCATGCCGCCGACCGCGATCACTACCCAACCGGTGCCGGCAGAGAGCACCTCGCCACGAATCGAAGAAATCACGGTCTCACCCTATGGTGGGTCGCCGACATTCGCTGAGCCGCCACGCCGCCAATTCGAAGATATGTACGAATTGAGGCGTGGCGACTCTAGCGAGAGCGCTAGGCCCCCGCAGGCTCGAGCAAGTCGGCGGCTTGCCTGGCTCGCACCGAACGGTTCACTGCCGACACGATGGCTTTGAGCGTCGCGCGCGTCGTGTCTGGGTCTATGCCCACGCCCCACAGCCTTTGTCCGTCTACCTCGAGGTCGACATACGCCGCGGCAACCGCATCGCCGCCACCGCTCATCGCGTGCTCAACGTAATCAAACAGGGTGACTTTGTGCCCCGTGAAGTTCAGGCCATTGATGAAAGCATCAACAGGGCCGTTGCCTACCGCTTTCAGCTGCGCCGTCTCATCGCCGCGACGGTAGTCGACCTTCAGCTCGGTGACCCCGTCTCCTGCACTCTTCGAGGCGGTGCGGAACAGCTCGTACTGCCCCCAGCGGTCGAACGAGGCGTCGGTCATCGGCAGGTACTCATCTTGGAAGATGCGCCAGATCGCGTCACTCGACACCTCACCACCCTCACTGTCCGTGTGCGCCTGCACCACCGCACTGAACTCGATCTGCAACCGACGCGGCAAATCCAACGCATGATCCTGCTTCAACAAGTACGCCACCCCGCCCTTGCCCGACTGCGAATTCACCCGGATCACGGCCTCATACGAACGCCCCAGATCCTTCGGATCGACCGGCAGATACGGCACCGCCCACACCAGATCATCCACACCCACACCCTGCGCGTCAGCGTCGGCGGCCATGCGCTCGAAACCCTTCTTGATCGCATCCTGATGCGACCCAGAAAACGCCGTGTACACCAGATCCCCAGCCCACGGGCTCCGCTCCGGCACCGGCAACTGATTGCAATACTCCGCCGTACGCTTCACCTCGTCCAAACGCGAGAAATCAATCTCAGGATCCACCCCCTGCGTGAACAAGTTGATGCCCAACGCCACCAGATCAACGTTGCCGGTGCGCTCACCATTACCGAACAAGCACCCCTCGATACGATCTGCTCCGGCCATGTAGCCGAGCTCGGCCGCGGCGATCGCGGTGCCCCGGTCATTGTGCGGATGCAGCGAGATAATCACGTTCTCGCGATGATTCAGGTGCCTGCCCATCCACTCAATCGAATCGGCATACACATTCGGAGACGCCATCTCGACCGTCGAGGGAAGATTGATAATCACCTTACGCTCAGGCGTGGGCTCGAAAATCTCCAGCACCGCGTTACACACCTCGACGGCGTACTCCAACTCGGTGCCCGTATACGACTCCGGCGAGTACTCATAGAAGATCTCGGTCTCGGGGCAGATCGACTCAGCCGCGACACACATCCGCGCACCCTCGGTCGCGATCTTCTTGATGCCGTCCCGGTCTTCACGGAACACGACATCGCGCTGCAACACACTCGTCGAGTTATACAGGTGCACGATCGCCTGCTTCGCACCGATCAACGACTCATACGTGCGAGTGATCAAATGCTCACGCGCCTGCGTCAGCACCTGGATCGTCACGTCATCGGGAATCGCATCCTCTTCGATCAACTGCCTGACGAAATCAAAATCGGTTTGCGAGGCCGACGGAAACCCGACCTCGATCTCCTTGTACCCCATCTTCACCAGCAGATCGAACATGATCCGCTTGCGCTCCGGACTCATCGGATCAATCAACGCCTGGTTCCCGTCACGCAAATCCACCGCGCACCAACGCGGCGCCTCAGTGATGCGCTTCGACGGCCACGTACGATCCGGCAGATCCACCCGAAACGTCTCGTGATACGGGCGGTACTTATGCACCGGCATACCAGAAGGCTGCTGCATGTTTTTCATTTGGTTCTTCACTCTCGCGTTGTGGTTCGCTCAGCCAACACAAACACCGCGACGAGTGAGGCCAAGGCTTATTTTGAAAGCGAGGACTCGTCGCGGCAGCTAAGAAGAAGCGAGCCGAACAGCATGTGGTCAGCATAGCACCTTCGGCAAACGTGCGGATCACACCTCGCGGTACTGCGCCTTGCCATAGCCGATGATGAAGTAGCCGATCACCGAGAACAGGAAGAGCAGGAAGAACGAGAACGCGCCACCCTTGCCGAAGCGCGCCCCGAGCTTGAAGGCGACGATGATCGCGAAGATGAAGTTCACGATTGGAATGAAGTAGAGGAGCCCCATCCACGCGGAGTACCCCGCAACCTTCACGAGAACAAACATGTTCACGATGGGAATGATCGCCAGGATTCCTGCGTAGCCGGCTTTCGAGAAGACTCGCCACAGGGCGACCGCGATGAGCACGTAGACCACAACACCCCAGATGCTGTAGTCCTGCATCAGACTGAAGATCTGGGCCTGATCGGTGATGTCATACATTGAATACCCCCAAAAAAGTCGCGCAGCGACAAGCGTTAGAAGCCCAGCTTACCGAGCGCTTTCGGGTCTCGCTGCCATTCTTTCAAGACCTTCACTCTGAGCGAGAGATAGACTCGGCGCCCCAGCAGTTTCTCGATTTCGAGACGAGCTTTCTCGCCGGTATCACGCAGGCGAGAGCCGCCCTTTCCGATCACGATGCCCTTCTGGCTGTCACGCTCGACATAAATCGACGCGTAGAGCTCGAGCAAGCCGTCTTCACGTTCTTCTCTATCGTCGACCGTCGCAGCAAGCGAGTGCGGCAACTCTTCACGAGCGCCCTCGAGAGTCGCCTCGCGAATCAGCTCTGCGATGCGATCGTCTTCGCTCTCGTCGGTTGTCGTCTCGGCTTCGTAGAGCGGTGGCGAAAGCGGCATCAGGCCGAGCAGGACATCGCTCAACACGTCGAGTTGCTCGTTCGTCACCGACGAGATCGGCACCACCGCGTCCCACTCGCGCAGCGTGCCGAGCATTGTGAGCTGCTCGATTATCTCGCTGCTCGATGCTTCATCGACCTTCGTGAGAATCGCGACCTTCTTTGCGCGGGGAAAATCGTTCAGCCGTTCGTTGATGAAGCGATCGCCCGGGCCGAGCTTCTCGTTCGCCGGCACGCAAAACCCGATCACGTCGACGTCACCGAGTGTCGCCTCGACGAGCGCGTTCAGGCGCTCGCCAAGCAGCGTGCGCGGGCGGTGAATGCCTGGCGTATCAACGATGATGAGCTGGCCGTTCTCGCGATGGGCAACGCCGCGAATTGCACGCCTCGTCGTCTGCGGCTTCGGGCTCGTAATCGCGATCTTCTCGCCGACGAGTGCGTTCGTGAGTGTCGATTTGCCCACGTTCGGGCGTCCGACGAAGCTCACGAACCCCGCGCGAAACTCATCGCTCATCATGCGCTCCATTCGCTGTGTCGATCGTGTCGATCTGTCCGGTTGCGGTGGGCTCGGAATCGAGCCCGATCCAGCGAGCTCCGACTGTCACCAAGCGCCGCCGCTTGCGCTCCGTCTCGAGCGCGGTCAGTTCGATGCCCGCGACGGTGACAACATCGCCCTCGTCTGCAAGCCTGCCGAGGTATTTGGCGACAAGCCCACCGACGCTATCGACCTCATCGTCTTCGAGTTCGATACCGAAAATATCGCCGAGACGGTCGACCGGCAGCCGCGCGCTGACTTTGAACGTGCCGTCTGCCTGGGGTTCTACCTCTGGAGACTCGCGATCGTGCTCGTCGTTGATCTCGCCGAGCAATTCTTCGATCAGGTCTTCGAGCGTGACGAGGCCGGAAATTCCGCCGTACTCGTCTACGACGAGCGCGAGGTGATTCGATTCTCGCTGCATCTGGCGGAGCAGTTCGTCGGCGCGCTGCAGCTCGGGAACAAACACCGCTGGCTTCATGATTCGGGTGACTGGCGAGGTTATTGCCTCTTCCGGGCGGCGCAGCTGAAACCCGCTTGCATCGCGCAGATAGACGACACCTTCGACGTCGTCGGCATCACCGGTTGCCACGACGGGCATGCGCGAGTGACGTGAGGCCAGCAGGGTCTCGAGCGCGTCGCGAACCGTCTGTTCGGCATCGACGGTGACCATGTCGGTGCGCGGGATCATCACCTCTCGCACGAGGGTGTCGCCGAACTCGACGATCGAATGAATGTAGTCACGATCGTCGTCTTCGAGCAGGTCTTGCTCAACCGCCTGATCCACGAGCGAGAGCAACTGCTCTTCGTCTCGCACCCTGCCGCGGCCGAGTGCAACGCGACCCGAAATTCTCCTGCCCGCGGTGGCGAGGCGGGTGAACAACGGAGGGAGGGCGTCGTCGCTCATCGTCGGCGCTCGGCAATCATGAAGGCCGTCACCAGGTCACGCTGCAGGCCGAACATCTCGGCCTCTTCGGCCGGAGTCGCATGGTCGAATCCGAGCAAGTGCAACATGCCGTGCGTGAGAAGAATGTTCATCTCGGTTACAAGATCGTGCCCCGCGGCCTCTGCCTGCTCGCCAGCGACCTGCGGGCAGATCACCACGTCGCCAAGCAGGCCCGCCGGCGTCTGCGAATCGGGGCGACCGGGGCGCAGTTCGTCCATCGGAAAGCTGAGCACATCGGTCGCGCCTGGCTCGTCCATCCATTCGACGTGCAAACGTTCGATGGCAGACTCGTCTACCAGCGACACACCGAGCTCGGTTTCGGGGTGAACATGCAGCGACTCGAATACGAAGCCGGTCAGGCGCTGTAGCACCGACTCGTCGACCTCGACGCCCGACTCGTTATTGATCTCGACGCTCATCGCTGCCCTTTCTTACCGCCGTCACGTGGTGTCTCGGCGAACTTTTGCTCTTCGTATGCGGTGTAGGCGTCGACGATGCGCCCCACCAGACTGTGCCGCACAATATCGTCGGCGGTCAGCTCTGAAAAATGAATATCGTCAACGCCGCGCAGAATCCGGTTGACCACGCGAAGACCGCTCGAAGCGAGTGGCAGATCGACCTGTGTGATGTCGCCGGTGACCACCATTTTCGAGCCATACCCAAGACGAGTCAGAAACATCTTCATCTGTTCGGGGGTGGTGTTCTGCGCCTCGTCGAGAATCACGAACGATTCGTTCAGCGTACGACCGCGCATGTACGCGAGCGGGGCGACCTCGATCGTGCCGCTCGCGATCAGCTTTGGCACCGCCTCGGGCTCCATCATCGAGCCGACGGCGTCGAAGAGCGGGCGCAGATACGGGTCGATCTTGTCTTCGAGCGTGCCTGGGAGATACCCCAGGCGCTCCCCCGCTTCGACCGCGGGGCGCGTGAGAATGATCTTCGCGACCTCGCGGCGCTGCAGCGCCTGCACCGCTTTTGCCATTGCGAGGTAGGTCTTGCCCGTGCCCGCGGGGCCGATGCCGAAGGTAACGGTGTGATGCTCGATGCCGTCGACATAGGCGCGCTGGCCCTGAGTCTGCGGGCGAATCGAATTGCCTCGAACCGTCAAAATGGGTTCGCTCAGTACCTGCGCTGCGGTCGGCCCGTCACCGCGCTGCACCATACGGGTGGCCTCGCGCACGTCATGGCGTGACACCGCACCGCTGCGCCTCGCCACCTCGAGCACATCGCTCACCACCTGCTCTGCTGCTTTCACCTGCACCGCAGGGCCACTCAGGGTGAGCACGTGATCGCGAGCGTGAAACTGCACCGCGGGGTGCTGCCGCTCGAGATCCGCGATGAGCTGGTCTCTGTGCCCAAGAAACTGAGCAAGGTCAACGCCGGTGAGCAGCACGGTTCGCTGCAACTCAGCTTGTGTGTCGGCGGAGCCGCCGGAGTCGTTGCTGAGCTCTGGCACTACAGGCTGCCCTCCGCGAGCCCACCAGCAAGCACGTGTGCGTGCACATGAAACACCGTTTGACCCGCGTTCGCACCGTTGTTGAAGATGAGGCGAAAGTCGCCGTCGGCGTGCTCCGCGGCGAGCGCGTTTGCTACCTCTACCATCTCGGCGAGCAGCGTCGGGTCACCTGCCGCGAGCTCGGTCACGTTCGCATAGTCGGTGGTTTTGGGGATCACGAGAAAGTGCACCGGAGCCTGCGGCGCGATGTCTGCAAACGCAATCACTCGCTCGGTCTCGGCGAGCTTCTCGACGGGAATTTCGCCTGACACGATCTTGCCGAACACGGTCTCTTCTGCCATACGCCTAAGTCTATATGGGCAGGACTCGCGCAAATTGTGTAACAATGTACCATGCGCGCCATCATCGCTGTGCTGTTCGCGGCACTCTGCTTCGGCACCACCGGCACCTCACAGGCACTGGCCGGACTCGACGCTTCTCCCCTCGCCGTCGGCGCAGCCCGCGTGCTGGTCGGCGGTGCGCTGCTCGGCGGCATAGCCCTGTTCGCGCGGCAAGGCCGAGCGGGCGGGCGATCCTCGCATGAAGTGGCGAGAACGATGCCCACCGTAACGTCGGCGACGGGCCGTCGCGAGATCGCTGTCGTGTGTGTCGGCGCCCTGGGCGTACTCGCGTATCAGCCGATGTTTTTTGCGGGAACCTCGAGCGTCGGGGTCGCCCTTAGCACCGTCATCGCGCTGGGCGCGGCTCCTGTGTTCACGGGCGTGCTCGACAGCGTCATTCATCGCAGGCGCCCGAGCCTGCGCTGGTGCCTGGTCACCGCGCTCGCATTGTTCGGTGTCGCGCTCGCGTCTGGCGTACTCTCGGGAGCGGCCTCGATACGCGGCGGCCCCCTCGGGGTGCTTGCGGCCCTCGGAGCGGGCCTGAGCTACGCGGTCTACGCCCTCGCGAGCAAGGCACTGCTCGATCGCGGCTGGGCACCTGCGCAAGTCATGGGCGCTCTCTTCGGCAGCGCAGCCGTGCTGAGTCTCCCGGTGCTGCTCGCGGCCGGCGCTGCCTGGGTCTTCACTCCGCACGGGCTCGGCCTGACACTCTGGCTCGGCGGCGTCACCGTCGCGGTGGCATATCTCTGTTTCGCCGGGGGCCTGCGCAGCCTCAGCGCGAACACTGTGGCGACGCTTACCCTCGCCGAGCCGCTGACCGCTGCGCTGCTCGGGATCATCGTGCTCGGCGAGACCCTCTCGCCCCTCGCGGTGCTCGGGCTGTGTGTGCTCGGTGTCGCACTCGTGCTGCTCAGCCTGCCTTCGCGTGAACGGAGAAGCCATCGTGTGCCCCAGACGGCGTGAGTCACCGATACGACGAAAGGCGTCCGACCAGATCGCCGACAGACTTCGCGAGCAGATACTCGGCGGCGGCCTCGAGGCCGGCTCTCCACTTCGCGAAGAAGAGCTCGCTCGCGAGCACGCGCATTCGAGGCACACGGTGCGCACCGCGCTCGCGGGGCTCGCCGCAGAGCGACTCGTGCAGTTCGTGCCGTATCGCGGCGCGCGTGTATCTGCTCTCAGCATTGCAGAGATCGAGGATCTCCAAGCCTTGCGCGGAGCTCTCGAATCCGAGGCGGTGCGCCTGCTGCACGAACGCCACGGAACGCGCTGGCCCGACACCGTGCTCGCACCGATCGAGGCGAGCATTGCCACGCTCGAAGCCGCAGAGCACGGTGGCGACTGGCTCACGATCACGCGAGCTCACGCGGCGGTGCACACCGCCCTCGTCGCGGCGTCGAGCAGCGAACGCATCTGCGAGGCGCACGAGGGTCTCATCTCGGAGACCCTTCTGCTGCTGCATGGGGTACGCGCACACTACCCCGCGGGCAGTCTGGCGGCTGAGCACCGCGAGTACCTTCGCGAGATCCAGTCTGGTGACGGGGCGCTCGTGCGCGTGCACCTCGCACACACGACGGCGCTGATCCGAGCGAGTCGCGATGTGACGTGATGAGGCAGGGTCTACCAGCGACCCAACGCAGCGTTGAGCACCCCGAGTGCCGCTGGGCCTGCCGACGACGTGCGAAGCACGGTGTTGCCGAGCACGAGAACGGTCGCGCCCGCCGCCTCGAGCGCGTCGAGTTCGCTGTCTTCGAAGCCTCCCTCGGGCCCCACCACGAGCATGATCCGGGCGGCCCCCGCCGCATGACTCGCCGCCCATTCGCTGAGGCGATCCTCACCTCTCGGATGCAATACGACCACGGACGTGCCTGACCCCGCCGCGGCCTCGCAGAGCTCACCCAGCGTCATCGGCTGCCGTACCTCGGGAATGAACGCGCGCATCGATTGCTTCGCCGCTTCGCGCGCGATTCTCGCCCACTTCGCGACGCCCTTCGCACGTTTCTCGGCACCGCCTGCGCCGTCCCATCGCGACACCGAGCGTGCGGCCTGCCACGGCACAATCGAGTCCACACCGAACTCGGTGGCCTGTTCGACCGCGCGCTCATCGCGGTCACCCTTGGCGAGCGCCTGTAGGAGCACGAGCTGCTGCGTGGGCTCGGCTGCGACCGTCACCTCGTTGACGCGCACGGTGAAGCGATCGCGATCGACCGCAACGACCTCGCCCTTCGCGAGCGCGCCCCGACCGTCTCCGATCAGGGTGTGCTCGCCGACTCGGAGCCTCGCGACCCGCACAGCATGCCGCGCTTCGTCGCCCGAGATCTCGACGGTGGCCCCGACGACAAACCCAGTGTCGAGGCCGTCGCGATAGTACAGATTCGCCATGCTTAGCCCGCGCGGAAGAAGCGGTCTCGTACCTTGCCGAAGAAGCCCTGGTGAAACTCGCCGAGCGTCGGAGCCGGGTCTTTGCGCATGTCACCAAGCTTGCGCACCAGCTCGCGCTCGCGGCCGGAGAGCTTGGTGGGGGTGATCACCTGCACGGCGACCTTCAAGTCGCCGCGGGTGGTCGAGTGCAGGCCCTGCACGCCGCGCGCGCGAATCGTGATCACGTCGCCCGACTGCGTGCCGGCGGGCACCTCGAACTGCACCTCGCCGTCGAGGCCCGCGACGGTCGCCGGGGCGCCCAGCATCGCGTCGACCATGCTTACCTGCGCGGTTGCCAGCAGATCGTTGCCCTCGCGGCTGAAGATGTCGTGGTGCATTACGCGAAACTCGATGAACAGGTCGCCGTTTGGGCCACCGCCGGGGCCGACCTCGCCGCCACCGCGCATCTGCATGCGCGTACCGGTGTCGATGCCCGATGGAATATCGATCTTGATCGTGCGCCGCTCGCGCACCCGGCCCTTGCCGCTGCACTGCACGCAGGGGTGCTCGATGATCGTGCCGTAGCCGTGGCAGCTGCCGCACGGGTGCGCGGTCACCACGTTGCCGAACAGCGATCGCACCTGGCGCTGCACCTGGCCCGAGCCACCGCAGACGTCGCAGGTGACGGGCGAGGTGCCCGGCTGGCAGCACGAGCCCTGGCAGGTGTCGCAGAGCACCGCCGTGTTGACGGTGATGTCTCGCTGCGCGCCGAAGATCACCTCGCCGAGCTCGACGTCGACGCGAATCATCGCATCGTCGCCGCGCTCGGTGCGCGAACGGGGGCCGCGCTGACCGCCGCCGAAGCCCTGCCCGAAGAAGGTCTCGAAGACGTCGCTGAAGCCACCGAAGCCGCCGGCCCCGCCCTGGTCGCCGCCCATGTCGTAGCGCTGGCGCTCGTTCGGGTCGCTCAGCACGTCGTACGCGTGGGTGACGCCCTTGAAACGCTCAGCCGCCTCCTCGCTGGGGTTCACGTCGGGGTGCAGTTCCCTTGCGAGACGCCGATAGGCCTTCTTGATCTCGTCGGTCGTTGCTTCTCGCGAGACTCCGAGGGTCTCGTAGTGGTCCGCCACGAATGGCCGCCTCTCATTTGCTGTGTTCGTTGGAAATTTTGTGTGCCCGCGAGCTCATGCCCGCGCGCGCCGGTGCTCGCGCCGCGATCAGCCTTCGCCGATGGCACCGCTGAGGTACCGGGCCACGGCTCGCACTGCCGAGATGTTCGACGCGTAGTCCATGCGCACCGGCCCGAGCACGCCGATGCCAGACGAGGTCTCGCCCTCGCGCTCATAGCCGGTGGCGATCACGGCGGCGCCTTGCAAACCGTACGGTTCGTTCTCGCGGCCGATCGACGTGGAGACGTCGCGGCCCTCTCGAGCCAGCTCGCCGAAGAGTTTCAGCAGCGTCACCTGTTCTTCGATGGCCTCGAGCACCGACGGCAGGGTGCCTGAAAACTCGCCGGGCCTTGAGAGGTTCGCGGCTCCCGCGATCGCAATGCGATCGCTACGGTTCGCGCGCAGCTGAGCGAGCACCACGTCGGCAACGCGGTGCACAAGCTCTGCCTCGGCGGGCTGCGCCCACTCGTGCAGCGTCTCGGTGAGCGCTTGCATTGCATCGACCGCGGCCTCGAGATCGCGCCCGACGACCGCGCCCGCGATCCTCTCGCGAAGTCCGTGCACCCAGGCGTCGGTCACCTGTGCCGCGGGCAGAGATGCGAGCTGCTGCTCGACCACGCCCGTGCCGAGAATCAGCACGCACAGCACCCGGTTCTCACCGACGGCGACCAGGTCGATGTGCCGCACCTGAGTGCGCCGCAGCGACGGGTACTGCACCACCGCAACCTGATTGGTGAGCTGCGAGAGCAGTCGCACCGTGCGGGCAAGCGCATCGTCGAGGTCTCGCGACTCGCCGAGGAAGCGCTCAATCGCCGCGCGCTGCGCGCCCGTGAGCGGCCGCACGCTCGCGAGCGTGTCGACGTACAGGCGATACCCCTTGTCTGTGGGCACGCGGCCGGAAGAGGTGTGCGGGGCGGCGATCAGCTCTTCGTCTTCGAGCAGCGCCATGTCGTTGCGAATCGTGGCAGCCGATACCCCGAAGCTATGCCGCTCGACGATCGTCTTGCTGCCAACTGGCTCGTTCGTCGCAACGTAGTCACCGACGATCGCGTGCAGCACCGCGAGACTGCGCTCACTTACGCGCTCGGTCGCCATGCCGCACCTCCCTCTGGCACTCTCTTCTCGTGAGTGCCAGTGTATCGCAGCAAGCTCAGCAAGAGCCGCTATCGCGCCACACCCGCAGTTCGCTCTGAGCTATCGGCCGAGCAGCCGGTGCACCACCGTGTCGGCGAGCAGGCGCCCCCGAATCGTCGGCACCACTCGAGGCACAGATGCCGAAGCGCCAAGTGCCGCGCGACCGTCGATCAGCCCATCGGCGATCAGGTCTGGTACCGCGCGGCGTTCGGCGTCGCTCAGCACCTCAATTGGCAGCCCGTCTGCGATGCGAGTCTCGAGCAGCACACGCTCAACGCGCTGCGTCTCAGCGTCGAGCACCTCACGGCCGTGGGCGGGCGACTCCCCCGACACAATGCGTTGCGCGTAGGCGCGCGGGTGTTTCACGTTCCACCAGCGCGTGCCGCCGACATGACTATGCGCGCCCGGCCCGGCTCCCCACCAGTCGGCTCCGTTCCAGTATGAAAGATTGTGTCTCGACCTGGTCTCCACCGAGCGCGACCAGTTCGAGATCTCGTACCACTCATACCCAGCGGCGCCGAGCATGGAGTCTGCGAGCTCATACATCTCGGCGTGCAGATCATCATCGGGTTCGGCGACCTCGCCGCGCCGAATCTGGGCGGCGAGCTTCGTGCCGGGCTCGACGATCAACGCATAGGCCGAGAGGTGGTCGGGCTCGCACGCGAGCGCGGTGTCGAGCGAGCGCTTCCAGTCTGCGAGCGTTTCGCCGGGCGTTCCATAGATCAAATCGAGGCTCACCTGCAGGCCGACTTCGCGCGCCCACTGCACCACGAGCGGAATGCGCTCGGGCGTGTGAGTGCGGTCGAGGGTCGCAAGCACCGACGGCACCGCCGATTGCATGCCGAAGCTCACGCGTGTGAATCCGCCCTCGACGAGGGCAGCAAGGTAGTCGCGGTCAACCGAATCAGGGTTTGCCTCGGTGGTGACCTCGGCGCCGGGTGCCACACCCCACTGCTCGCGAACACCGTCGAGCATCGACACGAGATCGCTGGCGGGCAGGAGCGTCGGCGTGCCCCCACCGAAGAACACGGTCGCGGCCTGGCGATCCTCGACCCCCGATGCGCGAAGCGCACGCGCCCCGAACGCAAGCTCGATGCGCAACTGCGACGCATAGTCGGCTCGGCTCGCCCCCTCGCCGAGCTCGCTCGCGGTGTAGGTATTGAAGTCGCAGTAGCCGCAGCGCACGCGGCAATACGGCACGTGCACGTACACGCCGAAGGCGCGCGTCGCGGCGCCCTCACCCGCAGACGCGGGCAGCAGCCCATCAGCCGGCGCAGGCTCGCCCTCGGGGAGCGTGCTCGGCACGGCTAGCTCGTCTTCTGCTCGGACGCGGCGCCGGGCGCGAGCGCGGCAAGCTGGTGCACCGTGTCGCGAACGGCAAGCCTGATCGCTGCGCGTGCTTTGAGCCCGAAGAGCCCGCTCGCGGGCGCCCAATAGAACCCGCGGGCGACTGCCCACACGGTGTCGTCTTCGCGGTGCTCGACCACGTAGGCGGTTTCGCCGATCACGCCGGCCTCATCGGCGGTGCCAAGCGCAAACCCCGCGCGCCGAGCCTCATCGGTCACGTACACGACGCGCATCTTGCGCTCAGTACGCCCACCCGGCCAGCGCAGCAACGCCGTCGTGCCAGCGGTCAAAAAGGCCTCGCCATCAGGGCCGTAACGCACGTCAGCCTCGGGGCTGACTTCTGGCGTGCCGTCGGAGCCGAACACGACCCCGGCATAGTGCTCGATGCCGCCATGCTGCACGTCAACCACCTCGATGCCCGAAGAGCGCTGCGCACCCCAGGTCATCAGCACGTTCGATGCGGTCAGAAACCGATCGGCACCGCTGCCCAGCTTCAGCTGGTCTTCAAACGGGGTGCTGCCCTCAGGTGGAAACCGCAGCAGGTCTGCGGCGGCAGATGCTCCCACGGCGGCATAGACGGCCGCGTGATCAACGAACGTCTCACGGCGTGCGGGCTCGGCCGCCTCGCTCACTTCTTCTGCTCCTTGCCCTCGACATCTCCCGAGAGAGCAGCGATGAATGCCTCTTGCGGCACCTCGACTCGACCGACCATCTTCATGCGCTTCTTGCCCTCTTTCTGCTTTTCAAGCAGTTTGCGCTTACGGCTGATATCGCCACCGTAGCACTTGGCAAGCACGTCTTTGCGAATCGCGCGAATAGTTTCGCGCGCGATGACTCGCGCACCGATCGCCGCCTGAATCGGCACCTCGAACTGTTGGCGCGGGATCAGCTTGCGCAGTCGCTCGGTCATCATCGTGCCGTAGTGGTACGCGCTGTCTCGGTGCACGATCGCGCTGAATGCGTCGACCTTGTCGCCCTGCAGCAGAATGTCGACCTTCACGAGATCTGCTTCTTGCTCGCCCATCGGCTCGTAGTCCAGGCTCGCGTAGCCCTGCGTGCGGCTCTTCAGGTGGTCGAAGAAGTCGAAGACGATTTCGCCAAGCGGCATCGCATAGCGCAGCTCGACGCGCTCGCCGAGGTACTCCATGCCCATCAGGCTGCCGCGCCTCGACTGGCAGAGCTCCATGATGGTGCCGACGTAGTCTTTGGGGGCGAGGATCGCGACGCGCACCATGGGCTCGCGCACACTGCCGATCTTGCCGTCTGGGTACTCGCTCGGGTTTGTCACCGTCACATCGGCGCCGTCTTCTCGCGTGACCTGGTAGACCACGCTCGGAGCCGTGGCGATGAGGTCGAGATCGAACTCGCGGCGCAGGCGCTCGCTGATGATCTCGAGGTGCAAGAGGCCGAGAAAGCCGCAGCGAAAACCGAAGCCGAGCGCGACCGAGGTCTCGGGCTCGTACTGCAGCGCGGCGTCAGAGAGCTTGAGCTTGTCGAGGGCCTCGCGCAGCACCGGGTAGTCGCTGCCGTCAATCGGGTACAGGCCCGAGAACACCATGGGCTTCGGGTCGGTGTAGCCGGGCAGCGCTTCTTCGGCCGGCTTCAGCTTCGTCGTGACGGTGTCGCCGACCTTCGACTGACGCACGTCTTTCACGCCGGTGATGAGGTAGCCGACCTCGCCGACGCCGAGCCCGTTGCACGGCTCCGGCTCCGGGCTGGACACCCCGATCTCCAGCAGCTCGTGGGTGGCCCCGGTGCTCATCATGAGGATGCGTTCGCGGGGGTTGAGGTTGCCGTCCACGACCCGCACGTAGGTGACGACGCCGCGGTAGGTGTCGTAGACCGAGTCGAAGATCATCGCCCGGGCCGGTGAGTGCGGGTCGCCCTCGGGGTGCGGGATCCGCGCCACGATCCGGTCCAGCAGCTCGGGGACACCCTGTCCGGTCTTGCCGGAGACGTGCAGCACGTCGCCGACCTCGCAGCCGATCAGGCCGGCCAGCTCCTCGGCGTACTTCTCCGGCTGCGCCGCCGGCAGGTCGATCTTGTTCAGGACCGGGATGATCTCCAGGTCGTTCTCCATGGCCAGGTAGAGGTTGGCCAGGGTCTGCGCCTCGATCCCCTGCGCGGCGTCGACCAGCAGGATGGCACCCTCGCAGGCGGCCAGGGAGCGGCTCACCTCATAGGTGAAGTCGACGTGGCCGGGGGTGTCGATCATGTTCAGGCAGTACACGGTGGGCTCTCGCCCACCCACAGGGGGCTCCGCCCTCCGTGAGCCCCCCGCAGAGCCAGGTGCTCGCTGCGCTCGCCCGTCCTTGTGGTCCGAGGCCAGGCTCGCTCCGCTCGCGGCGTCGGACGCCCACGGCATCCGGACCGCCTGGGACTTGATGGTGATGC
>DDEV01000024.1 GCA_002336855.1 Leucobacter sp. UBA1945 | reverse complement strand
CGTGCGCGCCATGAGCCGCCTGATCGTGGCGCGCCCAAGGAGGCGGGGCGGCGTGCGACACCAGCACGAGCCGCCCGCCGGGCGCAAGCCACGAGAGCGCTGCCCGCAGAATGCGTTCGCGCGGCAGTTCGACCGGCGACTGCAGAAAGCTCGCGGTGATCAGATCGAACGACTCGGCGCTTCGATCGTTCTCTGCACCCGCCTCAACCCAGAGCGCAAGGTCGGCGACGGTGAACTCGGCCGACAGCCCGAGCTCTTCGGCGCGCGCCCGCGCGCGAGCAGTCGCCGTCACCGAAAGATCGATTCCGGTCGCCCGCCAGCCTCGCTCGGCGAGCCAGAGCACGTCGCCGCCCTCGCCACTGCCAAGGTCAAGCGAGCGGCCCGGAGCGAGTTCACCGACCAACGCCGCGAGGGTCTCGTTCACGCGACCCGACCAGATCGACTCGGCCCCTGCATAGCGCTGCTCCCAGAAGGCCGAGGGATCCTCGTGTGCCTCATTCACTGCCATGCGCTCCCCCATTCTTTGCCACTGCCAGGTCGAAGTCTTCTTCGACGAGAGCGTAGTTCAGCGCAGCACCCGCCGTTGCGCCCGCGGCCATCGCCTGTGGCACCGCCGCGGCGGGAGCAACCACGTTGCCCGCGGCCCACACGCGCGCGTGGCATGTGCGCCCGGCCGGGTCAACCTCAATCACCTCGCCCCAGGGCCCGGCGGCGGGTGTCAGCGCAAGGCTAGCGACCGCCTCGACACGCGGCCGCGGCGTGGCAGCCGTAAAGATCGCATCGAGGGCCACCTCTCGCCCGTCGACGGTGCGCACCCCGGTGAGGCGACCACCGTTCGCCTCGTCGCTCAGCACGCTCGCAACCGCCTGCGGCACCAACTCGATGCCCCGCGCCCGCAGCCGGCGCTCCGTCTCGCGATCGAGCGCACCGAGTCCGTTCGTGAAGGCGACGACGCGATCGCTCAGTTGCCGCACCAGCTGCAACTGGTGCAGGCTCATCGGAGACGTGGCGATGACGCCAATGCGTTCGCCGCGAAGCTCCCAACCATGGCAGTAGGGGCAGTGCGCCACGCGGGTGCCCCAGTGAGCGACAAGACCCTCAATCTCGGGCAGCTCGTCGCTGATGCCCGTCGCAAGCACGATGCCGCGAGCACGTAGCGCCTCGCCACTCTCGAGCGCGAGTTCGACGGTGGCCCCAGCATCGCGCACCGAAGCCACGACCCCCTCGCGAGATTCGACGCCGTAGCGCACGGCTTCTGCTCGTCCGAGCGTCGTCAGATCGGCGGGAGACCTGCCATCGTGCCCCAGCACGTTGTGCATCTGCGGGGCAAACCGGTTGCGCGGCTGACCAGAGTCAATGACGAGGGTGCGGCGCAGCGAACGCCCGAGAGCTTGTGCGGCGCTGAGGCCCGCCGCGCTGCCGCCGATGATGATCGCGTCCCAGTTCTGTGTTGTCATCTGCCCAGTGTCACGACAACGTGCGATACTAGCAAGCAGATTTGCCGAATCGGCAATACTTCAATCGAACTTCAGAGAAAAGGATCGGCACTCACGTGCAAGAACTCAAGCAGCTTGGGCCGCGCCTTCGCGCCGCCAGGCAAGACCGCGGCTGGACCCTCGACGAGCTCGCAGGTCGCGCCGGCATGTCGGTGAGCACGCTCTCGCGCCTCGAGTCGGGCAAGCGCCAAGCCAGCCTGGAGCTGCTGCTGCCGCTCACTCGGCAGCTCGGCGTGCGCATCGACGACCTGCTCGCCTCACCCGCGGCCGATCCTCGTGTGCGTCGCACGACGATTACGCGAGACGGAATGACCATCGCACCCCTCACCCGCGAGGCCTCGGAGGTGCGCGCTTTCAAGATCACGTACCACCCCGAAGCTCCCACTCGCGAAGCGCAGAGCCACGACGGGCACGAATGGCTCTATGTGCTCTCAGGCAAACTCAGGCTCACGCTCGGCGAGCAAGAGCTCACGCTCGAACGCGGCGAGGCCGCCGAGTTCGACACAGCGACTCCCCACAGAATGTTCGCCTCTGGAGCGCGCCCGTGCGAGGTGATCAGCATCTTCAACACGGTCGGTGAGCGCCTGCACCTACTGACTCCGACAGCAGCCTGAGCGCGCAAAGAAGCGCCGCACCCGATCGGGCACGACGCTTTCGCAATTCGCCGAAACGAATTACTTCTTGTTACGGCGCTGGTGACGCGTCTTACGAAGCAGCTTGCGGTGCTTCTTCTTCGACATACGCTTACGGCGCTTCTTAATGACTGAACCCACGGTTACCTCACAAAATCTCAGGGCCGCGCGGTGTGTGGCCCACAAAACACCAATCTTACAACGTTATGCGCGCAAGCGAAAACGCGCGACAAGTTCTTTCACCCGGTGCTCGGCGTTTGCCATGGCGCGACCGATGTTCTCGGCCGCGCTCGCGAGCTCTTCGGGCAGCACCTCGTCGTCGCCGAGGGGCGCCTCGGGGTCGGGCAGCAGCTCGCCGTTCGCCGAGCGGTATTCGACGGTCACCTCGGTGTCGAACCCGACAGAGAGAAAAGGGATCACATAGTCTTCGACCATCTCGAGCGGTTCGGGGTCGAGTGTGTAGTAGCGGTGCTGCCCCTCTTCGCGCACAGTGACGAGTTCGGCCTCGCGCAGCACCTTGAGGTGCTTCGACACCGTCGGCTGGCTCAGCTCAAGCTGCGCGACGATCTCGGAGACGCTAATCTCGGCATCCTGCTTATGGCGCTCGAGAAGCACCTGCAAAATGTCGCGTCGAGTGGCGTCTGAGATCACCCCGAAGATATCTGGCATACCCCTAAGGTTAGTCCAGCAAACCGGGCAGCGTGGCCGAAAGTCGCCCCAGATACCGCAAGGCTGCCACATGCGCGTCGCGCGAGGAGTAGCATGACACTCTATGAGCGAGGCACCATCCTTCGCTCACGGCTTCGATCGAACTCCCACCCAGAGAGAGAAGAAACAGTGAAGGCACGGCCCGCGGCACGGCGCGCTACGGCTTCAAGGTCGCAGAAAACCTGGCTGCACTCGCTGATTCAGTCGTCGCCCGCACGCTTCGCGCTGCTCGTCTTCACTGGGCTGATCCTCGTGTGGACCGCGCTGCTCTCGCTGCCCATCGCAACCCGAAGCGGCACCATGACGCCGCTCGCCGACTCGCTCTTCACCGCGGTTTCGGCCATCTGCGTGACCGGTCTCAGCACCGTAAACATGGCCGAGCACTGGTCGCTCTTCGGCGATCTCGTCATTCTCACCGGCCTGCAGATCGGCGGCATCGGTGTGCTCACCCTCGCGAGCATTCTCGGCGTCACCGTCACCCGGCGCCTCGGGCTGCGTCAGCGCCTGCTGGCAGCGAGCGACACGAACCCCGCACGCACCTCGAAAGGATCGAGCGAGAGCCAGGCTGTCGGCCTCGGCGAGATGGGCGGGCTACTCGCCGCCGTCGCGATCAGTCTGCTGGTCATCGAAGCGGTGCTCACCATGCTCATCACGCCGCGCCTGGTGGCGGCGGGGTACGGCATCGGCGAGGCGATCTGGTACGGCTTCTATCTCGCGGCGTCGGCATTCACCAATACCGGCTTCGTGCCCATGCCAGAGGGCCTGCAGCCCTACGCGACCGACACCTACCTGCTCGGGGTGCTCGCGCTCGGAGTGTTTCTTGGCAGCATCGGGTTTCCGGTGATCTTCGCGCTCTACCGTTTCGTCGTCGGTCGCGGCTGGCAGACGCACAAGCGCCTGGGTCTGCACGCGAAGCTCACGCTCACCACGACCATCGCGTTCGTGATTCTCGGATGGATCGCCATCGGCGCACTTGAAGCCGACAACCCTGGCACGTTCGGCCACCAGAACTTCTGGCAAACCCTGATGCAGTCGGGGTATATGTCGGTAATGACCCGCTCGGGCGGGCTCGGCGTCATCGACCCGAACGAGATGAACGGCTCGACCATGCTCGTCATGGACATGCTCATGTTCGTCGGCGGCGGCTCGGCCTCGACAGCCGGTGGCATCAAGGTGACCACGATCGCGGTGCTGTTTCTCGCCGCCTATGCTGAGGCGCGCGGTTATCAGAACGTGCAGGTGTTCGAGCGCAGCATTCCGAACGAGGTCATCAGGCTCGCGGTGTCGATCGTGATCTGGGGCGCCACCATCGTCGCGGCTGCGACCGTGACCATTTTGCACCTCACGAAGCTGCCACTCGACGTGGTGCTCTTCGAAGTCATCTCGGCGTTTGGCACCTGTGGGCTCTCGACCGGGCTCTCAGAGACCCTGCCCGACGCCGGAAAGTACGTGCTCGCCGCAACAATGTGGGCGGGTCGCGTCGGAACCGTCACCCTGGCTGCGGCGATCGCGGCCACCAGTCGCAGGCGCATGTTCACCCTGCCCGAGGAAAGGCCGATCGTTGGTTGATATTCGTAGTGACGCCCCCGTGCTCGTCATCGGTCTCGGTCGCTTCGGCGCCGCAACCGCTGGCCAGCTCGATCGGCAAGACCGCGAGGTGCTCGTAGTCGACACCGACATGCAGCTCGTGCAGAAGTGGGCCGACCGGGTCACGCACGCGGTGCAGGCTGACGCCCGCTCGATGGAGGCGCTGCGCCAGATCGGTGCCGACCAGTTTCAGATCGCCGTCGTCGCGACCGGCGCCTCGATCGAGGCTAGCGTGCTGATCGCCGCAAACCTCGTCGACCTCGGCATTCCGCAGATCTGGGCGAAGGCGATCTCGCAGTCGCACGGCAAGATTCTCGAGCGCATCGGAGTGAACCACGTTATCTACCCCGAGCGTGAGGCGGGCGAGCGCGTCGCACACTTGCTCTCGGGCTCGATGCTTGACTTCATTCAGTTCGACGACAACTACGTGATTGCAAAAATGTACCCGCCCCGATCGATTCGCGGCCTCTCGCTCGAGACGAGCGGGGTGCGCACGCGCTACCGCGTGACCGTGGTCGGCGTGAAGACCCCCGGGCAGCCGTTCACGCACGCGACGCAGCAGACCGTGGTGTCTCCGCACGACCTGATCATCGTGTCGGGGGCGGCCGAAGACGTGGAGCGCTTCGCCGCAATCGGCTAGGCAACCGTCGCCGCGGTTACCTCGGCGAGCACGCCTGACACCCAGTCAGCCGCTGCCTCGGCCGCTGAGATCGGCCCACCGGCGTCGTGTCGCCCATACTCCCCGACACGCGAGGCCCCGCGCGCGGCGAGCGCCTCGTCGATCAGCTCACTGCCGCGCGAATACGTTTTCTCGTAGCTGCGGTCACCCATGCCGAACATCGCGTAGCGCACGCCGTCGAGCCGCGGCCCTGAGGCGCGCAGGGCCTCATAGAACGGTCGCGCCGAGGTCGGCACTTCGCCATCGCCATAGGTCGAACAGACGATCAGATGCAGGCGTCCGGGTGTGAGGTCGTCTGGCTCGGTCTCAGTCAGGTCGCGCACCTCGACGTCGACGGCACCGCCAGCAGCGGTGCCCGCATCGAGCAGCCGATGCAGTTCGTCGGCAACGAGCTCGGCACCCCCCGATTCAGTACCGAAAAGGATCGTCACCGGCACGGTCGCGGCGAGCGCAGCACCCGTGGCGATCGCGGGCAACTCGAGTGTCAGATCTGAGGCGACCTCGAGCATCTCGGCGTGCGAGCGCAGCTTCACGCGCTCGCGGCCTGGTGCAGCGGCAAGCCGCTCACGAAGGTCGATGCGGCGCCAGCCGTCGAAGTCGACGATCGCCGCGTGGGTGACGAGTTGGCCGATAGCCTGGCCGGGGCCGGGTGTGGCTGCGGTTGTGGGTGTGTCTGCGGCGTTGTCGACCCTGGCGACACCCGACCTCACGTCATCGGCGATCAGTTGGGCGAGGCCTCGCGCATCGGCGCGCTGGTCTGGAATCGTGCCACGCGGACCCCGCCGCAGCCAACCAGCCACGTAGAGCCCGGCCTCGACACGGCCGTCGGGGTGCGCTGCGGCCCCGACGGGGCTGTCGGCGTTCTGCGCGAACCCGACGGCCGTGATCACGTCGTCGGCGTCGATGCGCACCGGCTCGCCCTCGGCATCGGTGAACGTGACCGCGGTGACCGCGCCGCGACCATCGCGATCGCCCTGGCGGTCAGCACCGTCACCTCCGGCTCCAGTATCGTTACCGCCCTCAATCGCGGTCGGCGTGAGTCCGAACCACCATTCGATGCGCACGCGAGCAGTTTCGTCGCTCGCATCAGAGCCGCTCACGAGCGCCCGCACGGCGTCGATGCGCGCGTCGCGGCCGTCATCTGGCAGCTCGCCCGCGCCGTGCACCACGTGTTGCACACCAGGCAGGCCAGCCAGCTCGCGCACCATGACGGGATCGAACTTGGCCGAGGCGGGCAGGCTTCGGCCCACGAGGTGAATCGTTCGCACCCGGCCGGCGAGCCGACCATGCACGCTGTCGTCGATATCTGAACCATCGAGACCCTCTGCGTCACGCGCGAGCAGTCGCGCGATGTCGATCGCGACGTTGCCGTGCCCGATCACGACGACGCGCTCGCCGAGCGGCGCAGCGTCGGGCTCATCGGGGTGGCCGTTCAGCAGGCGCGTCACCGCACCCGCGCCGCGGGCAAGCGCAGCCCCCGGTACCGAGAGCTGCGCGTCGCTGTGCATGCCGGTCGCCAGCACCACCACGTCGTATGCTGCGCGCAACGCCTCGAGCGACACGTCGGCGCCGAGGCGCAGGTTGCCCCGAAATTCGACGCCCTCCTCAGTGAACAGGCGATCGAACTGCCTGGCGACTGCCTTCGTGCCCTGGTGATCCGCGGCCACCCCGTAGCGCACAAGGCCGTACGGGGTGGCGAGCCGATCGATCACATCGACGGGAGCCGCAGGAAAGACCTTTCGCAGGGCCTGCGCGGTAAAGCATCCCGACGGGCCTGAACCGACGATTGCGATGCGGGGCGAGGGCACCTGCACAGCGGGAGTGAGAGCAGCAGCGTCAGCGCCAGAACCTGCCGCAACCCCAGCGCCACCCGCAACGCCGGTGCCACCGACACCGCCAGAGCCACCGCTCCCGCCCGCGAGCACGCGATCCCACGCCACCGGCATCTTCGTCATGCCGCGAAACACCCACCCGCCCATCTCGGCGGGGTCGCCGTCGACGAAACGCAACCCCTCGAGGCGGTCGAAGAGCAGCGGAAGCGCCACGTCGGCGATCTCCGCGCGCGCGACCCACGCCCCAAGACACACGTGCACGCCCTTGCCGAACGCCAGGTGCGGCTTCTGCTCGCGCCGAATATCGAACTCGGCCGGGTCGTTCCAGACGGCGGTGTCGCGGTTGGCCGAGAGAATGCAGATGCCGAGCCGCGCGCCGGCCGGCAGCGTCACCTCTCCGAGCACGACCTCGCGCGTCGTCTGCCGCGAGTACATGCCGATCGGCGCAACCCAGCGAATTGTCTCGTCGAACACGGTGTGCCACAGCGACGCGTCTGCGCGCGCGGCGGCAAGCTGGTCAGGGTGTTGCAGCAGCGCGAGGGCCGCGACGCCCAGCGCGTCTCGGGGCTCGTTGAGGCCACCGCCAATCGTCATCTTCAGGTTCGCGCGAATGCGCTCGACCGGCATCTCATAATCAGCAATGCGCAGCAGCTGCGAGATCAGCGAGTGGTCGGGGTGCTTCGCGTGCCAGGCGAGCATCTCGTCGAGCGCCGTGTCGACCTCGTTGTACGACTGCTCGCCGAGGCGCCACACCTCTGGGTCGTCGGCGTAGTTGCCCGTGGCGTCGATCATCGTCTGCGACCACCGCTGCATGTCTTCTTGCTGCACGTTATAGAGCCCGCAGATCTGGCGCAGATTCTCTGCCGCGTACGGGGCGGCGAAGTTCCAGACGAGGTCGGCGCCGGGGCCCTTCTCGGCGAGCTCTGCGAGATAGCGCTCTGCGTTTTGCCGAAAGATGTCGGTCCAGACCCGTTTCACCACACCGGGTCGCAGCGCCGGCTGCCAGGCCTTGCGCTCGATGTAGTGCTCGGGATCATCGCGGCGCAGCATCGAGTGCCCCATCGCCCGAATCTGCAGCGACCCCTGCTCGTTTGCCGAGAAGGTCTGCTGGTCAAGCTCGGTTTCGTGCACCGCGTCGTACGAGGTGACGAGGTAACGGTTCACCGCGGGCACCCAGTGCACTCCGCCCTCAGCGCGCAGCCGATCGTAGATCGGAAATGGATCGCGGTACAGGTCAGGAATCGTGACCCAGTCGGCGACCGGGGCGTCTTTGCGCGTCATCGCACACCTCACTCCATTGGATTCAGCGGTACTGCTTCGAGTATGCGCCGGGCATTACCCAAAGAAAAGCGGATTTATTTGCATTAGTTATTCGGTTTCATGCGACAATGCGTGCATGAAGAATCAAGCTGGATCGGCGGCGCCAGTGCTCGCCCTCGAGTGGGGCATCAAGCAGTCGCTCGTGCGCTACATCGCGGGTATGGCCGACGGCGCGATCATCGCCAGCGAGACCGCGACCGAGGCCGAGGGTGGGTTTCGGTTTCCCGCGGCCGCACCGCCGCAGGCCGACGGCACGCTGCGCTTCGCGGGGTCGGTCACGCTCACCGGGCATGGCGGCATGCTGCGGCTGGTAGTCGCCGAGCCGTGGCTCGTTCCCGCGGGCAAGCCGAACGATGCGTGGTCGCTCACCATCGCCGATCAGTACGAACCAGGTGCGAGGATCGCCTTCGCCACGATCGACCGCCTCGATCTGGGCGAGGCCGCACCCTCGGCTCACGGCACGCGCCTCACCGCAGACGGGGCCGATCTCTTCTTCTCGGGCCCCTACACCGAGGGCACCGAGCTCGACGGCCCGAGGATCCTCGGCAATGTCTGAGCCTCGCGAACCCACGCTGCCCGCGTTTACCCTGCGCCAACTCGCCTACTTCGTCGCGGCGGCGAACGAGGGCACCATCGCCGGTGCGGCCGAGCTGCTGCACGTGTCTGCGTCAGCGATGTCTGACGCGATTACCGAACTCGAGACCGCGATGCGCGAGCGCCTCTGCGTGCGGCGGCGAGCGCACGGGCTCACGCTCACGCCGGCCGGGCAGCAGCTTCTCGCGCACGCCCGGCGCGTGCTAGCCGAGGCAGAAGAGCTGCAGCGCTCGATCGGCGGCGCTGGCCAGCTCTCGGGGCCCGTCGTGATCGGCTGCTACCCCACGCTCGCACCGACGATTCTGCCGTCCCTGCTGCAAGACTTCGCGGCCCTGCATCCCGAGGTCGAGCTCTCGATTCGCGAGGCCACACAAGACCAGCTCGCGAACGAGCTGCGCTCGGGGCGCATCGACGTCGCGTTCGTCTACGACATGCTGGTGCCCGCCGACACCGAGCGCTCGCGACTCTACGAACTGCAGGCGCATGTGCTGCTTGCGGCCGAGCACCCCCTGGCGAATCGCGAGTCACTCGAGCTTCGCGAGCTCATCGACGAAGACCTCATTCTGCTCGACGCGCAGCCCTCGAGCGAGCACACGCTCTCGGTGTTTGCGGCGCAGGGGCTGCGGCCGAAGATTCGGCACAGAACCGCGAGCTACGAGGTGGTGCGCACGCTGGTCGCGCGAGGGCTCGGCTACGGCATTCTGGTCTCGCGCGTCGCCAACCCGGGCAGCTACGAGGGCCTGCAACTCGTCGCGAAGACGATCACCCCCGCCGTTCGCCCGGTTGCGGTCGACATGATCTGGGCGGCTGAGCGGCTGCTCCCCGCGCGAACGCGCGCCCTCATCGAGTTCGCGCGCGACGTCGACTGGCCTCAGTAGGCCTCACTCACCCCTCCGCCGCAAGCTCCTCTGAGCGGCGCACGTTGGCGGCGAGCGCGCGGTCGTAGATGTCACCAAGGTTTGCTTCTTGCATGACGAGGATCGCCTGCTCTGTGGTGCCCTTCGGGCTCGTCACCTTGCGACGCAGTTCAGTCGGGTCTTCGCCGCTCTGTCGCAGCAACTCTGCAGAGCCGATCACGGTCTGCTGCGCAAGCAGCCGGGCCTGATCCTCGTCGAAACCGAGCCTGCGAGCCGCCGCCGTCATCTCTTCGACGTAGAGAAACAGATACGCCGGTCCCGAGCCCGACACCGCCGCGACGGCGTTGATCTGATCCTCGCGCACCACGATCGCCTCGCCAACGGTCTCGAAGATGCGGCGCACCAACTCGACCGTCTCGTCGCCAGCAGACGTGCCGCCCGCGACGCCGGTGACCCCGAGCCCGACGGTCGAGGGGGTGTTGGGCATCGCCCGCACCACCGCCACGTCGGCGGGCACGAGCTTCTCCATGCTCTCGGTGGTGACGCCCGCGGCGACGCTCACGAGGATAGTGCCCGGCGCGAGGTCGGCCGAAATCTCGGTGAGCACGTCGTGGATCATCCAGGGCTTCACCGCCAGAATGACCACCCGCGCGCCGTGCACCGCTTTGCGGTTCGCCTCCGGATCGGTCTCGGCCGCGTGCGCGACCACGTCTGAAGCGCCCGCGTAGGCCTCTGCGCTCGCCGCAGACCGCGTCGTCACGACAATCGGCCCCTCGACCGAGACGCCCGGCGCACGCAGACCCGCGAGAATCGCCCCGCCCATCGATCCGACGCCGAGCATCGCAACGCTGGGCAGTGGCTGTGATTCATACGCTTCGCTCATGGGCACCAAGTCTAGGATGGAGGTAGTCCAACGGCCAGATTTTCAAGGGGGATCGGAATGACCGCGAGCAGCGAAGACGTAGCAAAGATCGAGGCGAGCCTGCTTGAGGGTGCAAGCATTCGCCGCGTGATCGGGCTGCAGGTCGCCACCGCGGGCAGCGATCTCGTCGTGGGCGCAAAGGTCGACATCGAGGCCGAGCTCACCATGAAAGAGGTCTCGGTGATCCTCGCGCAGGCGAAGCGCCGCGTGCAGAAGGCGGTTCCCGAGGCGAAGATTGTCTATATCGAGCCAGACGTCTGGATCGACCCCGATGTCACCCCGCCCACCACGAGCGCCATCGTGATGCTTGGGCTTGATTAAGTAGGTATCTTCCGACCCGTGCCGAGTGAGCCGAATCGCGATCTCGGCGGCCTCGCGACACCGCAAAAATCGGAGATCAACGGAAATCAAGGACGATCTGCCGAAATCCATCCTTGATTTCGTGCGATCTCCTTGATTTCTGATGCGGGCAGAACTAGCGGCGCGCCCTGAAGAAGCGCTCAAGCAGCGCAGCGCACTCGTCGGCGCGCACTCCCCCGACCACCTCGGGCACCGCGTGCGGCAGCCGCCCGTCGCGCAGCAGGTCGTAGACGCTGCCGGCGGCCCCGGCCTTGTCGTCCCAGGCGCCGAACACGACCCGCGGCACCCGCGCCGCAAGAATCACCCCCGCGCACATCACGCACGGCTCCA
>DDEV01000117.1 GCA_002336855.1 Leucobacter sp. UBA1945 | reverse complement strand
GGCGGCCGCCGGCGAGGCGGCGATCGATCAGCTCGTCACCGCGCACGGCCTTCAGCTGCCGCATCACGGCGTCGAAGGCCCCGACGCCCGGCACCAGCAGGCCGTCGGCCTGCATGACGGTCTGGTGATCCTTGGTGAGCACGACCTCGGCGCCAGCGGCCTCGAGCGCTTTGACCACCGAGTGCACATTGCCAGACCCGTAGTCAAGCACGGCGACGAGCTTGCGAGGAGACGTGCCATCGGTGCCGTCGGCGGCGAGCTTGCGAGGCGTGCTGTCGCTTGCGCTCACAGCTTTCCCTTGGTGCTCGGTACGCCAACCACGAGCGAGTCGAGCGCTTTCGCCTCGCGGAACGCGCGCGCGAACGCCTTGAACTCGGCCTCGGCGATGTGGTGAGGGTCGCGGCCCTCGATGAGCTTTAGGTGCACAGTGAGCCGGGCGTTCAGCGTGAGTGCTTCGAAGAAGTGCCGCACCATGCTGCCGGTGAAGTGGCCGCCGATGAGGTGAAACTCGAACCCCGCGGGCTCGCCGCCATGCACGAGGTAGGGCCGACCAGAAATGTCGACAACGGCCTGGGCCAGCGCCTCGTCAAGTGGGACGAGCGCGTCGCCGTAGCGGCTGATACCGCTCTTGTCGCCAAGCGCCTCGAGCAGGGCCGCGCCGAGCAGAATCCCGGTGTCTTCGACGGTGTGGTGTACATCAATGTGCACGTCGCCGGTCGCCCGCACTGTGAGGTCGGTCAGCGAGTGCCGTGCGAACGCGGTGAGCATGTGGTCGAAGAACGGCACACCGGTCGAGACGTCGGCTTCGCCTGCGCCATCGAGGTTAACGCTGACAGTGATCTGAGACTCGCTCGTGGCTCGTTCGAGCGACGCGGTGCGGGGAGCGTGAGACATGTGTTCAATCCTAGCCTTTCGCGCAGGTCGCGCTTCAGAGTGTGACGGCGGCGCAGGCTAGCCGCTAGCGGGCGCCGCCCGGCCCGAGCGCCCGAATGGCGTCGATCAGCTGCGTCGTCTCTGCTTCGGTGCCGGCGGTCAGACGCAAGTGTCCCTCAATGCTGAGGTTACGGATCAGAATGCCCTGTGCCCGCAGCGTCGAGAATGTCGCCTCGGGGTCGGCGAACCCACCGACGAGCAAGAAGTTCGAACCCGACGGGTGCACGAGATAGCCCATCTTCTCGAGTTCGCCCCCGAGGCGATCGCGCTGCTCTCGAATGTCGTCGACGGCGCGCAGCATCTCAGCCGAGTGCCGCAGCGCAGCCGAGGCCGCCGCCTGCGTGAGCGCCGAGAGGTGATACGGCAAGCGCACGAGCCGCAGCGCGTCGATCACGGCGGAATCTGCCGCAAGATAGCCCAGTCGCACACCGGCGAATGCGAACGCCTTGCTCATCGTGCGCGACACCATGAGACGTGGTCGGCCCGGCAGCAGCTCAAGCGCGCTCGGGTGCGCGTCGTCGAACTCGTGGTAGGCCTCGTCCACGATCAGCATGCCGTCAAAAGCGTCGTAGGCGGCGGTCACGACGTCGAGGTCGAGCGATGTGCCCGTAGGGTTGTTCGGCCCGCACAGGATCACGATGCTGGGGCGGTGCTCAAGAATCGCCGCCCGCACGAGCTCTGGCGTCAGCGCATACCCGTCGGGGCGCGGGACCGCCACCCACCCGGTATCGGTACCGTCTGCGAGCAACGGGTACATGGAGTACGTGGGGGTGAAGCTCAGCAGACTGCGCCCCGGCCCGCCGAATGCCTGCAGCACTTGCTGCAGCACCTCGTTCGATCCGTTTGCCGCCCAGAGCTGCTCTGGAGTGAGGTCGTGCCCGAGGTATCGGGCAAGGTCTTCACGCAGGCCGAGAAACTCGCGATCCGGGTATCTGTTCACGCCCCGCACCGCCTCCGCGAGAGATGCGACGATGTCTGCCACTACTGCGCCAGGCAGAGGATGCGTATTCTCGTTCACGTTCAGGCTGACGGGAACCGGGTCTTGCGGAGCGCCGTACGGCTCCTTGCCGACGAGGTTTGAACGCAGGGGCAGGTCGCTGAGGCTGGTCACCCTTCCAGTGTAGTGATCGCGTAAGGCCGCTCAGGCCCACGCTGCCCCTCCCCTACAGGCCAAGGTCGGAAGCAGTCACTACACCCGGCGCGTCTGCATAACGCAGCGGAACCGCAATAGGCTGACCCGCGAGCACGCCCGAACCGTCGAGCTGGTTCAGTCGCACAATCTCGGCGACCAGGTCTCGAGGGTCGGTGTTCGGGTCGATGTTGCTTGCGACCTGCCACAGCGAGTCACCCGGCTGCATCACGACGTAACCAAACTCGGCTCCGCTCGACTCCGCGGAAGCCACAGCCTGTGCACCGCTGAATGTTGCGACTACCGCAAGCACGCCGATGACGAGCAGCGTGGCGAGGGTGCCGAACACCGCACGACCGCGGCGAGTGAGTCTCAGCCGAGCGGGCGCACCAGAGGCTACCGGCAACATCTCTGCCGAAACTTCTGTTCGCGAGTGCGAAACCGTCAGCGGGGTAGAAATGGTGGTGATCGATGCGCTCATGATGATTGCTCCTTGCGTCGAGATGCCCGAATCGCTTCGCGACTCGAATATCTGTTTCGAATATACTTTCGATGTTTCGATAACGCAACCCAGAATTCGAAGATCTGCTCGAATATTTTCGCGCGACACTCGAACAAATCTTTGCTTCTCTTCGAATACAGGGGCTACTGTTTCGATTACGAGGAGTGAATCAGAGACCACCGACATTCACGGATCGGTCACACAGAAGTTCACGATCCGAGAGCGAAAGAAGAGACGATGACTGCAGAATCCCGCGGCCGTGCAGCCAAGCCGCTGACCGAGAAACAGCAGGCGATCCTCGAATACATTTCGCGCTCGGTCGAAAGCCGCGGCTACCCGCCGAGCATGCGTGAGATCGGCGATGCCGTCGGGCTGTCGTCGCTCTCGAGCGTCACCCACCAGCTCAGTCGACTCGAGCTTGCCGGGCATATTCGCCGCGACCCGAACCGCCCGCGTGCACTCGAGGTGCTCACCGAACTCGCGAGCACTGCGCAAGCGATCGCAGATTCGCCGACGGTGCAACCAGAGGAGACCGCATACGTGCCGCTCGTGGGTCGCATCGCCGCCGGCGTGCCGATCACCGCAGAGCAGCAGGTCGAAGAACTGGTTCCGCTCCCCCGTCAGCTCGTTGGAGACGGCCAGCTCTTCATGCTGAAGGTGTACGGCGAGTCGATGATCGACGCCGCGATCTGCGACGGCGACTTCGTTGTGGTGCGTCAGCAGCGCGACGCCGAGAACGGCGATATCGTCGCGGCCATGCTCGACGGTGAGGCGACGGTCAAGGTGTTTCGCCGACGCGACGGCCATACCTGGCTGCTGCCGCGCAACAGCGCGTTCGAACCCATTCTCGGCGACCACGCAGAGGTGCTCGGCAAGGTCGTGGCGGTCTTCCGCTCAGTCTAACGCCAGCCAGAGCTTCCCTGCCGGGCTCTGCTACGCGGCCGCCGTCTCCAGCAGCTCGAGCTCACGCAGCACCGCGAGCACCTGTTCGTGCCGGTTGAAGGTGTAAAGGTGGATCGACGGCGCTCCCCCGGCAAGCAGGTCGCGGCACAGCTCTACCACGTGCTCAACCCCGAGTTCGGGCGCATAGCCACCCGAATCGTCCATCTCGCGCACGAGTTCGACGGGTGCGGGCCGGCCCGCGAGCGAAGCGACCTTGCGCAGCTGGGCGCTCGTCGACACCGGCATGAGCCCCGGCAGCACCGGCATTGTGAGGCCGCGGGATCGCGCCTCAGCCACGAATCCCAGATACTCTTCGGCGCGAAAGAACAACTGCGTGATCGCAAACTGGGCGCCGGCCTCCTGCTTCGCCACCAGCCAGTCGATGTCTGCCTCGCGTGAGCGCGAAAGCGGATGCCCGTTCGGGTAGGCAGCAACCGCGGTTCTGCCGACGCTCGTGAACGCGGGTCGCTCTGCACGCACCTCGGCAATGAGGCGCACGAGCTCGAGCGAACTCAGCGATCCAGCGACGAGTTCGTCATCTTCGCCGAATCCTCTCGGCGGGTCACCGCGCAGCGCAAGAAAGTCGTGCACGCCCGAGTCGATCACGCCGTGTATCGCCGCCTTCACCGCCTCACGGCTCTCACCGACTGTCGTCAGATGCGCGAGCGGCAGCGCATCGCTATGGTCGCGCAGGTAGCGAAGCAGGTCTAGCGACGCATCTCTGTTCGAACCGTTGGCTCCGTAGGTGACCGAGATAAAGTCGGGCTGCACCGCGGCGAGGTGCTGCACTGCGTTGCCGAGCGCGAGCGCGGCCGCTCCGCTTCTCGCGGGAAAGACCTCGAATGAGAAACGGGCGCGCGTCGGCGCGGTTCCGGTGAGCAGCAGCGCGTTCACGGCAGCACCACCGCGGTTCCTGTTGCACCGTATCCCGCATACGACTGAGAACCGGTGGGTCTACCGGCAAGCTCTTCACTCGCGAGCTCGGTGCCGCGCACGCGCGCCGCGATCTTCGCGAATGCCACGTCGCGCGCGAAATCCGGCGAACCGTGGCGCGGCTTCTCGTCGATGAGGTAGGGCGAGAACCCGCAGTCATCGGTCGAACCGAGCAGCTCCGCCGGAATAAAGCGTGCCGCTTGCACGAGACGGTCACGAATCTCTTCGGCGGTCTCGAGCTTCGGGCTCGTCGGATTCGTCACCCCCAGCAGTACGCGAGGTGCCGAACGCTCGCCCGAGCGCGCGAGATGCCGCAGTTGTCGCCCGACGAGGCGAGCCACCGAGTCGGGGTCCTTTTCGCTCGCGGACTGCACCAGAAAGTAGCCGGCCTCGATCTGGAACAGCTCGGGAATCAGTTCGGCGTAATCAACGTCTGCCGAGTGCGCCGAGTCATTGTCATTGCCTGGGCAGGTGTGCACGCCCACCGCTGCACGCAGTTCGTGGGGCAGCTCGGCGAGCACCCGATTGATCAGCTCGATGAAGCCGCCAAGCGCTTCGGGTCCGGCCCACGGAGCACGCAGGTCTTCGCGCAGTGCGAGCCTGCCCTCGGTGAAGTCGATCGAGACACGCGAGGCTCCGGCGGCGAAACACCTGCGTATGTCTTCGGCACAGCCGGCAACCACGTCGTCAAGAAACTCCGCCCGCGAATAGTCGCCGAGCCCCTCGGCCGGCACCATGAGTGACAGCATGGATGGCGAGATGACGGCCTGCTTCAGCGGCCGCGAGGTCAACCTGCGGGATCGCGCCACATCGTCGGCCGCCCAGCCCCGAAAGCGGAACGGGCCGCGCGCAAGACTCGGGATCACCCGGTGATGCCCGTCCGCGAACACCGCAAACACCGGCCCGGCCTCCACCCCGCCGTCGTGCGGCGCGGTGCCGAGCGGATAGCTCGAAAAGCTCTGCCTGCGCTGCTCGCCATCGCTCACGAGCGGCGAACCGGTCTCGGCGAAGCGATCCAACGTGTCGCGAACCGCTGCTTCCTGCGCGCGCTCGAGCTCGGCGGCCGAGATCTGTCCGATCTCGGCATCGAGCACGGCCCGCTGCAGCACGCTCGGGCGCGGCAGCGAGCCGACCGGCTC
>DDEV01000047.1 GCA_002336855.1 Leucobacter sp. UBA1945 | reverse complement strand
CTACACCCTAAAATCCGATGAGCCATGAATGGGTGGGCCGCCGCGTGACTGTCAGAGCGGGGTGATGGTGCGTGGAGCACCGCAGAGACTGCAATATCGGGGTAGCTGTCGTCGGGATCGCCTATGCCGTAGCCTCGGCGCACGAATACGGAGAGCTCGTCGCGATCAAGCCATGGTGCCGTGTTGGCCTCGAGGGTGAGCAGGTAGTCGTGTGTGTTCAGAAGCGGGTCACCGGTGAACACCATCGGCGGGTTGCCGCCAAGACGCGACCCGGTCGCGGCGTCTTCGCGTGCAGCGCCCAGAAGTGCTTCCATTCCCTCATCCTATGAGCGCGAGGCATCGATTCGGCGATCATGCGCGCCGGTATCGCGCCTTTGCCGATGCGGCAATGGGTCGAGCGACCAGGGTTTTCGTGCGGAATCCGTATCTTCTGGTGCGGGGGCAGTGGGGCGCCCCGCGCGCCGAGTGGGTTAGGTTGGTGCAATGAACGCATTGACCCCCCTCCTTGCAATTACCGAAGAACCGCTCGGCGAACGAATCGGACCATTCATCTTCTGGCCCATCCTCGCGCTCCTGCTCGCGATCATCGTTTGGGCGATGCTTCGCAAGTCGAAACCGGCGGGTGGCGGCAACCGGCAAAGGCCGGGCAAACCTGGCAAGTCAGGCAGAAACGGCGCTTCACGAAACCAAGTGAAGACCTGGACTCGCCCCGAAGACTATGCGGAGCACCACCGCATTGCATGGAGCGAGAATCCGGCGACGTTCACGCCGAACGAGCTGCATTGGCCTCTCGCGGTCGCGGCCGTGTTCGGCATCTGTTCGGGTGACCCGTGGGATCGCCTCGCCTTTCGCAATCTTGAGAACGCAAGTTCTGGCCTGCAGGAGGCCTGGGGCATTCGCTCGCGCGCACAGCTGCTGAGCCGACTGCACTGGATCTTGCGCGAGGGTCACCGCATCGACTTCGAGTTTGAGATCGCGCAGACAGAAAACCTCAGTGACGCAGAGGCAGAGAGCTTCTCGCAGAGGGCCGCCGCAGACCCGAACGAGAGCGCGCGAGAGCAGGGCTGGCGAGTGCAGCAATTGCGCAGCAACGCGAGAGGTATTCGCGAGGTGAATTTCGAGGCATGGGATCTCGTGCGCGCCGCCATGCTGACCCGAGCCGGGTACTCGCTTGGGTGGCTGAGCGAAGCCGAGGCAGTCGACACCCTCAACCTCATCTCGACGCGATTGCAGCAGAGCTACTCGAGCTGGCAGGAGCTCGGCGAGCACTTCATGATCGCTCGCTGGTTCTGGGAGGGAGTCACCGGTCTCGAGGCAGAGCAGTCCGATGCGCACGACGCCAGCCGCCAGTCGGCACTGCTCGACCCCAAGCGCGGGCCCTGGGCACACGTGCCATGGAACCAGCAGATCGCACCGAGTCGCGTGCTGCTCGCAGATGCGCTGGTGTCTGAAGACCTCGTCGATGAGACCGCACTCGAGACCGACGCCTACGCCGCAACCCCGCTCGCGGCGGTCATCGACGAGGCCATCGCGGCCCGACTCACAGAGCGGCCGTGAACCCGGCTCGCTTCGCCCGCGGCGAGTGGAGCCCGTGGGTCGCTGTGATCCTCGCCCTTGCAATCGTCATACTCGCGATCGTGTGGTGGGCGCGGCGCCGGGAACGCCGCGGCGACTGGGGCCCTGGGCTTGTGAACGTCGCGAAGGCCAGCGGCTATTCGCCTGCAGATCTGCGAGGATCAGCCCCGCCCTCGCCCGTGCTCGACCCGTATGAGGCCTGGCTGCTCGGCCTTGCCGCACTCTACGTCGAGCAGGCGGGTCTGTTGCACAACCGATGGAGCCTCGTGCCAGCCTTCTGTGGCGACGACTGGCGCAGGAGACTGCTCGGCGTTGCCCAGAGCTGGGGTGTCGTGCGCGCGAACGAGTGGCGCAGCGCAGTAGAGGGTATCGAGTAACAGCTGAGCCGTGGGACTGGGGGAGAGGGTGCGGCTGACGCGCGCCCAATGCTGGTGGCCAGGCTCGCGATGCTCTTGCGTCTCGGCGTTGCCGCGCGACACATCAGCGCGGGCAAGGCGTGTCGCAGGCTTGTCACTGCGGCCGAGCCGCTGCGTGACAGCTACTCTGACTGGCTCAGCTTCGGCACTGCGCTCATTGAGGTAGAAACCCGGGCGAGCGCGCGCGGCACCCTCGACCTTCGGGCCGACCTGCGCGTACTCTACGCACAGGGCGGCCCGTGGCACGAGACTCAGTGGCCGGCCAGATCAGGCCGGTGAGCGCGAACTGAGCCCTCGCGCGAGCCGAGCCTCGTTGATCTAGATCCGCTCGAACACCAGAGTGGCCTGAATGCGATCGCCACCGCCGATACCTTTGCTGCCCGAAGACGCGGTGCTGATGGTGTGCAGCCGATAGCCGAGCGCCGCCTGCTTGTTGATGACACCCTCGAGCTCGGTGAGGTTGCCCGAGCCGGTGCCCCAGAACTTCTCTTTGAGAATGACCTGCAGCACGACGTAGCTCATTCCGTTCGCGGCGGGGCGCACCTGAGCACCCGAGACCGCCTCTTTCTCGATGTGCTCGATCATGCCGCTGATACCACCGGCCGGGGGAGCCGGTGGCTTCACCTGATCGGTCCAGTTCTGCCCGTCCCACCAGCGCTGGGTGCCAGACCCGTCGTCGTACCAGCCCGCCTGAGTGTCAGCCATGTGTTCGTCCCGTCATTGATCTGGGAACCGATCGTTGCAGTTCGCCTGCCCAAAATACTCGCACAGATCTGGTGAGCGCTTCTGCGCCCGGCTCACCTCGGATTTCTCACGTCGATACGGCACCGCAACAGGCTGATGTTTCACATGAAACATCAGCCTGTGTTGCGTCAGATAGCGTTGGAAGCATGCCCCAGAACGCCAATGCCACTCCCGCCTTTCGCAAGCTGAACATCTGGCCGCTGCATACGGAGCGCCTCACGCTGCGCCCGGCAGAGCTCGGCGACAGCGAGGCACTCTGGCGGCATCGCAGTCTGCCTGAGGTTGGCATGTGGCTCGGCTGGCACCCGATCGACCGCAAAGACTGGAACGAAACCTATGCGGCGAAGCACGCCGACTACCTCGTGGTCGAGCGTGATGGCGAGATCATCGGTGATCTGATGCTGCGCAGTGGCGATGGGTGGGGGCAGCGAGAGGTCAAAGATCAGACCGTCGCCGTGCAGGCCGAGCTCGGGTGGACGTTCGCGCCGGAAGCCGGCGGCAAAGGTTACGCTACCGAGGCGGTCGCAGCGCTCATCGGGGTGTGTTTCGAGCATCTCGACAAGCACCGCGTCGAGGCCGGGGCATTCGCGGCGAACGAGCCCTCGTGGCGACTGATGGAGCGAGTCGGTATGCGCCGCGAATCGTACTCAGTCAAAGACTCGCTGCACCGCGACCTCGGCTGGGTCGACGGCGTGCTGTACGCGATCCTCGCCGAAGAATGGCGTGACCGCAAAGCGCATCAGCCGAAAGGCTGATCTTCGATTCACCAGCTTGCGCGATGTCCTCCATTCGTGCGGCTGCTGAAGTGGAGGTATGGCTCGAAACACCGCTCGCACCCACCTCGCAGATCTGCTGACCTCTCGCCGGGGGGCGTGGGTGTCGCTCTCGATCGGGCTGCTTGTCATGATCGCGCTGTTCGGTGCGTTCGGTGGCGCCGAAGCCCCGGCCCGCAACGCGCAAGCGCCAGCAACCTCCGAGTCGGTAAAAGCCGCCGAGCTGCTCGACAAATTCGCGGGATCCGATCAGCAGTCGGTGCTTATTGTCGCTTCGCGCAGCGACGGCGGCGAACTCACCGCGGCAGACACGGAGGCGCTGCGGGCGCTGGCGCCGATCCTTTTCGAAGCGGACGATACGAACGGCGCGGAAGCACCAAACGACACAGCCGACACCACCAGCGCCGCCGAGCAGCCCGCCCGCGCTCCCGAACCGATGCTCAGCGACGACGGCGAGGCGGCAGTGCTCGTTACGCCGATCGACGTCGGTGAGAGCAACACCGAAACGGCGGGGGCGATCAAGGCGCTGCGCTCTCAGCTTGCAGACCACACCCCCACGGGCCTGCAGCTGCAGGTCACGGGCGGGCCGGCCTTCGGCGCCGATATCGCCGCGTCGTTCGAGGGTGCCGACTTCACCCTGCTGCTCGTGACCATTCTGATCGTCGCCGTGCTGCTGATCGTCACCTACCGCTCACCGGTTCTGTGGCTGATCCCGCTTACCGTCGTAGCGCTTGCCGACGGCCTCGCCGGGCGCATGACCGCAGCCGCGGGCAGCCTCTGGGGCCTGCAGTTCGACGCCGGCATCATCAGCGTGCTCGTCTTCGGCGCTGGCACGAACTACGCGCTGCTGCTGATCTCGCGATATCGCGAAGAACTTTCAAGGCACGAGGATCATCGCCTGGCCCTGAGCCAGGCCGTGCGTAAGACGGCGCCCGCGATTCTCGCTTCGAACATCACGGTCGTGCTCGCGCTGCTGACCCTGGTGCTCGCGGTAATTCCCGGAACGCACGGGCTCGGCATCTCATCGGCTATCGGGCTGCTGATTGCGCTCGCCGCCGTGCTTCTCGTGCTGCCGCCCGCGCTCGCGGTCTGCGGGCGAGGGGTCTTCTGGCCGTTCGTTCCGCGCCCGGGAGACGCGAAGCCGCAGGGCCGCGCCTGGCGAGCGATCGCCACCCGGGTGGTCGGTCGCCCGGTTCGCAGCCTCGTGCTGGGTCTCGTCTTGATCGCCACGATGGCCGCCGGCCTCTTCGGCACCTCAGTCGGCCTCGACCAGATCGAGAAGTTCAGGGTGCAGTCCGAGTCGGCCGCGGGGCTCGAGGTGCTCTCGGCGCACTTTGCCCCGGGTGAGGCCCAGCCGATCCTCGTCGTCGCCGACAGCGACGCGGCCGAAGCCGTCGTCACTGCCGCGGGAGACGTCGAGGGTGTCGTCAGGGCGCACCCCGCGGGCACGAGCGAAGACGGCACGCTCGTGAAGATCATGGTGACGAGCGAGTATCTGCCGAGCTCGCAGCAGAGCATCGAGCAGATCGACGAGTTACGCGAAGCGGTGCATGCAGTTGCCGGCTCGAACGCACTTGTTGGCGGCGCAGTCGCGACCGATGTCGATGCGCGAGACGGCAATCAGCGAGACCTGTGGGTGATTGCCCCGCTCGTGCTCGCGGTCAGCTTTGTGGTGCTCGTGCTGCTGTTGCGCTCGTTCGTTGCCCCAGTGCTGCTGCTCGCGATCAACTGCGCAAGCGCTCTTGCAGCGATCGGCGCGGGAGCCTGGTTGAGCCGGGTCGTGCTGGGGCAGGACGCATTGGATCTGCAGGTGCCGCTGCTCTCGTTCCTGTTCCTGGTTGCGCTCGGCATCGATTACACGATCTTCCTCGCGCACCGCGCCCGCGCTGAGGCGATCACGCGTGGCACAGGGCCGGGCATGATCGAGGCCGTGGCCCACACCGGCGGCGTCATCACGAGCGCGGGCATCGTGCTCGCCGGGGTCTTCGCTGCGCTCGGGGTGCTGCCGCTCGTCACGCTCGGCCAGCTCGGCCTCATCGTCGGAATCGGCGTGCTCGTCGACACCCTGCTGGTGCGCGTCGTCATCGTGCCGGCCGTCTTCGGGCTGCTGGGCGACCGCATCTGGTGGCCGGGAAAACTCAGCGGTGTCGGGAAGTGACGGGGAGAATAGAGCCATGAGTCTCGTGAACGCTCCGCTGAAGCGCACCGGAGGCGCAGCGCCCGCCAGGGCGAATGCGACGGTGCGGGCGATGCAGCTCGGCCAGCACCTCATCGTGCTGCTGCTCACCGCGGTCGGCGTGGTGCGGGCGATCGGCGACGGCACGCCCACCCCCGCGGCAGTCGTGTGCGGCATCGCGGTGCTCGCCTGGCACACTGCGGGCTCGATCCTCGCTGCGAGTGCGATCTCGAACTCGAGCCGACTCGTCGTCTGGTGGCTGCTCGGTTTCGCGGTGATCTGGCTCGCCGTGGTCGTCGTGTCGGCCGAGTTCGTCTGGCTCGCATTCTTGCTCTGGCTGCTGGCCGGCCACCTGCTGCCGCTGCGCTGGGGGCTGCTGTTCTCAGGCGTAGTGCTCGCCATCGTGATCGTCGCGCCGATTTTGCACCACGGCAACACGAGCTACGCGAACGTGCTCGGGCCGGTCATCGGCGGCGTCTTTGCGTTCGGCATCTCGCGGGGTTACCTGCAGCTGCTGCGCGACGCAGCCGAGCGGGAGCGGCTGGTGGCTTCGCTCACGAACGCACAGCACGAGATGGCTGAGCTGCAAGACGAGTTGGCACTCGCGCAGCGGCACTCTGGGGTGATCTCGGAGCGCACGCGTCTCTCGCGCGACATTCACGACACCGTTGCTCAGGGGCTGTCGTCGATCAGGCTGCTTTCGCATGCCGCTGGGCTGCGCGTCACCGACAGCGAGGCAAAGCTCACGTTCTCGCAGGTCGAGTCGCTCGCGAGCGACAATCTCGGTGAGGTGCGCAGGATCATCGCCGCTCTCGCTCCGGCCGAGCTCGAAGCCGACGCGCTCGCCGCGGCGCTCGATCGCCTGCTCTCGCGGGTGGCCGAAGAAACCGGCCTGCAGGTAGAACTGCACGCCGACGCTTCGTTGCCGCTGCTGCCCACCGAGGTCGAGGTCGCGCTGCTACGCACGGCGCAATCTGCGCTCGCGAACGTGCGAGTGCACGCGCAGGCGTCGCGGGTCGTGGTGAGCCTCATCGACGCCGACGATTCGGTGCGCCTCGACATCATCGACGACGGTGCGGGCTTCGATGCGAGCGAGTGGGATCATCGCGCCAGCGAAGAGGGGGCGTCGAGCTATGGCCTGAGGTTCATGCGGGCCCGGCTGCGTGAGCTCGGCGGCGGCCTCGACGTCGAAAGCGCGCCGGGAGAAGGCACCGCGGTTTCGGCTCATCTTCCCATCTACCTCGGCCCAGAAGCATCGAGCGGCCAGACACATCGCGCGAATGAGGAGACACTGTGACGATCAATGTGCTGCTGGTCGACGATCACCCCGTCGTGCGAAGCGGGTTGCGCGCCGTGCTCGACTCGCAAGACGGCGTGCAGGTCGTCGGTGAGGCCGCCACCGGAGAAGAAGCGCTGGCGCTAACCGTGCACCTGCGCCCCGACGTGGTGCTCTGCGACCTGCGCCTGGGCGACGGCATCGACGGCATCGAGACCACTGCGCGCCTGCGCCGACTCGAACCGGCTCCCGCGGTGCTCATTCTGACCACCTACGATCGGGACGCTGAGATTCTCGGGGCCATCGAAGCCGGAGCCGCCGGCTATCTGCTCAAAGACGTGAACCCGGGCGTGATCCTCGACGGAATCAAACGCGCGGCAGCCGGCGAAACGGTGCTCGCCCCCGATCTGCAATCGCGCGTGCTGAAGGGAATGCGCGAGCCGCTGCCAAGGCTCACCGAGCGAGAGACCGAGGTGCTGCGCTTGCTCTCCACGGGATCGACCAACCGTGAGATCGCACGAACCCTGTTCGTTGCCGAGGCGACGGTGAAGAGCCACATTGCCCACATCTGCACCAAGCTCGGGGTCGACAGCCGTTCGAAGGCAGTGCACGCCGCCCAGCAGGCGGGTCTGATCTAGCGCCGCGGCCCCAACATTCGCTCATCGCTGCCGTGACTCCGCGTCGCGCCGCGATCCGTCATGCCCAAGACACCAAAAACACCCAACCACCAACGAAAGGAATACCCATGAAACGCCTGCTCAACGCCGCCTTCATCTACATGCTCGTCGGGGTCGCCTCTGGCCTCTTCTACCGCGAGTTCACCAAGCTGAACGACTTCGCAGAGGGCCAGTTCACGCAGCTCGGCCTCGCCCACACTCACCTGCTCACCCTCGGCTTCATCGTGCTGCTCATCGTGCTCGCGCTCGAGAAGGTGTTCGGCATCTCGAGCAGCCCGAAGCTCTTCGCCTGGTTCTTCTGGCTCTACAACGCCGGCGTGGTGCTCACCTCGGCGATGCTGATCTGGCACGGCAGCCTCACGGTGCTTGGCCAGGAGTCGAGCAAGATGATCTCGGGCATCGCCGGGCTCGGCCACATGCTCATCACGGCCGGCATGATCGTCTTCTTCGTCGCTTTGAGGCGCGCGGTGCTGCGCAGCAAGACGCCAACGGCAGAGCTCGCCTAGCGCGCGGCGTCTCGGTAGACTGCGGTCATGAGTACCGGATCGCACGCAGAACAGCAGCTCGAGAACGACGTTTTCAGGGTGACGAAGTGGACGATCGAGCCGGGTGGCTCGATTCCGATGCACCGTCACGAGTACGAGTACGTGGTGATTCCGCTCGTCACCGACACGATGCACGTGGTGAACGCCGACGGCAGCGAGTTCGATGCCGAGTTGGTGACGGGGCAGAGCTACACTCGCGCCGCCGGTGCCGAGCATCGTATTGAGAACCGAGGATCCGCGGCCGACGTCGTCTTCGTCGAGGTCGAGCGTCTCGCTTAATTCGAGGCACGGGCACTCGGCGATGACGAAGACCTCGTTGATCACGGGCGCGAGCTCAGGCCTCGGGGCCGAGTACGCGCGTCAGCTTGCGGCGAGAGGTGACTCGCTCGTCTTGGTCGCACGAGACGAGCGAGCCCTCGAGGCGCTCGCGGCGGAGTTGCGGGCGGCGGGCCCCGCCACCACAATCGAGGTGCTTGCCGCAGACCTGCTCGACGAGGCCGGCCTCGCGAGCGTCGTCGCGAGGCTCTCAGATGACTCGCGCCCGATCGATAGGCTCATCAACAACGCGGGCTTCGGCCTCTCGCTCGAGTTCGAGAACAACGACGTCGAGGCCGAAGTTCGGCACCTGCGGCTGCACAACGAGGTGCCCATGCGCTTGACGCACGCTGCACTGCAGGGCATGCTCGCCCGCGGCAGCGGGCAGATCCTCAACGTTGCCTCGGTCGCCGCGTTCATTCCGCGCAGCACCTACTCGGCGTCGAAGCAGTGGCTCGTCATGTTTTCGCGCTGGGCCAATGCTCGTTACGGGTCGCGCGGCGTCACCGTCACCGCGGTATGCCCGGGCTACACGCACACGAACTTCCACGAGCGGCTCGGCCTGCCGCCAGGCGAAGAGGGTGTGCCGCGTTGGATGTGGCTCGACGCCCCGGCCGTCATCGCCGAGTCACTACACGATCTCGATCGCGGCAAGGCCGTGTCGATCCCCTCGTTCAGATACAAGGTGCTCGCGCGCATCGCGAGGATCGCGCCGAGTCAGCTCGCGGCGAAGATGGGCGAGCGCGGTCGCTGACCCGCGATCCGCTGACCTATCAACCGGCGTTGTAGAGGCGCGTCACCGTCTCGATCAGCTCGGCGATCTTGTCTGGCGGATCGCTGCGCCACCAGGCGATGCGCACCGGAATGCGCGGCGCGTCGGTGATCGGGCGAAAGGTCACCCCCGGCCTCGAGTGCTGCGCAGCGGTCGCCTCAGCGGTGGTGCCGACGCCGATGCCCGTCGCAATGCCGTTCAACCAGTCTTCGAGGTCGGTCGACTCGATGAATCGCTCGGGGGAGGGGCCGCCATCCCACAGCGCGCGACTCGTGGTGCCGGTGCGCGTGTCTGAGAGCACGGTGCGCGAGGCGAAGTCGCGCATTCGCAGGCTGCGGCGCCTCGCCCAGAGTGGGTCGTCGCTCGAGAAGGCGGCGATGCGGCGCTCGAGACCGACGACGGCGCTCGCGAAACGCGCGGGGTCTGGGGTGACGCGCACGATCGCCGCATCGCAGCGCCCCTCGGCGAGGCCCGAGGTGGGGCTGGTGTGGCGAATCAGCTTCAGCTCAGTCTCGGGGTGCTCCATCGCCCAGCCGCGCTGAAACGCGGTCGTGTGCCTGCCGAGCGCGGCCCACGC
Organism: Leucobacter sp. UBA1945; assembly: GCA_002336855.1. Classification (GTDB taxonomy): domain Bacteria; phylum Actinomycetota; class Actinomycetes; order Actinomycetales; family Microbacteriaceae; genus Leucobacter. The sequence goes on along the minus strand of DDEV01000047.1, from coordinate 40,613 downwards.
ATAGCCGAGGGTCAGCTGGCCATGCTGTTCTCGCGCAAGCGAGTTCAATTGCTCGACATTTGCGAGGATCCGCCTGGCCTGCGGCAAGAGCGCCTCGCCGAAGGCGGTGGGCTCGCAACCGTGCCTGCCGCGGTGCAGCACGCGCTGGCCGAGCGCCTGTTCGAGGCTGGCGATACCGCGCGACACGGCCGCCTGCGAGACATGCAGGGATTCGGCGGCTCCGGTGAATGTGCCCGCCTCAGCCGCGGTGGTGAAGCAGCGCAGCTCGCGCAACGACCATTCCATGCGATAAGCGTATAAAAGCTCAGAAACTTGCACAATACGTATGGAACTCGGCGAACTATCGTGGAGCCGTGACCACCTCGACCGCGACCGCAGAGCAGCCCATCGTTCAGACCCAGGCATCCGAAGACCGTGGTCTGGGGCGCGGCATCGTGCTCGCGCTCACCGCGTCGCTCAGCAACCAGGTTGGCGCGGCGACCGGGGCGCTTGCGTTTCCATCGATCGGCCCGGTCGGCGTCGTCTCAATTCGGCAGCTGATCACCGCCGCGGTGCTCGTGCCTGTCGGTCGACCCCGCTTTCGCAGCATGACCTGGGCGCAGTGGTGGCCGGTGCTGTGCCTCGGCATAGTGTTCGGGGTCATGAACACGAGCGTCTACATCACCATCGATCGCCTGGGGCTCGGGCTCGCCATCACCCTCGAGTTTCTGGGCCCGCTGGCGATTGCGATCCTCGCCTCTCGCCGTGCCATCGACCTGCTGTGCGGGCTGCTCGCGGCCGTCGGCGTCGTCGTGCTCGTGAACCCGAGCCCCAGCACCGACCTGCTCGGCGTCGGTATCGGACTCGTCTCAGGCGTGGCCTGGGGATGCTACGTGCTGCTGAACCGAAAGATCGGGCAGCGAATGCCCGGGCTGCAGGGAGCCGGCGCCGCGAGCCTGGTCTCGGCGATCATGTGGGTGCCGATCGCAATCTACTGGTTCACGGCGCACCCACCAGCACTCTGGGCGATCGGCTTCGCCGTGATCTGCGCATTGCTCTCATCGGTCGTGCCGTTCTCGATCGACCTGATCGCCCTGCGCCGCGTGCCCGCCAATGTGTTCAGCACGCTGCAGAGCATGCACCCGGTGTGGGCGGCGATCGTCGGCCTCGTCATGCTGCACCAGGTGCTCAGCGTGCAGGAGTGGCTCGGCATTGCGCTCGTCGTGCTCAGCAACGTGCTCGTCACGACCGCGAGTATGCGGCGCACGCGGGCCTGAGTCGCAGGCCACTCGGTGCGAACAACCGCGACCTGCAGCGCGGGTTCTAGACTGGCGACATGACCCAGTGGCGAAGCGACGTGCTCGGCGATGAGTTCGAGTGCACCGACATCGACCTCGGCGAAGACAGCGAGGGGCCGCTCATCGCGACGCTCGTGCGGGCGCTGCCGACTCCGCTCGGGTTTTGGGATCGCACCCTCGGTCGCGTGCGAGACCTCGAGCACCTCGACGTGCTCTATGTGCACGGCTGGAGCGACTACTTCTTTCAGAAGGATCTCGCCCGATACTTCACCTCGCGCGGTGCCAGGTTCTTCGCGCTCGACCTGCGCAAATACGGGCGCAGCCTGCGTCAAGGGCAGACCTTCGGCTACACCGAGCGCCTCGAAGACTATGACACCGAGATCAACGCGGCGATCGACATCATGCGAAACGACAACACCGGCGGCTCGAGGGGCGGCGGGGCGACAGCGACGACGCCGAACCACCGATCGCTCGTGCTGCTCGGGCACTCCACCGGGGGACTCGTGCTGAGCCTCTGGGCTGATCGCCACCGCGGGGTCGCCGATGCGCTCGTGCTCAACAGCCCGTGGCTCGAGCTGCAAGTCAGCGGTGCGGCTCGGCGCGCGATCGCGCCGGTGATCAATCTGCACGCGAGGTACAGCCCTCACGAGATCACGTTGCCACAACTCGATCTCGGGTTCTACACGCAGGCGCAGCGTGCGAGCGATCCTGACGTCGTCGCAGCGGTGAACCCGGCGTGGCGCCCGGATCATACGATGCCGGTGCGCGCGGGGTGGCTCAAGGCAATTATTGCAGGGCACGAGAGGATCGCAGCAGGCATCGACGTGGGTATGCCGGTGTGCATACTGCTCTCTGCCCGATCCGTGTTCGGGCTCAGTTGGACCGACGCGATGCTTCGGGCCGACACGGTGCTTGACGTAGATGCTGTGGCAAGAGCCGGTCTTCGCCTCGGCCCGTCTGTGACGATCGAGCGTATCAACGGGGCGCTGCACGACGTGTTTCTCTCGGAGGCGAAGGTGCGAGAAGAGGCCTATCAACGCATGAACCGCTGGTTGCTCGGCAAGCGGCCGTTTGAGCGAGCCCTAGACACTCACCATTCACCGAGCCGGTAGGCTCAGTACAGAACAAGGTGCCCCTGAGATAGAGATATCGCGCGCCGCCCCGCTCGAACTCAGTCGTTCGCAGCGGGGTTCACATGTATTGGACGTGGCCTATGGATATGAGAGTTGCTGCATACGCGGTAGTCGAACGGCGGGGCAAGCTGCTGCTTACGCACTGGCGTCGTGGCCACCTGCACGGGTGGACGCTGCCGGGGGGCGGCCTTGAACCCGGCGAGGATCCTCGAGACGCCGTGGTGCGCGAAGTGCTTGAAGAAACGGGCCTCGAGGCGCGCGTCGGCAAGCTTATCGGCGTGGATTCCCGCGTGATGGTGCGCGAGGAGGTGCCCGAGGGCACCGACCCCGAGCTACACACGATTCGCATCATCTACCGTGCGACGGTGAAAGACGGTCCGTTGCGCAACGAGGTCGGCGGCAGCTCAGATGAGGCCCGTTGGGTTTCGATTCGCGATGTCAAGGGTCTTCGTACGCTCTCGCTCGTGCAGGCGGCAATGCGCATGGCGGGTATCGATCAGCGCGGGCGTGGCAGTGGTCGGCGCCCGAGTAATCGGCAGGCGAAGGCCAGCAAGCCCAGCAAGTAGCCTTCGGGCACGCTGAACAGCTGCGGCGATGCAGCCGCTTGCTGTGTGCAGTCGACTACGGGGACAGCAAAACCCCGACCTCGGCGCCTACGAGAAGACAGTAAGAACCCCTACCCAGGCGGTTTCGCGCCTCGGTAGGGGTGAGCTGATACGGCTAGGCGCGATCCTCTGGGGCGACCCAAAGCTCGTCGTCGCTGCGAAACGCCTGCCACAGGGTGTAGCCGATAGCGCCCGCCGCGGCGACGCCAGCACCGATGGCGAGCACCTTGCCGAAACCGAACTTCTTCTTCGGTGCCTGCAACAGACCTTGCTGCACAGCGAATGCCTGAACCTGTCGGGCCGCATCGCTGTTCTCCATGCGCTCGAGGCCGCGCACGGTGCTGGCGAGGGCACTCGCGAGCAGGGGCGCGACGAAGAGGCGCGCCTGGTTTGATGCGCGGCGCGCGCTCTGCACACCGCGGTCGATGGTCGGGCGAACACCCTCGAGAGCCTCGTTGACCCGGGGCACCACAACCTCGTTGCCCAGGTGCTTGGCCTGGCGACCGGCCTCTTGTGCGAGAAGCCCCGCGTGCCCGAGAATCTCGCGCTGCTCGTCGAGCAGCACCTCAGCCTGCGAACGAAGCTTGTTCAGTTCGCGCTTGCGCTTACGTGAGAGTGACATAAGAACCTCCGGCGGTGTGTTAGGCGTGCCTACCATCACCACGGTACACGATCTAGCTGGAGACGCATGCCGAGTTGTTGAGATGACACAGCCGTTAGCCAGGCTGGAGCACCTGCCGGGCGCACTCAGTCACGTCGAGACGTGACCTCATACAATTGCAGCTATGACTCTTCACTCTGCAGTTGCGACCATTCACACGAACCACGGCGATATCGTCATCAACCTTTTCGGCGATCAGGCGCCGAAGACGGTCAAGAACTTCGTCGACCTGGCCCAGAAGGGCTTCTATGACGGTGTGATCTTTCACCGCATCATCCAGGACTTCATGATTCAGGGCGGCGACCCCGACGGCACCGGCATGGGCGGCCCCGGCTACACCTTCGACGACGAGATTCACCCCGAGCTCGTCTTCGACAAGCCCTACCAGCTCGCTATGGCGAACGCCGGCAAGCGCCGTGACATGACCGGCAAGATCTCGGGCACCAACGGCTCGCAGTTCTTCATCACCACGATGGCTCCGGCTTGGCTCAACGGCAAGCACTCGATCTTCGGTGAGGTTGCCGACGACGCTTCGAAGGCTGTTGTCGATGCGATTGCAGCTGTTCCCGTTGGCGCGCAGGATCGCCCCCTCGACGATGTCGTGATGACCGGCATCGAGATCGCAGAGGTCTAAGCCGTGTCTTTTGGCGGTAACGGAGCGCCGCAGTACGGTGAGCGGGCCGAGCCGGGTCCCGACGATTTCTGTTACCGCCACAAGGATCGCCCGAGCTTTACGCTGTGTCAGCGCTGTGGGCGCACCATCTGCTCTGAGTGCCAGACCGTGTCATCGGTCGGTGTGCTCTGTGCCGATTGCGTGCGCGCCGCGGCGCCGAGCACGGCGGCTCGGGCAGGCCGTAAGGCCAGGGTATTCACCCGCAAGTTGAGCGACCAGGATCGCCCCGTCGTCACCTACACGATCATGGTGATCTGTGCGGTCGTGTTCGCGGCGCAGATGCTGGCGCGCTGGTTCTTCAGCGGTTCGTCGGGTGTAGACCCGGTGACTGCTGCGCTCTGGTACGCGCCAGTGCATTCGCTACCGCAATTCTTCGAACCTTGGCGCATGTTCACCGCGATGTTCACGCACTCGCCCGGCTTCTTTTTGCACATTCTCTTCAACATGTATGCGCTATGGCTGTTCGGGCCGAACCTTGAGCGCATGCTCGGTCGGCTCTGGTTCACGGCGCTCTACCTTCTCGGCGGCCTCGGCGGTTCGCTCGGCGTGATGTTCTGGGTGTTTTTCGCACCCGATCAGGTGTCTGCGCTGCGAACGGCGACCGTGGGAGCCTCGGGCGCGATCTTCGCACTGCTCGCCGCGACGTTCGTGGCGCTTCGAGCGAACCGCGTGAATGTGACGTCGCTCGCCGTATTGATCGGCATCAACTTCGCGATCGGATTCATCCCGGGTGCTGCCATCTCGTGGCAGGCGCACCTCGGCGGAATGCTCATCGGCGCACTCACCATGTGGGTGCTGCTCATCACGCGCGGTCCACGCAAGAAGACGATTCGCGCCGTTGCGATGACTGCCCTGACCGTCGTGGTCGTGGGCCTCGCGTGGACGTACTTCATGGTGCCGCCCGCGCTCTGGGCCTAGGCCCCCTTCGCGAATGGATGGCTATCCGTCGAATGTGTAGCTACACCACGGTAGATGAGTCATCCATTCGAGGGTTTCTTATTCACTCGATGGGCCCGGTCTTGTAATGACCTAAAAGTTATCCACAGGTATATTCACAGCTGGGGAGAATTACACCCATGTGATTCGAGTGCGTGAAGGGGCTACTTCCACCAGGGCGTCATCATGAAGCCCACAAGCACGAGGCCGAAGCCGACGAAGATGTTGCCCTGGCCGAGAGCCGGAATCGGCAGCGGCAGGGTGGTCGCGCTGGTGATGTAGTAGACGATGATCCAGACGAGCCCAAGCAGCATGAAGCCGAACATGAGCGGCTTGAACCATACGGGGTTGGGAGCTTCGCGGCGCAGTTCGGCGGCCTCAGCCTTGCTGAGGCGATCCACCTTCTTTGCGCTCTGCTTGCTTACGTCTTTTCCTGCTGCAGCCATGCGAACGATTCTATCCTGAAGCGGTCTGACAAGACGCGCCGTCTGAGCTTTCGCAGCTTGGTCACACTCACAGCATGCGCACCTAGACTGTTTCCATGGCAGGTCGACACACGCCCAGGCAGCGCGGGAGGGCGAGACTCAGCCCGTTGACCGTGATCGGCGAGCTGCTGTTCTTGAGCGGCCTGATCGTCGTTGGGTACATCGTGTGGCAGCCGTGGTACACGGGCACCGTCGTCGTGGCAGAGCAGGCGAAGCTCGCCCAGGGGTTCTCGGCCGAGCTGAAGGCGGCAGCGCCGACTGAGCCCTATGACGGCGTCGTGCCTGTTGCGGCGAGACCGCCGATGAACGAGACATTCGGTCTGATGTACATTCCGGCGTTCGGTTCGACATTCGTGAACAACATCGCCGAGGGCGTCTCGCGATCAGAGGTGCTGAACGTGACCGAGAAGGGCATCGGCCACTACGACAAGACGCAGATGCCAGGCGAAGCGGGCAACTTTGCAGTCGCCGCCCACCGCTCGGGCCCGCGCACCACTCCCTTCAAAGAGATCATGAACCTGCGCCTCGGCGACTCGATCTATGTGCAGACCGCAGAGGGCTGGTACACCTATAAGTTCCGCTCGATCGAATACGTGCTGCCAGAAGAGAGCGACGTTCTGTTGCCTTTTCCGCGGCTTGACGGGGTGCCCGGCGTCGACCAGATCTTGACGCTCACCACATGTCACCCGAAAGACTTCGGCTCGGACGAGCGGGCGATCGCGTATGCGGTGCTCGACAACTTTCAGCCCGCGAGCGACGGGCCGCCGGAGGACCTGTTGAAGGTCAACCCAGATATCGGAAAGGCGTAGCGATGTTTTCGATGCTTTGGCGCTTCTTTCCGGGCCCAGCGTGGCTCAGGATTATCGTGATGCTCGCTGTGTTTGCGGGGATCGTCTACGCGCTTGTCTTCTATGGATACCCGTGGGTGGCGCAGTTCGTGGACAGCGAAGAGATTTCGACGGTGGGGAGCTGACATGACTCGTGTGCTGGTAATCGACAACTACGACAGTTTCGTCTATACGCTGAACGGCTACTTGCAGCAGCTCGGTGCCGAGACCACCGTGGTGCGCAATGACGAGCTCACCGTCGGTGAGCTCGAACAGATGCTCGCCGACTACGACGGCGTGCTGATCTCGCCCGGCCCCGGCACGCCGGCTGACGCGGGGGTGTCGATCTCGATGGTGCATCTCGCGATGCGCACGGGTATGCCGCTGCTCGGGGTGTGCCTCGGCCACCAGGCGATCGCCGAGGCGATGGGTGCAACCGTGACGCACGCCGAAGAACTGATGCACGGCAAGGTGTCTCGGGTGACGCACAGCGGCGACTCGTTCTTCGCCGGCGTCGCCGAGGAGTTTCAGGCCACGAGATACCACTCGCTCGCCGTCGTGCGCGACACGGTTCCGGCAGAACTCGCCATCACCGCCGAGACCGCGAGTGGCATCGTCATGGCGCTGCGGCACACCGATCTGCCGATCTATGGCGTGCAGTATCACCCGGAGTCGGTGCTCACTGAGGGTGGATACCGTCAGCTCGGCAACTGGCTCGTCGCTTGTGGGTCGCCGACGGCGGCAGAGATCGCGGCGACCCTGTCACCGCTGCTCAGCGCGAAGTAGGACCAAGGCGCTCAGAGCAAAGCATCGCTTTGCGCGCTATATGTCCCGCGGCCGCCCTTGGCCGCGGTGGTTTCCAATGCGCTCCGATTACGGCATCGCCATCGGAGCGTCTGTGAGCTATTAGCCGGAGCAGTAGGCGAGAACGACCTCTGGGTTCTGAGGCTGCTGGCCCACCATTGACTGCTCGATGACCGGAAAGCCGGGTGCAGAAGCGCAGTCGTCGCGGGGCTCTGGCTTCACACTCGCGAGGCCATCGAGCAGTGAGCGCGCGACCTCGAGCGCCTGACCCTTCACATCGGGAATCTTCACCTTGCCGGTCGAGACCGTCACGCCGATGGCATCGCCGCGCTTCACCGCGACTCCGGGATCGGGCGAGACCTGCAGAACACGCCCTTCGGGGGCCGACGGGTCGTCTGCGTTTGACACGCTGCCTACCGTGAGCCCGAGTGCTTCGACGGCCTCGGTGTAGTCCTCGAGAGACATCCCGTCGAAGCTCGGAACTTCTGGGTTCTCTGGTCCGATCGAGACGAAGACCGTGATCTTCGTGTCTACAGCAACCAGTTCACCCGCAGCGGGGTCGGTGCGCACGACATCACCGGCGTCGGTGTCGTCGTCGGTGATTTCTTCGACGACGGGTTTCAGCTCGAGGTCGAGCAGCTGTTTCACGGCCTCTTCTTGCTCGATGCCTGCGAGTTTCGGAATCTCGCGGCTATTCGCGGGCACCAAGCTGCTGGGAGCCATCGTTGCCACCCAGAACGCCACCGCGGCGATCACTGCGACAATCGTGAGAATCGAGGCCCATACCCACATCACTGGTGGGCGGCTCTGCGAGCGGGTCGATCCACCGGTCTCTGAAAGACGTCGCAGCGCGAGGTCTGACTCAGAAATGTCTTCGCTCGTGTTGAAGAGCACCGAAGACTGGGCCTCATCATCGCTGCTGAGCTTCGGCATGACACCCGAGGCAGCCTGACGCAGCGCGTCACGAAACTCCGAGGCAGTCTGAAAGCGGCGATTGCGATCCTTTGCGAGTGCATGCTGCACCACTCGGTCAAGGGGAGCCGAGATCTCGGCGTTGTGCGTGCTCGGCGCCTGCGGGCGCTCGCTCACGTGCTGGTAAGCGACAGCGACGGCGGTTTCGCCACGGAATGGCACCATGCCGGCGAGCAGCTCGTAAAGCAGCACGCCGGTCGAATAAAGATCAGTGCGGGTGTCGACGGTCTCGCCCTTCGCCTGCTCAGGCGAGAAGTATGCGGCGGTACCGAGAATCGCGGTGGTCTGCTGCACCGTCGACGAGGTCTCTGAGACTGCGCGGGCGATGCCGAAATCCATCACCTTGACCTGACCGCTCTTCGTGATCATGATGTTGGCCGGCTTGATGTCGCGGTGCACGAGGCCCGCGCGGTGCGAGTACTCGAGAGCGGTGAGCACCGAGTCGACCACGCGGCAGGTCTCGGCGATGGTGAGCTGCTGCTCGGCTACGAGCTCGCGCAGGTTCTTGCCGTCGACGAACTCCATCACGATGAACGGGAGCCGCTGCGGTCCAGCCGCAGATTGGATCAGGTCGTCGCCAGCGTCGAGCACGCGAACCACGCTCGGATGCGCCAGTCGCGACGCCGACTGCGCCTCTTGACGAAAACGAGAGCGAAACTGCTCGTCATCGGCAAGATTTGCGCGCATGATCTTGATCGCAACCTGGCGACCCAGCTTCACGTCGGTGCCGCGATAGACCGTAGACATGCCGCCTTGACCCAGCAACTCGTCGATCGAATAACGACCTGCGAGCATGCGCTGGGGACCCTGGGGGGCGGTCTGCGACATCTACTTCTCCTGTTTGTGGCCGATTGATCTAGTTTAGGGTTGTTCGGCGCGGCAGCGGCTCATTACCCGCCAGCTGTCGCGTTTCCGCTTGCGCTGCTCGTGGCATTCGCGCTGCTATTGCTGTTGCTCGGGTTCGGTGCCGCCGGCGCCTTGACCGTCACGGTGGTTACGGGCGAAGCGGGTGAGACCTTCTCGACACCGTTGCCGACGCACGTCACCGTGTACGAAATCTCCATCGTCTCGTCGGCGCTGCCCGCATCGAGGGTGCCCGCCTGCAGGTTCGCGGTCGAACCCGAAAGGCTTGCGAGAGATCCGGCACCGTTCACGGTCACGGTGAAGTCGGTAGCGCTGAGGCCAGTGGGGCACACGCCCGCAGACGACAGGTTTGCGGTGAAGGCGGCGCCCGAGTCGACCTGCTGCGACGCGACTGTCGGAGCCTGCGGCGCAGCAGCATCGCTGAACGGCACGTTGTAGGTCACGCTGATCTTCTGATCGAACTTCACCTTCTTGCCTGTGGGGCTGACATCTGAGACCAGGTTGGCCTGATCGTCGGCGGTCGAGTTGCCGGGTACCTTCTCGACGTTCTCGAAGCCCATCTCGGTGAGCATGCCCACGACCTCGTCGACGTTCTTGCCGATGAATTGCGACGCGTCGATCTCGGCGTAGTCCTTTTTCTCGGTCGTCGGCTTCGTGGTCTGGGTCTTCGTGGTCTCGGTCGGCTTCTCATCACCGCCATTTGAGAGCAGCGCAATCGCTGTGCCGCCGCCGATGAGCAGCAGCAGGGCAGCGAGCGTGATGAGAGGCCAGGTCCACGGGCTGCGCTTCTTCTTGCCCTCTTCGCCCTGCTCGGCCTCACCCTCAGCGTCGCCGCCTGCGGCAAGCTGGCTCTCAGGCAGCATGGTGGTCTGCGGCAACGCGGTCGTTGCCGCATCGTCGAGCCGGTTCGTCGCGGGCATCACCGTCGTGGCTGCTGCCGCGGGCAACACCTGAGACACGTAGCTTGCTGCGAGTTGCAGGTTGCCGCGGTGCAGCGCGGTCGCCGCCTGCGCCAGCTTCGCTGCGCTCTGCGGGCGGTCGGCGGGATCCTTTGCCAGGCAGGCCAAGACAAGGCGCTGCACGGCATCAGGAATGTCGTCGGGCAGGGGCGGCGGGGTGTCGTTGATCTGCGCCATCGCGATGGCGACCTGCGACTCACCCGTGAAGGGTCGCTTGCCTGCGAGGCACTCGTAGGCGACGATGCCGAGCGAGTACACATCGGTCGACGCGGTCGCGGTGTGACCGCTCGCCTGTTCGGGCGCAAGGTATTGCACGGTGCCCATGACCTGCCCAGTGGCGGTCAGCGGCACCTGGTCGGCGATCCTCGCAATGCCAAAGTCGGTGATCTTGACGCGCCCCTCTGGCGTAATCAGCAGGTTGCCGGGCTTGATATCGCGGTGCACGAGGCCAGCGTCGTGTGCTGCCTGCAGTGCGGTCGCGGTCTGCGCGACGATGCCGAGCACGCGGTCAGACGGCAGGCGCCCCTCGCGCTCGATGATCGCCGAAAGCGGCTCACCCGGCACCAGCTCCATCACGATGAAGGCAGAACCCTGCTCTTCGCCGTAGTCGAACACGTTGGCGATGCCCTCGTGGTTCACGAGTGCCGCGTGACGGGCCTCAGCGCGGAAGCGCTCGAGAAAGCCCGGGTCGCCCATGTACTCGTCTTTCAAGATCTTGATGGCAACGGTGCGACCGATGAGGGCGTCAGTGGCCTTCCACACCTCGCCCATGCCGCCGACAGCGATGCGCGAGCTGAGCTCGTAGCGCCCGTCGAAAGTGATTCCAGCTGTTGGTCTCATTGGTTCAACACCGCTTCCATAATTTGTTTTCCGACTCTGACGGGAAGGTCCGAAGATGTTCCCGCAAATCCATATGCCTCGCCGCCGGCGTCTTCAATGACGACCGCCACGGCCACCTGCTTGTCGCCCATGTAGGCGTACCCGGTGAACCAGAGAGTGAACGGCAACGCGTCGCCGTTGTCGTCGAGACCGTTCTCTGCCGTACCGGTCTTGCCACCGACCCTCGCGCCATCGATCCTCGCGCCGCTCGCCGCGCCCTCGGGGGAGTTCACGCCGTTCTCCATCATGCTCTGCAGCGCCTGCGCAGTCGACTGCGAGATCGGCGTCGCGAACTCGCTCGGCTCGAACTGCTTTTCGGTGCGCAGATCTGGCGTGATGACGCGGTCGACGAGATACGGCTTCATGACGACGCCGTTGTTCGCGATGCCCGCAGAGACCATCGCCATCTGCAGGGGCGTGGCTCGCACGTCGAGCTGGCCGATCGAAGAGATCGCAACCTGGGCGTCGTCACCGGGAACCGGCGCGACACTCTGTGTGACGTCGAGGGGAATCGAGAGATCCTGCTCAAAGCCGAAGGCCTTGGCCATCTTCGGCACCTCGTCGCGATCCATGCTCATCGCGAGCTCGGCGATCGGAATGTTGCACGACATGGTGATCGCCTGCATGAGCGTGGTCTGCACGCCGCTGCCGCAGGCGCCGCTCCAGTTGTTCTTGATCTCATGCGAGGTGCCCGGCAGTTGCAGGGCCGTCGGGTTCGCGAAGGTGCTCTCGGGGGTGGCGGTGCCGTTCTCGATCGCGGCCGCGGCGACGAGCAGCTTGTAGGTTGAGCCCGGGTGATAGAGGTCGCCGCCGATCGTGCGGTTGAAGAGCGGGTTCGCTGGGTCGTCAACGAGCGAGGAGTAGTTCGCGATCACCTCGGTGTCGTTGTTCGACGAGAGCAGGTTCGGGTCGTAGCTCGGTGTCGACACCATTGAGAGAATCTCGCCGGTTGCCGGATCGAACGCGACTGCGGCCCCCTTGAATTCGCTCATTGCCTCGGCCGTGGCCGCCTGCACGTTCGCGTTCAGGGTCGTTTCGATCGAGCTGCCCTGCGGTTCCTCGCCCGTCATGGTGCGCATGAGGCGGGTGAAGAACTGCGACCCAGACAGGCCCGAAAGATCTTGATTCATGGCGTTCTCGAGCCCCGTCATGCCCTGACGGCGAGAGAAGTAGCCGGTGATCGGCGCATACAGCGGACCATCGGCATACTGCCGGATGAAGCGAAACTCGTCGTCGGTCGGGGTCGAGAAGGCGATGGGATTGCCGTCGACCAGGATCGATCCTCGCTCAATCTTGTAGCTGTTCTTGATGCTGCGTTGATTGAGCTCGTTATCGCGCAGTTCGTCGGCCGAGACGAACTGAATCATGGTCACCGAGAAGAACAGCACGATGAACATGCCGAACACGGTGCGAGAGAGAAATTTCAGCTGCTTATTCATGAGCGAATCACCAGCTTCGGTCGGTTGCGCACAGAGTTCGACATGCGAAGCAGCAGCGCGATGATGATCCAGTTCGACACGAGCGAGGATCCGCCGGCCGCGAGAAACGGCATCGTCAGGCCGGTGAGCGGTATCACGCGCGTCACGCCGCCGGCGACGATGAACACCTGCAGTGCGATGGCGAAGCCGAGGCCGGCCGCGAGCAGCTTGCCGAAGTCGTCCTGGCCCGCGAAGCCGATGCGCAGTGCACGGCCGATCAGCAGCAGGTAGGCGGCGAGGATCACGAAAAGGCCGACCAAGCCGATCTCTTCACCGAGGCTCGCGAAGATGTAGTCGCTGCGAGATTCGGGAGTGTCGCCGGGGAAGCCCTGGCCGAGCCCCGTGCCCGTCATGCCGCCGTTCGCCATGCCGAAGAGACCCTGCACCAGCTGATAGCTCGCGCCGAGCGGGTCGGCGAAGGGATCGAGCCAGTTCGCGAAGCGGTTGCCGACGTAGTCGAGGGTCTGGCTCGCGAGGATGCCGCCAACCAGAAAGAGGCCGACGCCGAGAATGATCCAGCCGATGCGCCCTGTGGCGAGGTACAGCATCGACAGGAAGAGACCAAAGTAGAGCAGCGAGGTGCCGAGGTCGCGCTGAAATACGAGCACTGCCATCGCGACGAGCCAGAACACGATCAGCGGGCCGAGATCGCGGCCGCGCGGAAAGCGAATGCCGAGCACCTTCTTGCCGACCATGGACAACGCGTCTGCATTGCGCACCAGGTAGCCGGCGAAGAATACAGCGAGCAGAATCTTCGCGACCTCGCCAGGTTGAAATGAGAAGCCGCCGATGTGAATCCACACGCGAGCGCCATTGATCTCTTGCCCGATGAACGGCAGCATCGGCAGAAGCAGCAGCACGACTGCACCCAGACCCGAGACGAAGGTGTACTTGTAGAGCGTGAGGTGATTGCGAAGCAGGGCGAGCACCGCAGTGGCGATGACGAGGGCGATGACCGACCAGACGAGCTGGCGCACCGAGTACGCCTCCCAGCCGGTGTCACCCTTCGACAGGTCGATGCGGTAGATCTGGGCGATACCGACAGTGTTGAGCAGCACCGCGATCGGCAAGATCAACGGGTCGGCGTCGGGAGCGGTGAGCCTGATTGCGACGTGCAGGCCGAGCACTGCCGCGACGAAGAGCACGCCGGGCAGCAGCAGTGTGCTCGTCAGTTGCTCGTTGACGGTGAGGTCGACGATCACCACGGCGGCGGCGCCGACCGCGAGTGCGAAGAGCACGAGCGACAGCTCAAGCCCGCGCAGCAGGCGGGGCGCCCTGATCGCGGTGATGCGCTGCAGCACCGTCTCACTCGTGCGGGGATTCTTCTGGCGTGACTCTGCGGTGTCGCTCATTCGCCATCCACCCCCAGCCTGGTGACGATGTCTCGCGCTTCATCGAGCGACGAGGCGCTGAGCGTGCGTTCGATCTGGCGGCGCTCGAGGCCGTCGAGCGCGGTCAAGGGAATGCCGGTGTCTTCGGCGACCGAGTGCAGCGCGAGCGAGCCGATGCCCTGCTGCACGCCCTGGTAGATGATCACGGTGTCGCCATCGGTGCCGACGAAGTAGCGGGTTTGGGTCCACTCGTAGGCGAGCGCGACGCCGCCGCAGATCAGCGCGATCACGCCGAGCAGACCGAGCGTCCAGAGCAGGCGGCGGCGGCGATTGCGCCGCTTCGTCTCGGCGATGAGCTCGTTCAGGTACTCATCGACCCGCGGCTCGAAGTGGCTCTCTTCGACCGGTTGGGCGCGGCGCACCACGCGGCGGCGAGGCATCAGCCTGATGCGTGCGGTGCCCGTCTCGCGCACGGTTCCGGTGTCGGTCGTGGTCGCCGCCGACCCGGCGAAGCGGGGTGTGCCCGGCTCGGTGTTCGAGGCGGGGCCGGGCTGCGTCTCGACGAGCACAACCGTGACGTTGTCTGGAGCGCCGAACGAGAGGGCCTTGTCGATGAGCGAGTCAACCGCGTCCTGCAGGGAGTGCCGGCGCAGCAGAATCTTCTCGATGTCTTCTTCTTCGACATAGCCGCAGAGGCCGTCGGAGCAGAGTAGCCAGACGTCTCCCGGCTGCGTGTCGAGCACATCGGTGTCGATGTCGGGGTTGCTATCGACATCGCCGAGCACGCGCATGAGCACCGAACGGCGGGGGTGCGTCTTCGCCTCTTCTTCCNNCGAGCCGCTGCACGAAGGTGTGGTCTTTGGTGATCTGCTTCATAGCGCCATCGCGCAACAGATACAGGCGGGAGTCGCCGATGTGGGCCAGGGCGAGCTGGTCGCCCATCGTCAGAAATCCAGAGAACGTGGTGCCGAGACCAGACAGCTCGGGGCGCTCGCCGACGGTGGCGCGCAACATGCGGTTCGCCTTGAGCAGGGCATCGGCGAGCATCTTCGCTGCAGCCTCGGGGCTCGAAGGGATGCCGGCCAGGGTGGGGTTTGCTGCCGTGTTGATTGCGCCCGGCTCGCCGTCGCCCGAGGCCGGCTGATCCTCGCCCCCATCTTTTGCGAACTCATCGAGCTTTGAGATCGCCCGCGTCGTCAACGCCGACGCGACGTCACCGCCCGCGTGACCACCCATGCCGTCGGCAACGAGAAACAAACGATTTCCGGCATACCCGGAGTCTTGATTGTTCGAGCGCACCATGCCGACATGGCTGCCGATGGCGCTTGCGTAGCCGACCGTCACAGTTATGGCCTCAGTTCAAACGTGGTGGTGCCAATGGTGACGGGGGTGAAGGTTGGAACGAGCACTGTGCCGCTGACGCGGCTCCCGGCCAGCTTCGTGCCGTTGGTCGAGTCGAGATCGGTGAGCAGCCACTGATCGCCGCTGCGGGCGAGCTTCGCGTGGTAGGTCGAGGTGTACTCGTCGACGATCGCGAGTGTCGAGTCGGTGCTGCGGCCGATCGTGATCACGCTGTCGTCGAGCGGAAGCGAGGTGCCTGCGGCGCTGCCAGAGGTGATGACGAGCACGCGCGCCTGCGCCGATGCGCCGGCCGAAGGCAGTGCGCCGCCTGACGGCGTGATGGGCGGGGCAGTACCCTGCGCGGCGGCTCCCGCAGAGACCGGCGTTGCCGCGACCGGGGCGGCTGTCTGCCGGCCTGCCGATCCATCGCTCGTGCTGCTGTTGTTCGGCAGCTTGCGCACTGGGGCCCCGAACAGATCGCTGCGAAGCGCGTAGACGATGGCGAAGATGAAGAGCCACAGCAACAGCAGAAAGCCGATGCGCAAGATCATCAGGGTGAGTTCGCTCACAGGCCCCTCCAGAAGTCTTGGTCGATGCCGGGCTGCGCTGCCTGGTTCGAATTGTCGCTACCTTGCGGTCGCGGGTGCGATGGTTGTGGGGTCGAGGATCGCGGTCGCTGCGCCACCTGCGGCTGCTGGGTCGCTCGCGGCTGCGATGCCTGCTGCCTTGTTCGCTGCCCGGCCTCCCGGCTCGGCACCAACTGAAAGCGCAGGGGAGTCTGGCCGATCGTGATCACCGTGTCGGGGCTGAGTGCGGCCTCGCGAAAGCGCTGTCCATTGATCTTGGTGCCGTTGGTCGATCCGAGGTCGCGGGCGATGCCGGCCTTGCCATCCCAGATCAGCTGCAGATGTTGGCGCGATGCGGCAGAGTCGGCGAGCCGAATGTCGGCGTCGCTGCCACGGCCGACGATGGTGGTGCCGGTGCGCAGCTGGTGGCGCACGCCCTCGACCTCGATGGTCGGCACCCACGACACGGTGCCCTCGACCTGGGTGGCATCGATCTGCATGACGCCAGTGGTGAGCGAGTCGTCGCGCCGCAGTTCGACGTCGGCCTCGCCGAGCAGCTGATAGCCCTGACGCTTCGCGTGCTTGGTGACGACCCCGATGAGCTCGCGCTCGAGGGTGCCGCCCATGCGGGTGAGCCGGTCGGCATCAGCGCTCGAGACGCGCACGACGAAGCGGTTCGGTGCGAGCACGCGGTCGCGATCGACGACGACCGAGCCGATGTCGAGCTCGCGCTTCAGGCCCGCAGCGATTTCGACTGGTTGCACGCCCGAACGAAAGGTGCGGGCGAATGCGCCATTGACCGCGCGCTCAAGGCCGCGTTCGACGCTGTCGAGAATGCCCATGATGTTCGCCCTCCTCTCTCAGTACTTTTGCGCGCGCCGCATCTGCGCGCACGTATGTGTTCGGAGCCATGCTACCCGTGCTTGCTGCGGCCTTGCCCAACACCTGCCGCTGCGGGGCAAACTCGGCTTCGTTTGTTGCTGCGCCCGAGTGGCGTGTGCGCGGCTGCCAGTCAGCACTGTCATTAGTGGCGAAGAGATGGGCTCGGCGGGTTGCTTGCCTTCGCAACGTGCGAGATGCGCAGTATGTGCGAGGAATATTGCGGAATTCTCGTACGCAGTGCACATCTCGCACGAACACGCTTGCAGGAACCCGTCTCATTGGTTGCCTATTCGTTGCAAGTTGGTCGCTCGTTTTGGCGAAGCCCGGGGTTGTTGCTAAGCTAAACGGGTTGTATGGTGCTTCGGTGCCGCACGACGACTCGCGCGAGTGGCGGAATTGGCAGANNGCAAGGGCGTGGGGGTTCAAGTCCCCCCTCGCGCACGAGGGAAAGTTAAGCCAATGGGCTTTCCCGGTTAAGTGAATCAAGAGAAAAGGTCAGAAATCTTCGGATTTCTGACCTTTTCTTGTTGCTGTGGCGGCCGTGGCGGCGCCGTGACTGGTCACGGAGATACAAGCCATCGTTTTAGGTGCCGGGTGAGTGCTCCGTTTCGCCCGGGTTGGGTGCAGGCTTGGCGTTCGCAGCTGCGGCTTTGTCGAGCTTCACGACGCCGGTGACGGTGCGGTAGATGTTGTCGGCGGCGATTGCGAACTCGATCGCGAGGGTCTGGAATGTTTTGCCATGGTCGAGGCGTTTGCCTGGGGTATCGAGCCCGGTTTTGCCAGCACGTTTCAGCCTGCGGTTGCAGCTCTCTATTTCGCTGCGTTTGCCCTGTCCGGGCCTGGTCTTTCGCGTGGTCGTTTTGGCGTTCGCCGCACGGGACTGTTAGTAGCGCGTCAGAGTCTCGCTGATCCTTGCATGGATTCTGTTAGGACGCCTATTTCGCGGGCCGAGGCGGGTGTTTGATCGGGAGTTGCGCCCCATGAACCGGGTCGCGCGGTGAGCAGAATTGCTGCCGCTAGTTTCCGAATGGAGCTTGTTGTGCTTGACCTCGTCTACGTGCTCGGCGTGATCGCCTTGTTCGTCATCGTCGGACTGCTGGGGAAGGCGGTGGAGAAGCTGTGATCGTCTTCGAACTTCTCGCCACCGGTCTCGGGGTCGCTGCGATCGTGTATCTCGTGTTCGCTCTCGTGAAACCGGAGCGCTTCTGATGACCTGGATGTACGCGATCCTCGCGCTCTCGACAGTCGCCGCTATCCTGGTCATTCTCTACCGCCCGCTCGGTGACTACATGACGTGGACATACACCTCGAGCAAGGATTGGGGGCTCGAACGCGCGGTCTACAAGGTCGTCGGCGTCGACTCGAAGTCCGAGCAGACCTGGCAGGCGTACCTGCGCAGCGTGCTCGCGTTCTCGGCGGTCGGGCTGCTGATCGTCTACGGTTTGCAGCGCTTGCAACAGTGGCTGCCCTACTCGCTGGGTCTTCCAGCCCCGAGCGAACATCTGTCGTTCAACACTGCAGCGTCGTTCGTGGGAAACACGAACTGGCAATCGTATTCGCCGGAGCTCACCGTCGGCTACACGGTACAGTTCGCGGGCCTTGCCGTGCAGAACTTCGTCTCTGCTGCGGTAGGCATCACGATCGCGATCGCGCTGGTGCGCGGTTTCGCATACCGCCGATCCGGCACGATCGGAAACTTCTGGGTCGATCTGATCCGCGGCACCCTTCGTATCCTGCTGCCGATCACCATGCTCGGCGCGATCGTTTTGATGGCGGGCGGCGTGATCCAGAACTTCAATGGTTTCACTACCGTCACTACCCTCACCGGAAGTGCGCAAACGATTCCCGGAGGGCCGACCGCGTCGCAGGAGGTCATCAAGCTGCTGGGCACCAATGGTGGTGGCTTCTTCAACGCGAACTCCTCGCACCCGTTCGAGAATCCGTCGGCCTGGGTCAACATCTTCCAGGTGTTGCTGATGCTTGTGATCCCATTCTCCCTGCCGCGCACTTTCGGTCGCATGGTAGGCGACAACCGACAGGGCTACGCGATCCTCTCGGTCATGGCGGTTCTGTACATTGCATCGTTCAGCATTCTGACCGCGCTTGAGACCGCCGGAGTGGGCACGGCTCCTGAGCTAGCAGGCGGGGCGATGGAGGGCAAAGAGCAGCGGTTCGGGATCATCGGGTCAACATTGTTCGCTACCACGAGCACCGGCACCTCAACTGGCGCGGTGAACTCGATGCATGATTCATACACCGCGCTTGGCGGGATGATGCCGATGCTGAACATGATGCTCGGCGAAGTCACACCCGGTGGTGTCGGCTCGGGTATCTACGCGATTCTTGTGCTTGCGGTGATCGCGGTGTTCATCTCGGGCCTCTTGATCGGGCGCACCCCGGAGTACCTGGGAAAGAAGATCGGGCCGCGCGAGATCAAGCTCGCCGCGCTCTACATACTCGTGATGCCGACTCTCGTGCTCGCGGGTACGGCGCTGAGTTTCGCGATCCCTGGCGTGCGCGAAGAAGTAGAGAGCACGTCGATTTGGAACCCAGGCATTCATGGCATGTCCGAAGTGCTGTACGCGTTCACGTCGGCAGCAAACAACAACGGCTCTGCGTTCGCCGGTCTCACAGCGAACACTCCGTGGCTGAACACCGCCCTGGGCGTGGTGATCCTCTTGGGTCGCTTCGTGCCGATCGTGTTCGTACTCGCTCTAGCGGGCTCCTTTGCCGCGCAAGACAAGGTGCCAACCACCTCTGGCACCCTTCCCACGCACCGCCCGATGTTCATCGGGCTGCTCACGGCGGTCACCGTCCTCGTGACCGCACTGACCTTCTTCCCCGTTCTCGCGCTAGGACCCCTAGCTGAAGGGCTGATGTAAACCATGTCCATCATCACTGAATCTCGCCCCAAAGCGGCGAGCACCGCTACCCGAAAGAGCGGCTTCACTTGGGAACAGGTGCGGGCAGCGCTTCCAGGCGCACTGCGCAAGCTCAACCCCCGAGAGCAGTGGCGCAACCCCGTCATGTTTCTCGTGTGGATCGGTGCCGCGCTCACGACAGTACTTGCCGCCGCCGAGCCGTTCATCGGCGGCCCGGCCGATTCGGGCGGCACTGCTGTGCCGTGGTCCTTCACCTGGGCGATCGCGATCTGGCTGTGGCTCACCGTCTTGTTTGCAAACCTCGCCGAAGCCGTAGCTGAGGGCCGTGGAAAAGCGCAGGCTGAGACGCTTCGCAAGACGCGCACCAGCACCATGGCCAACCGCATCGACGATTACGACCCCGCCACGGATGTGGCTGCCGAGCGCGCTGCGGTCGCACAGGTGTCGTCTGCGGATCTCACCATCGGTGACACCGTCGTCGTCGCTGCAGGCGAGCTGATCCCAGGCGATGGCGACATCGTGTGGGGCATTGCGTCGGTAGACGAATCTGCGATTACCGGCGAGTCCGCGCCCGTGGTCCGCGAATCCGGCGGCGACCGTTCCGCAGTCACCGGTGGCACCCGAGTGCTGTCGGATCGGATCGTGGTGCGCATTACTTCTCAGCCGGGTGAGACCTTCGTAGACAGGATGATCTCGCTCGTCGAAGGTGCCGCGAGGCAGAAAACTCCGAACGAGATAGCGCTGAACATTCTGCTCGCATCACTCTCGATAATCTTCGTCGTCGTCGCGCTCACCTTGAACCCGATCGCTTCGTACGCGGCCGCTCCCGTCAGTGTGACCGTCTTGGTCGCCCTGCTGGTCTGCCTTATTCCTACGACTATCGGTGCATTGCTCAGTGCGATCGGCATTGCGGGAATGGATCGGCTTGTGCAGCGCAACGTGCTGGCAATGTCTGGGCGTGCGGTTGAAGCTGCCGGTGATGTGACGACGCTGCTCATGGATAAGACTGGAACGATCACCTACGGCAACCGGCGTGCAAGTGAGTTCGTGCGCCTCGGCGGGGTGCGTGAGCAAGATCTTGTCCGTGCGGCAGCGCTCTCCTCCCTTGCTGATCCCACCCCCGAGGGGGTGTCGATCGTCGAACTCGCCGAACAACAGCATGGCGAGTTCGAACGGGCCACGACCGGCGAGATTGTGCCGTTCACCGCGCAGACGCGCATGTCTGGATTGGATCAGCCCGACGGCACCCAGATTCGCAAGGGCGCCGGCTCGGCGATCATGGCGTGGTTGGAAACCAACGGAGAGCGGCTGCCCGCCGCACTGAGCGCTGAGCTCGACAGGTACGTCGAACGCATCTCTCAGTCCGGTGGTACTCCGCTGGTTGTCGCCACCAAAGATCCCACGGGCGCGGGCCGCCTTCTGGGCGTCGTGCATTTGAAGGATGTGGTGAAGGATGGGTTGCCAGCGAAGTTTGCAGAAATGCGTGCCATGGGCATTCGTACGGTAATGATCACCGGTGATAACCCCCTCACTGCAGCTGCGATTGCGAAGGAGGCAGGCGTTGATGACTTCCTCGCTGAAGCGACCCCGGAAGATAAGCTCGCCTACATTCGTAAGGAGCAGGAGGGTGGCAACCTCGTCGCAATGACCGGAGATGGCACCAACGACGCGCCCGCCCTTGCCCAGGCAGACGTTGGCGTCGCGATGAACTCCGGCACCTCGGCGGCAAAAGAAGCCGGCAACATGGTCGACCTCGACTCCGACCCGTCCAAGCTCGTCGACATTGTCCGTATCGGGAAGCAGCTGTTGATCACCCGGGGAGCGTTAACGACGTTCTCAATCGCCAACGACATCGCGAAGTACTTCGCGATCATTCCAGCAATGTTCATGGGGGTGTTTCCACAACTCGCGGCCCTGAACATCATGGGGCTGCACTCGCCAGCCTCCGCAGTGCTGTCTGCGATCATCTTCAACGCGATCGTGATCGTCTTCCTCATTCCGCTCGCCTTGCGCGGCGTGAGGTACCGGCCGGGTAACGCGTCCAGCATTCTGGCCCGCAATCTTGCCGTTTACGGGCTCGGCGGGGGGATCGCCCCCTTCATTGGGATCTGGCTGATCGATCTCGCGATCCGCCTTATCCCCGGCTTCTAACACCTCAGGAGAGAAGAACATCATGAATACACAGGCTCGCAGAGCCGGGCGTACCATCTGGGTCGCCGTCCGCGCCATGGCCCTGCTCACTTTGGCACTTGGCGTCGGGTACACACTCGTGATCACCGGTATTGGGCAACTCGTATTTCCTGCCCAAGCGAACGGGTCGATCGTCGCCAATCAAGACGGCGACCCTGTCGGGTCAACACTCATTGGTCAGCCGTTCACCGATGAGGCAGGCAGCCCACTGCCGCAGTATTTCCAGCCGCGGCCCTCGGCCGCAGGCGAGGGATACGACGGCGGTGCCTCGTCTGGATCGAACTACGGACCGGAGAACGAGAACCTGATTGCGGCGATTCGCGAGCGAAAGGCGCAGGTAGCCGAATTCAACGGTGTCGCCGAGAAAGACGTTCCTGCTGATGCCGTCACTGCTTCTTCATCGGGGCTTGACCCGCATATCAGTCCTGAGTACGCGGCCATTCAGATCAAACGGGTTGCCGAAACGCGCGGCGTCTCCGCCGACGACGTGCGTGTGTTGGTTGCGGCACACACTCAGGGCCCCGATCTCGGGTATCTGGGTGAACCGAGGGTGAATGTTCTCGAAGTGAACATTGCTTTGGAACGGTTGGGGAGCTGATCATGCCGAAACGGGGGCAGCTTCGGGTGCTGCTTGGCGCTGCTCCTGGAGTCGGCAAAACCGTCGCCATGCTGGAGGAGGGGCGACGCTTGCTCGGAGAGGGGAAAGATCTCGTCATTGGGATCGTCGAGACTCACGGTCGCGCCGCAACTGCAGCGATGACCGCCGGGATCCCGGAAGTCTCACGAGCGCTGATTGAACATCGTGGCGTTACGCTCGAGGAGATGGATCTTGCTGCGGTGCTGAATCGCAGACCCGAACTCGCGCTCGTTGATGAGCTTGCGCACACCAACGCCTCGGGCTCGAAGAACGAGAAGCGCTGGCAGGATGTCGAAGAACTCCTCGCGGCGGGAATCGATGTAATCTCGACTCTCAACATTCAGCACATTGAATCCCTGAACGATGTCGTTGAGCAGATCACCGGTGTTCCTCAGCGTGAGACTGTGCCCGACAGTTTCTTACGCGGGGCCGAACAGATTGAAGTGGTGGATCTCGCCCCACAGGCTCTCCGCGACCGGCTCAGTGGTGGATTTGTATACCCTGCTGAGCGCATCGACGCGGCGCTTTCAAACTACTTTCGTCTGGGGAATCTCACGGCGTTGCGCGAGCTCGCTCTGATCTGGCTTGCCGACGAGGTTGATCAAGCGCTGAACGGTTATCGCAAGGATCACGGCATCAGCAGCACATGGGAGGCGCGAGAGCGTGTGGTTGTCGCCCTGACGGGTGGGCGAGAGGGAGAGACGCTTCTGCGGCGTGGTGCGCGCATCGCTGCTCGCTCCGCCGGCGGCGAGTTGCTCGCTGTGCATGTCACGAGCCAAGACGGGCTGCACCCGGCAAACCCCGCGGCTCTCGCTGAGCAGCGGGCGCTCGTAGAGAAGCTCAACGGCACCTACCACCAGGTGATCGGTGAGGATGTTCCATCCGCACTGGTCGAATTCGCTCGCTCGGTCAATGCGACCCAGCTCGTTCTCGGGGCCAGTCGCCGCGGACGCGTCACGGCCGCTTTCACCGGGCCGGGGATCGGGGCCACGGTTGTTCGTGAATCTGGCGAAATCGACGTGCATATGGTCAATCATGTCGCCGCCGGCCGCCGTTTCGCCCTTCCTCCCCTCACCGGAGCACTCACTCGTCGCCGCCGCGTTCTCGGCTTCCTCGTCGCCTTGCTCGGTGGGCCGGCGCTCACGGTTCTTCTGACTCTGTTCCGCAGCGACGATTCGATAACCACCGATGTGCTCAGCTACCAGCTCCTGGTGGTGATCGTGGCGTTGGTCGGCGGGATCTGGCCGGCGCTGTTCGCAGCGGTGCTGTCTGGGTTCACTCTTGATTTCCTGTTTATTGAACCGCTGTACACGGTGCAGATCTATCAGCCCCACCACCTCCTCGCACTCATCCTCTACGTGGTGATTGCGAGCCTGGTGAGCTTCATCGTTGACCGGGCCGCCCGCTACACTCGCGCGGCCCGACGCTCCGCCGGAGAGTCTGAGCTGATCCAGACCATCGCCGGGAGCGTGCTTCGGGGCGACAACGCGATCCAGGCGCTCATTGACCGAACCCGTGAAGCCTTTCAACTTCCCGGCGTGCGGCTGATGCGTGGACAAGAAGTGCTTGCGCGGTCGGGAGAACCGGTGCCTGACAATCACCACGTCAGTATCCGCGTCAGCGATACGACCACCCTCGAACTGCACGGCCAAGACCTGGCTGCATCTGAGCAACGACTCCTTGCCGTTGTAGTCGCGCAGCTCGCCGCAGCTCTCGAACATGAGCATCTTGCTCATACCGCCAAGCAGATAGGGCCGATCGCGGAGTCAGATCGAGTCAGAGGGGCGCTCTTGACGGCGCTTAGCCATGATCTGCGACGCCCTCTCGCCTCCGCTTCCGCTGCAATCGGTGGGCTGAGAGCGGTCGGCGCTGAGCTGAATTTTGCCGACAACAAGGAGCTGCTTGACACGGCCGATGAGAGCCTTGCAGCACTCGCGACCCTTGTTACCGACCTGCTCGATGTCAGCCGCTTGCAGGCTGGGGTCGTCACGATCACAGATTTTCCAACGGACCCCGCTGCGACAATTGCCCCTGCTCTGGATGAACTTCAACTCGGGCCGGCCGATGTCACCCTTGACTTGAACCACGGAAACGCACTCGCGCAGGCAGACCCGGTGCTTCTGCAACGCGTAATTGTGAACCTGCTTGCCAATGCTCAGCGCTACAGCCCTGCGGGCACACCGGTTCACGTCGGAACTAGTACCTTCGGTGAGCGGCTCGAGATACGTGTCATTGATCACGGTACTGGGGTGCCGCCCGGGAAGCTGAACGACATGTTTCTGCCCTTCCAGCGTCTTGGCGATACTGACAACACGACAGGCCTCGGCTTGGGTCTCGCGCTCTCGCGAGGGTTCGTTGAGGCAATGCGCGGCACGCTCGTGCCCGAAGACACTCCGGGTGGAGGGCTCACGATGGTCATCTCTCTCCCGATGGTTCCCTTGAGCGAGGAGCGGCCGTGAGAATCTTGATCGTCGATGACGACCTGCAGTTACTTCGCGCGCTGCGTATCACGCTCACCGCAAAGGGGTACGAGGTGTTCACCGCTGCAGATGGTGCCGAAGCGGTAGCAGCTGCAATCGACCACCACCCGGACTTCCTTCTCATCGATCTCGGCATGCCGAGGCTCAACGGGATCGAGGTCATTCACGCTATTCGTGGATGGTCGCGCGCCCCCATTCTTGTGGTCTCTGGTCGGGCTGGCGCAGCCGATAAAGTCGAGGCTCTCGACGCAGGTGCTGACGACTACCTCACCAAGCCCTTTGCTGTTGAAGAACTCCTTGCCCGGGTCAGGGCTCTCACTCGTCGCGTTCCGCGGGAAGAAGACACGCCCCTGGTGCATCTCGGTCGAGTCACCATCGACCTCGCCGCACACAGTGTGAGTCGTGAAGATCTCGAAGGTCGCAAACAAATCCGCCTGACCCCCACCGAGTGGCAATTCATTGAGATACTCATCCGCAACGCAGGCAAGCTCGTCACTCGGCAGACCATCCTCACCACGATCTGGGGCGCGGAACACATCGAAGACACTGGCTACTTGCGCCTCTACGTCTCGCAGTTGCGCAAAAAGATCGAAGAGGATCCCGCCCGACCCGTACATCTGCTCACTGAGCCAGGCATGGGATACCGATTGGACGGGATGACTTCAGGAAGCATCGATCTGCGAACAGCTTCACTGCGAAGTGTCAAGCCAGAAGGCTCTCTGCTTACTCGGGAAAACCATAACTCGAGTGGGCCGGATGAAGTCTCCCGAACTCCTTGAGCGACCCTGCTGGAAAGGTCTCACTCTTAACCTGGAAAGTCGAAATTCGAAATTCGAATGAGCCGCAATCTCTTACAGATCAAGGCCTCCCGGATTTGCTTAATCACCCACGAGGGGAAGTTCAGGAAATCAATCCTTACTTCTTATGAAATACATCTGAATGGCCGGAGATCATCGAATCTCCGGCCGTTCGTCGTTTCACCCCAACCATTGAATTCCGTAGGCATGTAGCGGATGCTTCGCCTTTCACGTTCGGGATTTCCCTCGTACGTTTCTGGCTGACGAGTGCGCCAAGTGACTCAAGCGCTCGTTAGCATTGAGAAAACTAGAGATGATTCATGTCTTAAGACGTAACAGGCAACCTGATCCGCGCCCTAGTCGAGAACCTGGAAGACGCGCCTGAGCAGTGGGTGTCACTGGCAATGGTGCTCGGTTTCGACACAACTAAGGTGTATCGCACTTTCGGGTTCGCGTACGACGAGACCGGCAAGGATCACGCGGTCACGGTATCGCCCTACGACATCCGACCAGCAGTTAAGGCCTACACCGATCAGCATTACGCGCAGGGAGAGAGTCTGCCGGTCAGCCTGCTCGTGCAGTTCGACCGCGGGACCGGTCGATTCGAGGTGACCTTCGAAGACACCGATGAAGACCGCTGGCGAGTCACCCCGGCCACTTTCTCATCGATCAGAGACGAGCTGCGCCCAAACTTTAGCTAATCGGCGGTGGATCGGGAAAATCGATGCCGAGTCTTGCTTCGAGCGCGCCGAGCCCTGGCAGCTCGCGCGCTGCTGACTATGCGCCCACTCGCGCATCCCTGCCCCCGAAGGCGACGACGCGATCCCACACCCAGTCGGCAAAGCTTGGTGCGATCTCGACGTCGGGGCCTTCGCTCGACCAGCAGAGAAGCCTTCCACCCATTGCCTCGAGAAGATAGCGGCCCTCATCATCGGTAGAGATAAGCCAGAAATAGTCTGGCTTCGACGCCCACGGCGCGAACGCTCCCTCGGCTGCCTCGATAGCTGCGTCAGTCTCGGCGACTTCTGCGTGGCTGAGCAATCGAAAGTTGCCCTCTGCGCCCCAGAGCACGCCGGTGCCTGGCATCTGCCCGTCGTGCCACTCGAGCACATCATCGAGCCCACTGGCCTGACTCGCGTCGTCAAGCTGAAGGGGAGCGTGAAGCGCGGCTGCAAGAGCATCCGGCATGACACGATCGAGTGCGGCAAGCGCATCTTTCAGACCCGTGCCGAGGTACTTGTCTCGGAGCACCTTCCACGCAAACTCACCCGAGCCGAGCTCACGCATCTTCTCGAGCGTGGCGTCGCCCCGCTCGATCGGTGTGAGAAACCCTCTCGTGAGCGCAATACCAACGTGCGCCATGTGCAGCGTCGGGTCTTCTCGCAGCAACGCATGAAACTGGGCGAGCGCCTCTTCGGGCCGATAGTCGTAGAGCCGTGCGAAACCGAGCACGAGGCCGAGCATCTGGTCTGTCGGGTCGGCCTCAATCGCCTGCTCAACCGCGGGAACAATGAATTCGGGAGGAGCCATCGTCGCCCAAAGCCGAGTGGCGCGCTGGCCCAGCGCCAAAGCGTGCTCTTCAGAACCGAGCTGTGCTGCGGTGCCCACCGCGTCGTCAAACAGCCGGATCGACCGTTCGCGCTGGCCGGTATATGCCAGCGCTGTACCGAGTTCCATCTGCTCGAGCCAGCTAGCCTCGGGATCCTCGCGAAGCACGATCTCTGTGAGGCGAAGTGCTTCGGCGAAGTTGCCCTCGGCCTGTTCGAGGTCGCGAAGGCTCTTCACCGCATTGAGAAACTGGCGGTCTCGGCGACCCATGAGGCCCTGCAGCAGGCGCCTCGCCTCATCGATCTCGCCGCGTGCCTCGCGGTGCAGTGCGAGCAGATTGATCATCCCGGTGAAGGCGGGTTCGCGTGAGAGCACACTCTGCGCGAGTTCGGCGATCCGGGGATGCGTCGGCTGGGCGTCATACAACTCCCAAGCGAGGTCTCGATCGTGTTCGATTGAGCTGCGTTCAGCGTCGTCGCGCGGCAGGGGCACCGTACCGTTGCCATTCATAGCGCATCGACCCTTCCTGGTCGCCGCTCGTCGCCGCCGAAGGCGACGACGCGATCCCACACCCAATCGGCGAGGCTCGGAGCGATCTCGATGTCTGCCGCCCCTGACACCCGGTGATAGAGCCGGCCCCCAAAACCTTCGATGAAGTAGCCGCCCGCCTCGTCCGTCGCGATGAGCATTGCGTAGGCCTCAGGATCCCACCCCGGCCACTTGTCAGGATGCGCCGCAATCTCAGCTTCCAAGGCTTCGATCTCAGCGTGCGAAAGCAGTCGGAACGGAGTTTCGAGACCCCAAGCGTCTCCTGTCCCCTGGTCTTGCCCATCATGCCAGGAGAGTAGCTCCCGGCTGCCCTCGGTGGTCTCGCGGTATTTTCGCTTCAGCGGGCCACGCAACACACGAACGAGAGCTCGGGGCAGCACGCGATCCAGGGCACTGAGTGCCTGGCTCGCACCAATGTCGAAGAGGCTCTCGTGCAAGCTGCGCCAAAGAACTTCGCCAGCGCCGCTTGCACGCAGGGCCTCTATTGTCGTGTCGCCGCGCTCGATCGGATCGAGAGTGCCGCGCACCGCGATCAGCCCACCCTGTGCGACAGTGTTCGTCGGGTCCTCTCGAAGCACCCGAAGCAGCAGGTCACGCGCTTCTTCCGGGCGGTAGTGAAACAAGTACGCATAGGCGAGAGCTATCGACAACGTCTGCTCAGAAGGATCGGCGGCGATCGCCTCCTCGGCGGCGGTGAGAAACCGCGACGGGGGCGCGGCCGTTGAGAGAAAGCGCACGGCTCGCTTCTGCAGCGCATTCGTGTAACTCTCTGGATCAGTGCGGCCGGCGTGCTCAACGGACACGTCGATGAGATTCCAGCCAGCTTCTCTGCTTCCGGCGAAGATGGTCGCTGCACCGAGCATATGAATGTCGAGCCAGTTGGGCTCAGGCGTCGCCTGTAAGACCTGGTCGGCTATGCGAAGCGACTCGATATAGTCTCGCGCGTCGTACTCGAGATCGCGCAGAATGCGCAGCGCTGTCAGCTGGTCATCGTTCTGCATTGCAACGAGCGTGCGAAGATGCGTGCGCGCCTCGTCGAGTTCTCCGCGCACCTGCAGGTGCAGCGCGAGTATGAGCTGCATCTCTGTGAGGCTGGGGTCGCGAGCCAAGACGCTGCGGGCCAGGTTGCCGACCTTCTTGTGGGTCGGCTGCGCCTGTATGAGCTCTAGGGCGAGGTCGCGATCGCGAATGATTGCGTCGCGCTCGGGGTCTTCGTCGTGCGAGACCCGGTTCATCGCATGCCCCGGCGCACGCGGTAGGCGCGCAGCTGCTCGAAGGTGCCGTCGTCTACGCCGTAATCGATAACCGGGGCCACCTGATCGAACCAGGTAGTGGTCGATGGGGTGATGCCGGCAGCGGCCGCGAGCAGCGCCTCCGTGGTCACCGGAACGATCGCACCAGCGCTCATCGAGGCCTGCATCGACTGCTGCAGCGCGATCTTCGCGACCTGCGCAATGTCGGCGCCAGAGAAGCCTTCAGTCGCGGCGGCTACCGCCCCGAGATCTGTGCCGTCGACGGGTTTGCCCTCGAGGTCACCTTGCAGAATCGCCTCGCGAGCCACCGCGTCTGGTGGCAACACGAGCACGGTCTTGTCGATACGGCCGGGGCGGCGCAGAGCGGGATCGATGTCCCACGGCCGGTTGGTCGCGGCGAGAAAGTAGACCCCGTCGTTTTCGCTCGTCACGCCGTCGAGCTCTTCGAGCAGCTGCGTCACGACCATGCGCATGGCTTGCGAACCGCCGCCGCCCGAAGTTCTGCGGCCACCCAGCGCATCGAATTCGTCGAAGAAGATCACGCAGGGCGCGGCAGCTCGAGCGTCTTGGAAGATGCTTCGAATCGCCTTCTCGCTGTCACCGATGTACTTGCTCAGCAGGTCGGCGAGCGTGACGTGAATGAACGCTGCTCCGAGGTCACCCGCAATCGCTTTTGCGATGTACGTTTTTCCGCAGCCGGGAGGCCCGTACATGAGCAGCGACCCGCCGGGTTTCTGCCCGAAAGCAGCGGCGAGTTCTGGGTTGCGAAGCGGCGCGAGAAAGGTCGAGTCGATGTGCTGCTTGACCTCGGCAAGGCCAGCGACGTCGGCGAGCGTCACTGACGGCCGTTCTGCGTCCCACAGGCCGGGTTGATCCAACGCGTCTTCCGAGACGTCGCCGTCCGCGGGAGCCGACACCGGCGTCGGCACAGAACTCGCCGACGTACCGGAAATGGGAGGTACCTGCGCCGCTGCAGCCTCGGTCGGCGTTGTCGGACCGTGACCGCTGCGCAGGCGTGTAGCCATGAGGCGTGCTCTGAGCACGCGGGCGCGAGCAGGATCGCCGCCGTGCGCCTCGAAGGCGTCGATCTCTGACGCCACCCGCTCGGGCTCGTATTGCAACAGCAGCGTGATGAAATCCTCTCGAAGCGCGGAGTTCTGCGGATCCTGCGCGACTTCAGCCTCGATCACCTCGAGAAAACCCTCATCTTTCGACATCTTGCCCCTTTTGTTTCGTTCTTCTCGAGCCCCCCGCTGCTTCCTTCCAAGCTAGACCATGAAAATCTCAAGAAAGCACCCGAGGTGAGGAATTGATGCCGTAGTTCTTGGCTCGAGGGCTGCCAACAGCTCACATGGTTCTTTGCGTGACGCGCAGGCGCCGCTCAGCTCAGTTATCGAACTCTTGCTGCGGTCACGCCCTGCGATCGCTGCGCCGCAGTTGTAACGCCAGGCCGCGTGGTGGAAACATCACTGGTGTGACAGGGCAAAAAGGAAGAGCCGATCTTCCCGATACGAGAGCGGGCGACGATACCGCCTGGTTCGGTGCGCTCTTTCGCGCCTACCATCCAGTGATGGTTTCAGCCGCGTACAACCGTTTGAACAACAGGGCCGATGCCGAAGAGGTCGCAGCCGAAGTCTTTCGTATTGCGTGGGATCGACGCCAAACACTCAGAGATACGAAGCGTTTGGCCTGGCTCTACTCGATCCTCAGAAATGTTGTGGGAAATGAGTATCGTCGCAGGACGCGGGCCGACAAACGCAGTGAGCGTGCAGCGAGCGAGTTGCTTGCGGTTCCCGACCTGCCGAAGGCTGCTTCGCACCTTTCAGATCAACTTGAGGTTCGCGAGGCTGTTGCCGCGTTGTCGCCCAGTGACCGAGAGCTGATCTGGATGGCGTACTGGGAAGAGCTCACCCGTGAGGAGATGGCCGAGGTGCTGGACTGCTCGACCGCTTCGGTGCGAGTGCAACTTCATCGAGCGCGGGGGCGTCTAAAAGTCGTGCTGCATCATCTTGCGCATCAGGGTTCAGGAGGTGCGCATCATGATTGACGATGACGCGCTTGACGGCAGGCTGTTTCGCGCGCGCCCCGACACACCCCTCAGAGGTGCGCCACTGACAGGTGAGCAAGGGGAGTTGCTGGCCAGCATCATGGCGAGCGCTGAGGTGACTCGGCCGAGACGCGCTCGTCGCTCCAGAACGGTGCTTGAACGCTGGTCATTGGCCGCCGCACTGCTTCTGGTGCTCGTGGTCGTAAGCGCGACGGTCTCTGTGTGGCCGGTTCAGACCAGCCATGCGGTCGCGGTGACGCCGAGGGTGCTTCAGATTCAACCTCTTCAGGGGAACGCCGAGAACTTGCTCCTAGAACTTTCGGAAAGCGTTGCCGCTGCCGCGGAGCCTCGCCCGGCAACCACGATTCGATTTGAGTTCTGGGGGCTGGCGCTGTCGCCACAGGGGTCGTCGGTGTCGATGCAGCCGCACGAGACGCTTCTCGACTATCGCTCCGACGGGAGCACAGCGGTTGAGACCCGAGCTTTGCAGGCATTGGCGGCCGACGGGAGCCCCGTTGACGACCCTGACGCGCGCGACGCGGGCGAGCTGGTCCTATGGCACCTCTATAAGAAAGGTGAAGCGGTGGGCGTGTTCTCAAAACCATCGGTCGACACTGAGTGGGGCTCTTTGCTTCGAGAGGGCGAGAGATTGCCCGCAGACGCCGATGCGGCCGGCTATTTTCGGGCGGTAGCGAACCTGCTGAGCGAGCACCCGCTGAGCGGATCTGAACAGTCCGAGCTGGTGCGTTTCCTGGCGACCCTTCCCGATATTCACGTCGAGGGGCAACTGATTGATCGCCTCGGGCGACCAGGGGTGGGCTTCGTCGCCCCCGACGGCGACTACCGTCGCATGTTGATCATCAGTCCGGAGCTGGGGGTGCTGGCCTACGAGTCGGTCTATGCCGGTTCGAGCCGCACCGATGTTCCGTCGCCAGCCGTCATCGACTACAAAGCCTGGTATTAACAACCGCATTCGCAAAGGAGCGAAACATGAAGAGAATCTTGACCCTGATGTTCGCCGTCGTGCTCACGTGTGCTTGGGGAGGGGCCGCAGCCCACGCGCAGCCAACCAGTTTGCAGCAAGAAGTGAACAAGGTGCTTGCTGAATATCCGGGAGGGGTGCAAACCGGGCCCGGTGAAGTCACCTGGAACGATGGTGACGTCATTCTCACATTGCGCTCAGAGCAAAGCAGCACCTACGGAACGGACGCGAGCACGTCCGTTGGTTCCTGCGCAACGGGATACTTCTGCGGCTTCTCCTCGACGAATCTCACGGGGTCGAAGATTTCGTTTTCATCGTGCACTGCCCCGAACCTGGTTGCACCTCTGGGCTCGCCTGTGAGATCAATCGCGAACGCGCGTAGCTCAGGCAACGTGCTGGCTTTCAACGGGGGGTCGCCGGTTCTCTCTGTGAGCGCCAACTCCTTTGTCAACACCAATCTGACAATCACCAGAATCGGTTGCTGAAATTGGTTGTAACGCCGAGGCGCGAGGCGGAAACATCAATAGTGTGGTCACCCACAAAGCGTGAACGAACTCCACCGACAGAGGGTTCGTTCGTGAGTACCTCGCGCTAACGGCCCTCACTGGCGCGAGAACAAACGGCCAGGGACCTTCGGGTCTCTGGCCGTTACTCGTTCACCGCCTGACTCAGTCGAACCACGGAACGTCGGTCTGGATTTCCGAGTCATGCGCGCCCGTCGCCGTCGCCGTCAGTACGAAGGTTGATTCGCGGGTCGCGTCTTCATGCAGCGTGATTCGATAGCGCCCTGGCTCGACATGGAGGCGCTGTGCATAGCGTGAGAGAGCTGATTCGTCAGCGAATTGAGCGGCCATCGTCAGCTGGGTGTAGTCGGTGAGCCAGAGGCCATCTTCACCAACCGTCACCACCCCGGTGGCCTGGCGGCGCGTCGCCGAGGGAGCTTGCGGGCTCAATTCGAGGGCCGCATTCGCATCGTCCGGCCCTGGGTAAGCGATGAACAACACCTCACGGTTCATCTGCTCGACGAAGCGCGCGAGCAGATCTTCGAGCTCCCAATCCTCGTCAACGAAACCGCTGTACGCGTCGGGGGCAACGAGCGCGACGAAGCCGTCCTCGTCTACTCGCAAATCAGTCGGATCAGTTGCACTCTGCATGCGCTCATTCTACGAAAGAGCTGCATTGATTTTTCTTCGTTCGAAGAGGATCGAGGCCAGGTCGAACCCGAGGTGCAGCAGTGCGAGCAAGATCGCCGCCGCGGGTGCCCAGTCGAGCTTTTCGATGAGCCAGATGCCGCCGAGCACGGTGATGTGCAGCTTGATGATTCGCGGGTAGGGCTGCCAGAACAGTTTGCTGGCAGCGGGAAGCCGATCTGGCCGAGTGAGCAACAAGGCGATGAGCTGCACCACGGTACCGCCGAACCAGATCAGCAGGATCCCGCGCCAATTGACGAGCGAGAGATCGCCGAAGAGGCCCTTGCCGACGATCGATCCGCCCAGAAAGTTGAACACGCCCGCGCAGATCAGCAGCACGAAGATGCCGTGCACCAGCGTGAAGATGCCGTAGTGCGCGATGAAGAAGAGCACGAGACCGCTGCGCGAAGCAGGTTTTGTGCTGTCGTTGAAGGTCATGGGAGCCTCACCCTCGGGCTGCACGCGCTTCGTGCGAATCATTGACACGACGTTCAGCAGGCCGGCGGTGACGTTCTCAAACCAGTAGAGCAGCAGCACCGATCGCCAGTCCCAACCGAAGACGAGAATGCCCACGATCGGCAGGAGTCCATAGAAGACGGCGGTGAGAATACGGGGGGTCACGCACACAGGCTAACCCGGAAGTCGCATTGTGCATGGGTTCAGTTTCGGAGGCCGTCCCCGAACCGTCACCCGCAGGGCTCCAGGTTCGCAAGAGCCAAGGTGTGCGCGACGGTTTTGCATAGGGACAATCGCCTCTGTTCGTACGGCGCGCATCAGGGGAGGATTGAGGTTAGCCGGTGTGGAAAGGAGGCGGTGGTTTGCGCAGCGTGCTGGTCATCATCGCCGCCTGGACTCCGGCGCTCGCCGCCGTCGCTGTCGGCAGCGTCACCGGCCTCGGGTGGGACCACGCACTGCGCATGGTCGTCATCGCGCTGGTCTATGCCCCCGTATCGGCGATTGTGCTTGGGATCCGACAGCGCACCGTTGCCGCGGTCACGGCCGGCCTTGCTGTCTCGTCCGGCGCGACCGCGCTGGTAATGGTGCTGCGAAGAGCCCCCGAGCTCACTCGACTGCTCGCTCCGGTTGAGCAGTTCGGCGTCGCCGCCATGCATCTGTCTGAACTCGCCGCACTGGGCATTCTGATCTGGATGCTCGGACCGAGGGGGAGGAGAACTCCGGGTCTCGTCATGGGCGGCATCGCGATCCTGTGTGATGTTGGCCTGGTCGTGCTGCGCTTCACGGGTGCCGAGATCGGTGCGCTCCAGTTCCTTCCCCTCGGTCTAGCGTTGCTCAGCTTCTTTGTCGGAGCGACCGTCACTGTTGGCAGGTGGGTGCAAACGGTTGGCATCCCTCGCATTGTGCTCGTCTGGTTCGCGGTAGGTGCGACGCTGCTGCTCTCGAGTTATGCCCTCGTGCTCCCGAACGCCTCGAGCGTTGTGCTGAGCCTCGGCACGGCCAGCTTCATCCTCGCGCAGAGCTTGCTGCCCACGGCGATCCTCGCCGCAGTGTTCGGAGGAGCGGGCGCGGTGATCAGCAGAAAGCTTGTGACTGGAATGGTCTGGGCCCAGGCGCTCGCGAGCGCGATTGGCCTCTACGTGGTGACCGACGGGGTAGCCCGCGCGTTCGGCGCGGGCGAACTGCTCGCGGGCGGGCTTGCGGCCGCTCTGCTCGCTCTGACCTTCAGCATCATGCTCGGGGTATTTCGCGAGCTCACCGGTCTCATCTTCTTCGGTCCCGGGAGCAGCATGCGGCACGTGCTCTCCCAACTGGGCTCGAGGCTGTCGAACGGCGGTTCGGGCGATGGGCTGCAGGGGCTCGCCGAGGCGCTTCGCGAGATCTGGCATTTGAGCTCGGTGACGGTGCTGCTCGGCACTCCCGGGGTCGATGGTATGGCGGCGGAGCGGGGCAGCTGGGTCGAGCTCGTGTGCGTTGGTGATCCAGGCCCCGCCGCTATCGAGCATGAGTTGCGTGTGGCAGGCGGAGCCAACGGTCGCATTCTGTGCACTGCCGACGACCGGGCGGTCCTCACGAATATCGTTGAACCGATGCTTGAGCAGATCAGCGGTTTTGTCGCGATCTCGGTGCAGCTCGCGCTTGCCGGTCGCGATCTGGCTGCGCTACGGGATCGTACCCGGGGCGTGCGCCGCGAGGAACGGAGGGTGCTGCACCGCGAGCTGCACGATGAGCTCGCTCCGGCTCTCGCCGGGATCGGCTTCGCCCTCGCCGGCGCTCGCAGAATGCTTGCGATCGAGACCGCGGCACACGCGACGCAGGCGGCCCGGGAATCACGCGCCTCGGCCGCGATCGCCGAAGTGCAGGAGGAACTCGCCGAGACTGCTGAACGAACACGGCGTCTCGCGCGTGCGCTCCTTCCCGCCGCACTCGATGCGGGTGATCTCGAGGGGGCGCTGCACGAGCTGGCAGGCCGCTTCACCACAACCGACTGCCGTGTCACGGTCGGCGCCCCCGGATCGGATCGCCTTGGGAACGAGGCACAGATCACGGTGTACCTTGTGCTTGCAGAGACGGTCGAGGTGGTGACCCGCGAGGCGCCCGGAATCACCCTGCACCTTGAACTGCAACTTGATGAAGGAACCGATTCGCCTCAAGGATGCATGACGGTTCGGATGCGTTGCGACCCGTTGCCGGTGGCGGCCGCCGAACGTGTTGCCGAATCGATTGCAAGGCGCAGCTCCGAAGCCGGGGGCTCATTCGAGTCTGCTCTCGATGAGGGGCGAGGAACGATGGTGCTGCCGAAATGACCAGCCGAGCAGAGGTTCGCCGACCGCGCTCGATACCCGCCCGGGGCAGTCGGTCGTTCGGGATCACCGTCTGGGCTATCTCCTGGGGTCTTGTCGTAGCGGCACTCGGCCTCGCTATCGGATGGGGGCTGCCCCGCGAGCCGGTGCCAGGGTTGGTGCTTTCTCAGGCGTCTACACAGACCCGGGCGCTGTTTCCCGTGATCGGCGTGACGGTTGCGCTCGTCTATGGCCCGGTGGCTGCGCTACTGCTGTTTCGCCGCGTCAATGTGGTGGGGGTGATCCTCGCCGTGCACGCCCTCGGGTCGGGGATCGGAGCGTTCGGGGCGCAGTGGGGCATCCTCGGTGTCGAGCACCCCGGGCTGCCACTCTGGGGTTTGCTCGGCTTCGCCTCGGGTTGGAGCTACATCCCCGGAACGTTTATGACTGCCGTACTACCGATCCTCGTCACGCGTGCACGCATCCCGAGGTGGCAGGCCATGCTGTTCGTAGCCGGAGCCATAACCGCGGCAGTGGCGACGTTTGCCAGCCTGGTGCAGCAGTCGATCCCGCTTCCCCGCAATCCGCTGGCGATCCCCCATCCCCGAGTGCAGGAGATATTGCCCGATCTCTATCTCGGTGCCTCGTTCGTCGCGGTCGCGCTCGCGTGTGTCACCGGCGGTATTCTCGTCGCGCGGTGGATTCGTGCGGCGGGCAGCGGTCGAACCGGGCTCGCGTGGCTCACGGTAGGTCACCTTTTCCTCACCTGCAGCTACGCCGTTCTCGTGCTTCCCGAGCAGCATCCGCTTCCCGAGATGCTCGCCGAGTACGGTCTGCTCGCGCCTGTGCTCGGGCAGGTACTGTATCCCGCGGCGATCCTGGTCGTCGTGCTCGGACAGGGTCTCTGGGGTCAGCAGGTAGTGCTCAGCAGGATCATCTTGTGGGCGCTGCTCACGATCAGCGGGGTCGGGATCTACTTCGCGCTCGTGCTCGCCGTCCCAAGAGTGTTCCCTTGGCCCGAGGGCATGGAGATCCTCGTGCCGCTACTCATTGCAATTGCAATCCAGCCCATGCGCAGCTGGATCCAGCGTCGAATCGACCAACTCATCTACGGAGAGGGTGCGGACTCTGCGACACTCCTCGCGCGACTGGGGGAGAGGATCGGGGAGCTCGAGACGGATCCTGGGGGGTTGGAAGCGCTCTGCGAAGCACTGCGGCGGGAGCTCCGACTTGCATCGGTCGAGATTGTGCAGGGCGGTAGCCGGAGCAACCTGGCAACTCGGCCCGAGGATTCCGCCGAACCGGTGAAACAAGGCGGGGGATCGGAACTCGCCAGAGCGCAGGCAGCACGGATGCGAGCCGGGAAACCTGTCGGAGTACCGGTGCGCATTCCGATTGAACGGGTGTCGGAGAACAGCGGTGAACCGATCGCCGAACTCGTCGTGTCGGCTCCAGGTGGGCAGCGGCTCGATCGACGTTCGCTGAGCGTACTTCGCGACCTCCGCGGCCTGCTCGCTGCGGCACTTCATCTGGTCGAATCAAATCGACGGCTCGACGACGCCAGAAGCGAGCTGTTCGCGGAGCGTGCGGAGGAGCGACGGGCGATGCAGCGCGAACTGCACGACGGCCTGGGCCCAGCACTCGCGGGAGCCGGCTTCGGACTTGCCGCAGCGCGCAACCTCGTTCACCGGAATCCGGTGCAAGCCGGGGCTTTGATAGCCGAGCTCGAACACGACCTGGCCAAGCGCGCTCGCGCGGTGCGCAGACTCGCTGAAGAGGTGACACCGTCACCGCTCGACGGCGGCTCTCTGACCTCGGCGATCACCGGGCTGGCAGGGAGATTTCGCACCGAACAGCTCTCGGTGAGCGTTGAGGTCGGGTCTGAGGTTCTTGCGCGCGAGGCGCCGCTGCCCGTGCAGGACGCGCTCTACTTCATCGCCGCCGAAGCGCTGACCAATGCTGCGCGTCACTCCAAAGCCCGTCACGTACACATCGACCTGCGTCTCGATGACGACGCGGTGAGCCTCTGTATCGTCGACGACGGTCACGGGCTGCCGGCCGAGTACCGGCCAGGCGTGGGCTTGGCGTCGATCAGGCGGCGTGCGGAGCAGCTGGGGGGCGAACTCCTGATGTACTCGGAGCCGACCGGGCTGCGGATCATCGCGCGGATTCCGATCCCCCGCCCGACGGCGATATCTGGGACATCTGCCAGTGGTCGGAGCCATGCTCGTCAGCCAGAATGATTCTGAGGGGCGCCGCGCGGCGCCGAGGCACTTCTCGGGGGGACGATGGCGGTAGACGGCACCATCTCGGTGGCGGTGGTCGATGACCACCCGCTCTTTCGTCGCGGCATCATCTCATTGCTCGAGACGCTCGAACGGATCGAGGTCGCCGGCTCTGCCGCGACCGTCGCAGAGGCCCTCGCGCTGGTAGAGGAGCGTCGCCCCGACGTCGTACTCATGGATCTCGATCTCGGGGCCGAGTCGGGAATTGATGCGACCCGTGCCATTCTTCGCAGCGTTCCAAACACCGCGATCCTCGTGCTCACCATGCTCGGAGACGATCGTTCGTTGCTTTCGGCGCTGTCTTCCGGCGCCCGCGGGTACCTCCTCAAAGTTGCTTCAGCGGCCGAGGTCGAGCGCGCGATCCACGCCGTCGCCGGAGGCGAGGTGCTCTTTGGGGCCGATGTCGCGGCCCGGGCGATGACCTTTCTCAGCGGCGGAGCTGACAGGGGAGATGGGCGGCCATTCCCTGAACTGACTGATCGCGAGGAGCAGGTACTCGACCTCGTCGCCCGTGGGCTCGATAACGGCTCGATCGCTCGCACCCTGGTGCTCACGAGCAAGACCGTGCGCAACTACGTCTACACGATCATCACGAAGCTCGGCGCACCGGATCGCAGCGCACTCATCGTCATGGCACGCGAAGCCGGCTTCGGTACCGGACGTCATTCGCGCTCCTAACCCTTAGAGCGCATTCGCGGTGTGGCGACTTCGCTGCGCCCACGTGTGTCCGTGATTCGACCTGCGTCGTCCCGGAGCTGTGGGTGCCCTGGGCTCGTGCTAGCCCCAGCCCCGGATTCGATCGTGTCCCGGTCGGCGTCCCGGGTGGATTCGGGACATCAGTATCTGCCGTTCCGGGACTCCTCGGAGAGATCGTGGATGACTGAACGATCAGAACCACGGGTCTCCGCAGACAGCGAGAGGGACTCGCTGCACGAGAAGGAAACGACATGACCTCCACACACACGGAAACCGGGCGGCAAGAGCTGCTGCCGACGAGAAAGCAGGGCTTCACCGTCTGGCCGCTCTGGGCGGCGCTTGCTGGCGCCCTCGGCTTTGCCGGATCCATCATCTTCGACGTGCGTCCGGCAGCCGAGACCGAGGCGTTCGAGAACGGTGAGATCTACACGGTGAGCCCTGACGACATGTTGGGTCTCGATGCCACGCTTGGCAGGCTGGGCTGGATGGCCGGGCTGGCATCGATCGTCGCCCTGCTGGTGTTCGCCGCGCTTTGGGCTCGCGCCGCGCATCGTTTTCCGCGCTCTGCGGGTGCGCACGTGGTCACCTTCGGGCTGATCACCACCGCCGCAGCCGGCACCCTCGGCTATGGGTGG
This sequence comes from Leucobacter sp. UBA1945, assembly GCA_002336855.1. GTDB lineage: Bacteria > Actinomycetota > Actinomycetes > Actinomycetales > Microbacteriaceae > Leucobacter. Next base: position 1,031 of record DDEV01000047.1, on the reverse strand, counting down.
AAGGGCGCGCTCGCGAACTACCTCGGCAGCGAGTCGGGACTCTACGACGAGCGGGGCCTCTTCGTCTACTACATGCTCACCGACTTCGGCGCGTACTTTCCGTGGTTCGGGGTGCTCGTTTCGGCGCTCGCATTTGTCTGGATCGCTTGGACGGAGCGGCTCGTCTCTCGTGTGCTCGGAACGATCAGCGCGGTGTTCGCGGCAGGTCTCGGCGCACTGATGCTCATCTCCGGGGTTCCCGGGATCCCCGGCACACTCATGCAGCTCTGGCTGATTATCGCTGGCATCTGGCTCGCGGTCGGGCGCAGCAGGATCACCGCGGTCGAGGATCCGGCATGAACGCTCTGCGAGCTACACGAACCGCGGTGCTCTGTACGGCGCTCGCTGCTCTCTCCCTCGGTCTGATGAGCTGCACCGGTAACCCTCAATCTGCTGCAGACCCCGCGGTGAGCGGCCCAGCAGCTGAGGACGGCGCGATGCCCTTGCCGGAGGAACGGGCGGCGGGAGTGCCCGAAGAATGCTTCGAGGTGTATCCATGGGCCACCGGGCCGGCCGAAATTGACACCCTGGAACTCCTGCCCGACGGATGGCCAGAGGCGCCCGACGGCTCGACGTTGTGCACGGTGAACACCGGTGGCGGAACAGAGACCGCGGCGTTCGTTACCGAGCAGCCTCCAGAGGAGGTGCTCGCGCACTACGAGCAGGGACTCGCCTCGTACGCGCCCGTTCGGGTCTCGGGAGAGGACAACGGCACGGGCTACGCCTCTCTTGACGGCGTGATCGGCGAGGCGCTGAGTTTTCAGATTCGTGAAGCCGAGGGCGGATTCATGTTCGCTCTTATCGACAACAACGCGGCACTCGAGTAGCCGCGCTTCGAGGGATCCCTAGCGGATCCGTCACACAGACACAAAGAAAGGAACACAAGATGAAGTCACACGACTCGCACGCGCGGGGAGGCGGGCTGCGGCGCGGCCTCCCCCGTGTGGGCGCAGCGATGCTGGGCGGCGCACTGCTGCTCGGCAGCGCGCTGC
>DDEV01000077.1 GCA_002336855.1 Leucobacter sp. UBA1945 | reverse complement strand
CGGATCGTGCGCATGGTCGGGTCTGGCGGGAGCGAGCGCAGCTCGCGGATGGATCTGCGCGCGATCCGGAACCCCGCGCACGCTTCGCAGACGGAGGTTATCGCTCGTCCCGACAAGCTCGATGAGCGGGGGCTACTCCGCCCTACCCGAACTCGCGCTCGATATCAGCAGCGAGCCGCACGACAAGCGGCACGATCTCGGCAATGAGAAACGCAGCGGTATCGGTCTCGGGCCTCGTCGCGGCCCAGCCGAGATAGGTGTAGCCGCGGGCGACGAGAAAGAGGTCGAGCAGGCGTTCCTCTGCCTCACTGAGGGGTCGTTCTGCACGGTATCCCTCGAGCAGGCTCGCGCGAAACGCGGCGTAGTCGGGATGCCCCTGAAAGAAGAACAGCGGCGTCGCGAGGTCGAAGAGATACCAGCCATCGCCGAAGTCGTCGAAGTCGATCACAACCAGCTCATCGCCACCATCTTCGCGGGTGCCGACGAGCACGTTCTCAGGGGTGAAATCGGCGTGAATGGTGCCGTACACCGCAGGCGCCGTGCCGTATTCGGCGAGCGCGCGGCGCATTACCTCTCGGGTGCGCGCGAGTTGCTCGCGTGAGGCGTCATCGAGGCCGGGCACGGTGAGCGCGTCGCCCCAGAGCGCTGCCAAGCCGATCATGCCTTCGGCATCCCACGAGGAGCGGTCGAAGCCCCGCACGCCAGCGAGTTCTTCTGCGACGTGGTGCATGCGCGCGGCAATGCCGCCCATCGTGGCGAAGTGCCCGGCATCAAGCCCATCTGCGCCGTCTTCGGCCTCGGTGTCGCCGAGCTGGCGCGATCCCTCGAGCCACATCTGCGCGTCGACGATCGCCTCGGTCTCACCGTCGCTCACGACCGCCGTGTATTCGCCGGTCACTGTCGGCACGAGCCGAACCACCGGAAACCCGCGCTCTGCGAGCACCTCGATGAAGTCAGATTCCGCGGCGACCTCTTGCCTGCTGCGGTAGCCGGGCCGGTGCAGGCGCAGGGCGATGGCGCCACCGGGGGCATCAGCGCGAAACACAGTATTCTCGCGCATTTTGACGAACGTCAGCGGCACAGTTTCGGGGTCGAAACCGAACTCTGCGAGCGCGAGTTTTGCGAGTACGAGCGAGTTCGCTTCGTTGAGAACCATGGTCGCCTTTCGACGGTGAGCGTTATTCGTGCGGCCGCGCAATCACACCGCGCAGCACCTAGATAGAGCGTAGCGATCCTTTTCGAAAAAATAAACACCTTGTTTAGTCTTTGATCAACAAATACAATTATCGAGGATCACCCCTCCGCCACCGAACAGGAGCACTGAGATGCCCGCAGCCCCGAAGACTGACAGCACGCCGACGCTGCTCGAACGACGCAAGGCAACGCTCGGCAGCCACTCCCCGCTCTTCTACGACACTCCACTCGAACTCGTGAGCGGCAAGGGCGTGTGGTTGCGCGCAGCGAACGGCAAGCGATACCTCGACGCCTACAACAACGTGCCGCACGTCGGCCACGCACACCCCGCTGTGGCGAACGCGGTGTCCCAGCAGATGCGCAAGCTCGCGCTCAACACTCGCTACCTCAACGACCGGGTCGTCGACTACGCTGAGGCGCTGCTCGCCACGCTGCACCCTACGCTCGACAGGGTCTCGTTCGGCAACAGCGGCTCCGAGGCCAACGAGCTCGCGATTCGCCTCGCCCGCTTCAAGAGCGGCAACACCGGCCTCCTCATGAGCGACTACAGCTACCACGGCACCACCATCACGCTCGCCCAGGCCACCACCGGCCTCACCACGAGCGAGCCGAGGGGCGAAAACGTGCGCACGATTCGCATTCCCGACGCGACCGGCCTTGACGATGCGGCGACGGCAAAGCTGCTCGCCACCTCGCTCGCCGAGGTCGATGCGATGATCGCCTCGCTGCAGGAGGCCGGCTTCGGTGTCGCCGCGGTGCTTTTCGATCCGCTCTTTTCGACAGAGGGCCTCGTCAAGGTGCCGGCCGGCTACATCGACGGGCTCGTGCAGCGCGTGCGCACGGCCGGCGGTCTCTACATCGCCGACGAGGTGCAGTCGGGCTTCGGTCGAGTGGGCCGGCTCATGTGGGGTCACGAGCTCTTCGACGCGGTGCCCGACATCGTGACGATGGGCAAGCCGATGGGCAACGGCCACCCGCTCGGTGCGACGGTGATGGGCGCTGAACTGCTCGAGGCGTTCGGCGCCGAGAACATGTTCTTCAACACCTTCGCGGGCAACCCGGTCTCGTCGGCGGCAGGCCACGCCGTGCTGAAGGTGATGGCAGACGAGCAGCTCATGCCCCGCGCCGCCGCGAACGGCGCGTTGCTGAAGCGGGAGCTGAGCGAAGTCGTCGCGGGCAACGCGCGCATCGACGAGGTGCGCGGCGACGGCCTGTTTGCCGGCATGCGATTCACAGATCCAGAAACCGGCGAGGCAGACCCCGCGACCGCGAAGCGCGTCGTCGAGGCAATGTACCGCGATGGAGTGCTGATCAGCAGGATCGGGCGAAACGACGAGGTGCTCAAGATCCGCCCGCCGCTCGCGTTCCAGGCGAGCGACGCCGAGATTCTGGTCACTAAATTGGGACGCATCATCGCGGCGCTGTAACGGGCGATGTGACGAGGCTCTGACCGGCGCCGCGGCCCGAGACCGCGGCCGAGGGCTTGCCCCAGAGCGCGCAGCATAGCCTCTGTGTGCATTCCTGCACACGGAGTATAGACACGCAACACACAGACATGGTTCACTTTCGGCAGCTCAACTTCTGAGTGCCCACTCCAACGAAGGAGGACTTCCAATGGCGGAAGCACCCACCGACCTCGCGCGCAACAAGCTCGGCGTCGGCTCAATCGTTTTTCTCGTGCTCGCGGCAGTCGCACCGGTCACGGTGCTGATCGTCGTGTTGCCGCTCGCGATCGCGTTCGGCAACGGCGGCGGCATTCCTATCGCGATCCTGCTCGTCGCGGCAGCGTTGCTGCTCTTCGCGGTCGGCTATGCGCAGATCACTAAGGAGCTCACCAACGCTGGCGGCTTCTATGCGATCGCGGTGAAGGGGCTCGGCAAGACCGCGGGTCTCATCACTGGCATCATCGCGACCATCGGCTACAACGCATTCGTCGCGGGCGCGCTCGGCACGATCGGCTTCTTCGCGGGCATGGTCGTCGCGCCGCACCTCTTCGGGGTCGAACTCGACTGGTTCTGGACCGGCCTCGTGCTCTTCATCGTCGTGTTCTTGCTCGCCCGCTCGGGCATTCACGTCAGCGCCGTTGTGCTCGGCATCGCACTCGTGCTCGAGATTCTGCTTGTGCTCGTGTTCGGTTTCACTGTGCTGTTCAAGAACGGCTTCGATCTCGCCGTCTTCAGCCCCGGCGTGATCATGGGCGGCTCGCTCTGGATCGGCTTGCTGCTCGCCGCCACCGCCTTCATCGGTTTCGAGGCAACCGCACTCTTCGGTGAAGAGGCGAAGGAGCCCCGAAAGACGATCCCGCGCGCAACCTACGTCGCGATTATCGTGATCGGCCTCATGCACGCCTTCGCTGCGTGGGCTATCGTGAGCGCGCTCGGCCTCAAGGAGTCGCAGGGTGCGGCGCTCGATCATCTCGAGGCGGGCGACCTGACGCTCGTGCTCATCGGCGAGTATCTCGGCGAGATCGGCGTGACCGTAGCGCTCGTGCTCGTGGTCGTCAGCCTGTTCGCCGCACAGCTCGCGTTCCACAACTCGGCCGGCCGCTACCTGTTTTCGCTTGGCCGGGCGCGCGTGCTGCCCTACTGGCTCGCGAAGACCAACAAGAAGGGTTCACCCGAGCGAGCGCTCATCGTCAACTTCGTGTTCGCAGTGGTGATCGCGGCGATCTTCCGCTTCACGTTCCCTGACCAGCCCGCAATTCTGACGCTGGTGCCAGTCGGCCTCGGCTTCGCCACGCTCGCGATCATGATCGTGCAGGCGATCGCCGCGATCTCTGTGGTTGCCTACTTCCGCAAGCAGGGCGATCCGCGCTGGATGAGTACCTTCGTCGCGCCGGGTCTTGGCTTCTTGGCACTCGCGATGTTCAGCATCATGGCGATCGTGAACTTCGCGACGGTGGCGGGCTCGTCCGAACCCTACGTGCTCGTGCTCCCCTGGATTCTCGTTGTCGCCGTCATCGGCGGCATCTTCTATGGCATGTACCTAAAGTCGCAAAAGCCCGAGGTCTACGCCGGCCTCTCTGACGATCTCGAGAAGTTCGACGACGAGCTCGCAGAAGCTGCGGCAGAGAACAGAAAGTAGCACCGATGAGCGAGACACCATTCGAAGCCACGGCAACTGAGCGCGTCTCGCTCGGGCTCCCCCGACGCGTCGCCATCACCGGCGGCGCGTCGGGCATCGGCCTCGCCTGCGCACGGCTCTTTCTCGAGT
>DDEV01000059.1 GCA_002336855.1 Leucobacter sp. UBA1945 | reverse complement strand
ACCTTGTCGTGGGCGGGCTGCAGGCGCTGCCCGGGCGTACCGGCCAGGTGGGCCTGCGCGCGGGGGAGCGGGAACGGAACGCCGCACTCGTGCGGGTGCCGAAGTGCATGCTGGGCAGGCTGCGCGGCCGCGAGGTGGTGCTCGTCGACGACATCGTCACGACTGGGGCAACCCTTGACGCAGCTGCGACAGCGCTCGAGGCTGCCGGCGCGACGGTGATTGCGACGGTAGCGCTCGCGGCCGCAGAGCGGCGCAGTGCTTGAGCTCGGCGTTGACGGGCGCGTGCTGGTGCGTGGCGGTAGCCGGGCTTGCGGCGGACGCGAAGCCGAGCTCGAACCGAGTGTGCGCTGGGGGCGAGCCGGGCATGCGCTGGGGGCGAGCCGGGCGTGCGCTGAAATGAATCGGATAGATTCGCGATCCAGGTGGCAGTGAACCCACGAACAGCGATAAGGTTCGTGAAAGGCGTAAAGGTGCGCCCGCCAATGTGGCCACCCGCCTATACCCAAAGGAGGTCACCATGGATGTAAGCATTCGCGGCAGGGGCGTCGGAGTTACCGATCGTTTCGAGAACTATGTGGGTTCGAAGACTGAAAAGGTAGAGCACCTGCTGCCCAAGGCGCAGGCGTTCGAAGTCAAGGTTTCTCGCCTCAGCGACCGCAGCCCGAATAACGGCGACCGCGTCGAGATTACCCTCATCGGGCCGGGCCCCGTGATCCGCGCTGAGAGCACAGGCAACGACAAGTACACCGCCTTCGACATCGCCTATGGGCGAGTGCTCGAGCGCATTCGCCGGCTCAAGGATCGTCGCCACGACCGCCGCGGCAAGGGCCGCACCTCGCTCGGCGAGGCAGCGGCAGAAGACTTCAGCGTGGTCGACATTGCTCCGGCCCCGCTCGAGACCATTGAGGCAGTGTCGACCGGAGCGGTTCCGGTTATCGCCGAGGAGGGCGGCGAAGAGCAGTACACCCCGGTCGTGATTCGGCAGAAAGAGTTCCCTGCCGAGCGCCTGTCTACCGATGAAGCTGTTGACCAGATGGAGCTCGTCGGCCACGACTTCTTCCTCTTCATCGAGACAGAGTCGGGCAAGCCGAGTGTCGTCTACCGTCGCAAGGGTTGGAACTACGGCATCATCTCGCTCACCGACGACTGAGCGTTGGCGTAGCGTTCGAAGTTCGTGGGTGGGTGCCCGGGTAGGGGCACCCACCCACATTCATTTCTGTGCCCGCGTTCGCTTGCCAAAGCGCAACCGTAGCCCGTGGCGCAGCACGAGCCAGAGCGCCTCAGCAACGATTCCCGCGGTCATTTTCGAGCGGCCGTGCGCGCGCTCGACGAACGTGATCGGCACCTCGGCGATCGGGCAGCCCAGTCGCTCGAGACCCCATGCCACCTCGACCTGGAAGCCGTAGCCCTCGGCCGAGACCTCATCGGGTGAGAGCCGGGCGAGCCACGCGCTGTCGAACACTCGGTACCCGCTGGTGATGTCGTGCAGACGTGAGCGCAGCGCCGTGCGAGCGACCCGGGTGCCGGTGCGCGAGATCCACCGTCGATGCCGCGGCCAGCCAACGACGCTGCCGCCGCTGACCCATCGAGCCCCGATCACGAGCCCAGCCCCAGCTCTCGCCGCAGTGAGCAAGTCGGGCAGCTGCTCAGGCAGGTGTGAACCGTCGGCATCCATCTCGACCACCCATCGATAGCCGCGCGCCGCAGCCCACTCGAAGCCCTCGAGGTAGGCGGTGCCGAGCCCGAGCTTGCCCGGGCGGTGCAGCACCGAGATACGGCCGTCGGCTGCCGCGAGCCGATCGGCGAGCTCACCAGTGCCGTCGGGGCTCGCATCATCGATCACGAGCACATCGGCCTGCGGGGTGACCGCGTGCAGGCGGGCGACAATCTCGCCGAGCGACTCGCGCTCGTTGTACGTCGGCAGGATCACCAGCACAGAGTCGTTGCTCGGCGCCCGGTGATCCTCGCCCCAAATTGGCTCAGGCACCGACCGCTCTCTGCTCACAGAACCACCCTAGGGTGTACCGCTGAATTCGGAGGATTCGCCCCGGTCAGGCTTGCTAAGCTGGGGCGTTGTTACAATTTGGCAACAGAAAGCACGGCGTGCTCGCGGCTCAGTCGCGACGAAGCAACCCGTACAACCACAGGAGACACGACGTGGCGACAGTCCTCGAACGAGTCCTTCGCGTAGGCGAGGGTCGCACTCTGAAGAAGCTTGAGCGGCTCGCAAAGACCGTCGAGGCGATCGAGCCGACCTTCGAGCAGCTGAGCGACGAAGAGCTGCGCGGCGAGACTGAAGAGTTTCGCGCGCGCCTCGCGAACGGCGAGACGCTCGATGACCTGCTGCCAGAGGCATTCGCCGCGGTTCGCGAAGCTGCGAAGCGCACCATCGGCCTGCGCCCCTTCGATGTGCAAGTGATGGGCGGAGCAAACCTGCACCTTGGCAACATCAGCGAGATGAAGACCGGTGAGGGCAAGACCCTCGTTGCGACCATGCCCGCATACCTCAACGCCCTCCCGGGCAAGGGCGTGCACATCGTCACGGTCAACGACTACCTCGCCACCTACCAGAGCGAGCTCATGGGGCGCGTGTTTCGCGCGCTCGGCATGACCACCGGCTGCATCGTTGCGGGCCAGACCCCGGCTGAGCGCCGCAAGCAGTACGACGCAGACATCACGTACGGCACGAACAATGAGTTCGGCT
>DDEV01000134.1 GCA_002336855.1 Leucobacter sp. UBA1945 | reverse complement strand
GGCGGCCAGGGCAGCGCGGTTGTGCTGAAGGCCCTCTAGGGTTCGGCTGGCCCGGGCCGCGCACTTGTGTTGACCCGGGCCGCGCCTTCACCCCGAGGTCGGATCGTGCGCCGGCCCAACCTCCACCCCAACTCGACCGCGACTCGACCCCGGCCGAGACCGAGGGGTCTCGCCGGAACGTAGAGTTTTCTGCCCAGGTATTCTGCGTCCCGGTGGGGCCCATCGGGCTCGGCGGCTGCGCCCCGAACCCTCGGGCTCGAGCCTTCAGCCCCTGCCCGGTCCGGCCCTGCCCTGCCCTGCCCGGCCCGGCCGGCAGCGGCACCAGCCCCCCCCGTCCTCCTCACCGNNCCTCTCAGCAAGTGGGCACTTAATGTTGCCTCCGACTCGGCCAGGCAACATCTAGTGCCCATTTAGTTCTCAGTGAGTTCTCACACGGGCTAAGCGTTCCTCTTCGGCCAGGATCGCTGCGGCCGATCTGGCTATGGAGGCGTGAGAACTCCGTTCCATCCGCGCTTTCGCAGAGCCGACGTGACGCGGGCCACGAGAGACTCAGGGCGTCGCTCGAGAGCTTTCGTGACTTGTAGAATCTCCCACCCGTCTGCGCGAAACCTTTCCAGTCGCTCGATGTCCTGCGCGTACCGCTCGACGTGTTGCTGGCCGTGATACTCCACGCCGACTTTGTATCGGGGGTAAGCCATATCGGAGCAGCCGATAAAGAATCCGTTGCGGTCGTACACGTCGATGTTTAGTTCGGGCTCTGGCAGACCTGCCATCACTAAGGTGACCCTCGTTGTCGACTCGCGCGGTGACCACGAGTCCTCACGGACGAGCTTGAGAGCAGTGCGGAGGCGCGGCATGCCGCGCCAGCGCCCTAAATGCACCGCTTCGCGGAGTTCCGTGAGTGCTGCATGAGGGGGCTTGCCGACGTTCGGCCTACCGTACCCCTTTCGGTGCATTCTTGCGAAGTAATCTCCGACTGCAACGAGTTCGGCGAGGGGAAGCTCCCCGAGCATCGCGAAAGTGTGTGCGGGAGAGGCCAGCAGTAGGCCGCCGAGCTGGCGTAGTTCGACGCGCCCGCGCGCAAACCGGTGTCCGGTTACGTTCGAAATACGTGGAGCACGTTGCGGCTCGAAGACGCCGACGTGCAATTCGGGGCGATGCCGATGTGGCAATGGGGCGCCCCAAAGCAGCGCCGCGGTGCGGTGTGTGAAGAACTGGCTCGATCGAAGCGAGGTAGCAAGTGCACGAACGAGGGCGAGCTCACGTGCGCGCGCAAGTTCGAAGTCTACTGTCTGCTTCGGGGTAGCTTCACTGCCTCCAGCCGGTTCATCAACGGCTCGCATTCGTACGCCGCGAAAGGGCCGCTCCAGATCGTTTGCGCGCAGGCGCTGTTTTGTCACGCCGAGCTTGCCAGCGTCAGAAACGTGAAACTCCCGTGAGAGCTCGGGCGGTAGGTCACGTAGTTTCATACCACTGATAATGGTCGCCACCGAACCACAAGAACGGCTTATCCACAGAAGGTCAGTAGTCTCGAGAGAATTGGGCCCCTGTGAGCGACAAGCAGGTGATCGCGATAACCAGTCAAACGCGTTTCCGGCCCAGGCCTCCAGCAAAGCAATTGGGCACTAGATGTTGTCTCTCCACCGCCCAGGCAACACCTAGTGCCCACTTGCTTGGATCTGCTTTTGCTGAACCTCAACCTCCGAGTTCAGTACCCTCAGCGCTTAGCCCTCACCCCGGCGCAACCCCGCCAACCGCCCGATCGCGGTGCGCAGCGTGTCTTCGCGCTTCACGAACGTGAACCGCACCCAGTTTGCGAGCGCCGAGGCGGTGGGCGATCCCTCGCGACAAAACGCGCTGAGTGGCACGCATGCGACTCCGATCGCCTCGGGCAGCCATCGCGCGAACGCGGCCCCATCCACCACCTCGCCCGAGAGGAACGGCGAGGCGTCGGCACAGACAAAGTAGGTGCCGTCGGGGCGAACCGTCTCGAAGCCAGCACTCTGCAGCCCCGCGAGCAGCAGGTCACGCCGAAACGCAAGCGTGTCGCGCAGGGCAGTGACATCTGCGTCGCCACGCTCACCGAGCGCCTCAGCGATCGCCCCCTGAAACGGCGCCCCGCTGGTGAACGTCAAGAACTGCTTGACTGCGAGCATCGCGTCGATGAGCGCGGCGGGGCCGGTTGCCCACCCGATCTTCCAACCGGTGAGCGAGAACGTCTTGCCCGACGACGAGATGGTCAGCGTGCGCTCGCGCATGCCGGGCAGGCTCGCGATCGGCACGTGCTCGACATCGTCGAACACGAGGTGCTCGTAGACCTCATCGGTCACCACGATCGCGTCGGCCTGCTGCGCCTCGACGGCGATCGCTCTGAGCTCGTCGCGCGTCAGCACGGTGCCGGTGGGGTTATGCGGGGTATTGACGAGGATCACCCGCGTGCGCGGCCCCACCGCCCGGCGAAGTGCGTCGGCGTCGAGCCGAAACCCGCCGTCGTGCGGTTCGAGGGGCACGGTCACGTGCGTCGCGCCGGCCATAGCGATGCATGCGGCATGCGAGTCGTAGAAGGGTTCGAGCGTCACGACCTCGTCGCCGGGGCCGGTGAGTGCGAGCAGCGCTGCCGCGAGCGCCTCGGTGGCGCCGGTGGTGACGAGCACCTCGGTGTCTGCGTCGAGCTCGATGCCGTAGCGGCGCGCCTGGTGCGCCGCGATCGCCTGGCGCAGTTCGGCGGTGCCCCGCCCCGGTGGGTACTGGTTCACGCCCGCGCGAATCGCCTCGATCGCGACCTCCCGAATCCACTCAGGGCCGTCTTCATCGGGAAACCCCTGCCCCAGGTTCGCAGCCGAGGTTCGCGCCGCGAGCGCACTCATCTCGGCGAAGATCGTCGGCTTCGCGCTTCCGTTCGCATCGAGCAATCCGCATGCCGCGGCCACATCACGCCATCGTTCAGTCACGCTCTCAGCTTACGGCCTGGGTCGGGCTCTAGCATTTTCGACATGAGCGACCCGAGCCAGACGAGCGAAGACGATCTTTCGCGCGCGCAGAGGATCGCACAGCCATTCGGCCGCTTCATGAAGAAGTGGCGGGCGATCATCGAGCGCTATCCCTGGCTGAACGTGGTGTACAAGGTGCTCGTCACGATCCTCGGCGTGGCCGTCGTGGTGATCGGGGTGATCCTCATTCCGCTACCAGGCCCGGGCTGGCTCATCGTGTTTCTCGGCATGACGATTCTTGGCAGCGAGTACCACTGGGCCCGCAGGCTGACGGGTTGGTTGCGCATGCAGCTGGCGAGGTTCTGGGAGCGCTGGCGCGCGTGGCGCGCGGCGCGGGCAGAACGCAAAAACCCGCCTGCAGAAGCAGGCGGGTCATCGCGTTAGCGCCTTCGGTTACTTCACCATCTGCAGGTTGAAGAGGAAGGGGTCGACCGGCTGGCCGGTGCGGTAAGCCTCGTCAGCCTTCACTGCTGCGAGGATGTGCAGTACGAGGCCGCCAGCCCACGCAACGAAGACGAGCAGGCCGCCGATGAACCCGACATACGGGATGAACATCAGGATGAACGACACGATGTATGCCGCGATAATCGCGAACGCGCGCACAAGCGAGAAGTTCAGGTTGGCCGCATCGAGCTGGCGCACGCGGGCGTCGCCCTTGTCTTTGTTGATCAGGAAGAAGATCAGCGCGGGTACCCAGGTGAAGAACACCGAGAGCCAGTAGTTGATCTGCAGGTTGCTTGCGGGGTTTGCCACCGGCTGCTGGTAGGCGCCAGGCTGCTGATATGCGCCGGGAGCGGGCTGCTGGTAACCGCCAGCAGGGGGTGCCTGGTATGCGCCTGCGGGGGGAGCCTGGTAGCCCTGCGCCGGAGGCGCGGTGTACTGCGGCTGCTCGGGGGCGGGCGGCACCGCGCCCGTGACCTGCTCGGGCTGCACCGGCTGCGGTGCGACGGGCTGAGCAGGCTGTTCGGGCTGTACCGGCTGATCTCCGTGCGCCTCGGGGGGCAAAGTCGACATTACGACCCTCTTCTCTCGTGTGTGGTCTAATCGTTCTCTCAAAAACTACCGCACAGGCGTGAACAACGGGTAGCGAGAACTGTTGAAGCTGCACAACTTGGTAAGAACCAGATGGTGCAGCTTCAACAAAAGTGGCATGTATTGCAACGAAGCGACGAAGTAGCGCGCCGAGCGCTGGTGTGCTGGCGCGGCTTAGAAGATGTCAGGGCTCGGGGTTGCCGCGTGCAGAATCGACACGTCTGCGTGACGGTCGAATCGGTAGCCGGTGCCGCGCACGGTGCGCACGATGTCTTGGTAGTGCGCGAGCTTCACGCGCAGGCGTCGAACGTGCACGTCGATGGTGCGCTCGTTCGGGGCCTCGTGCTCGGGCGCGTCGGCCCAGAGCTGCTCGATGAGCTCTTCGCGGCTGACGGTGCGACCCTCGCGAAGCACGAAGTACTGCAGCAGTTCGAACTCGCGGAACGTCAGCGGGGCAGCGATGTTGTCGAGCAGCACGCGCTTGCGTGAGAGGTCGATGGTGACGCCGCTTGCGGCGCGATCCTCGGCCTCTGGCTCGTTCTGCTGCTTCTGGCGGGCGATCGCAGCGGGGTCACCGAGCGCGAGTCGTACCACGTCGACATCGCGACCGCCGGTGCCCTCGGGAGCGAGAGCGACCGCGGCGTAGGTGCCTGCGGCGGGAGCGAGCTGGGCGACCAGCTGCTTGATCTGGGTGACGATCTCGCCGAGCTTCGGGTCGCCGTCAGCGATCTTGTCGTCTGCGAGGCCCACGTAGAGGGCGAAGCCGCGCACTTCGGTGCCCTCGGGCACACGACGCTCGGTGGGCTGAGCTGCGGCGAGGTCGGGGCGAGCCTCTGCGACGGTGCGGGGCGCTGCGGTGTTCGAAGTGATGGTGCGGGGAGCGGTGATGGTGGTCATGATGTGTGCTGTCTTTCTGCGTGTGCCGCCTGCGCGATGCGCGGGGACGGCGTGCGGCGAACAAGCCGCGTGCGGTGCGATGTCGCGAGATGTTCTACGTGAAACACGTGAACGCGGTGTGCGATTCGCTTGGCGCGAGATGCGCCTGAGAGGGAGCGGGTGAACCGCTGTGCGGGATCCTCGTGAAGAAGATGCAGGCTGGGTACTCGGTAAGCGACCGAGTGCTAGGCGTGCAAAGCGATGCTTTGCCTGTTCTCTCGCCTAGCTGAGGTGCATTCGACAGCACATGACACTACGGCGGCACATCATCATGCCAGCCTGCCCAAAGTTCACCTCGCGGGTGGCCTGGGGACGATTCGTGTCAGTCATGGCTTAAGTAAAACAAAATATTCCCGAGTGTGTCAAATTATTTCGCTCTGTGACAGCTCGGTGAGGGCTCGGCAAGCGGTGGCAAAGCCAAAAAGGATCAGCGGGCGCGTGGCCGGCTGATCCTTTTCGAGAAATCTGAAGCGAACGCTACCGCTCAGTCGGCGGTGCCGTAGAGGCGGTCGCCCGCGTCGCCGAGGCCGGGAACGATGTAGGCGTTCTCGTTCAGGCCGTCATCGAGGGCGCCGAGCACGAGCGTGACATTGCGGTCGCCGACCTGCTCGCGCACCGCGGCGATACCCTCAGGGGTGCCCAGCACGCATATCGCGGTGACTTCGTCAGCGCCGCGATCGAAGAGAAACTCGATCGCCGCAGCGAGCGAGCCGCCCGTCGCGAGCATGGGGTCGAGCACGAAGCACTGGCGGCCGTGCAGCTTCTCGGGCAGGCGCTCAGCGTAGCTCTCGGGCACGAGCGTCTCTTCGTTGCGCTTCATGCCGAGAAAGCCGACCTCCGCGGTGGGCACGAGCTTCACCATGCCCTCGAGCATNNTCGACGCGCACCTCGCGGGTGGCCTCGTACGCCAACAGGGTCATCAGCTCTTCAACGAGCAGCCTGAAGGTAGGTGGGGGCGTGCGCTTATCGCGCAGAACCGTAAGCTTGTGAGTGATCAGCGGATGATCCGCTATGACAACGCGCATGGGTCAAGCTTAGAGGGTTTGGGGGCATGCGCAGCAGCGAAGGCAGGCAGATGAGCGGGATCCCCCCGAGCGAACACGACCTCGAGGTCATGGGGGCCGCGCTGCTCGAAGCCGAGGCCGCTGCGAACGAGGGCGAGATTCCGGTGGGCGCGCTGATCCTCGGCCCTGATGGCAACGTGATTGCGACCGGGCGCAACTCTCG
>DDEV01000142.1 GCA_002336855.1 Leucobacter sp. UBA1945 | reverse complement strand
CGCGGCCTGTGCGACCTTTTGGTCAGCAAACGCGAGCCATGACTTCAGGCGCTCGTCGAGCTTCGACTCGTCGTTCACGTCGTGCGGCACGTGTTGCAGGCTGTTCGACGTGCCGATGACCACGTCGATGCCCGCGACCTTCAGGTCTTGTGCAATGGTCGAGGCAACCCGCAGGTCGGTGCGCCAGATATTGCGGCCGTCAACGAGACCTGCCACGAACTGCTTCTCATAGAAGGCGCTGACGAGCTCTCCCGACTCGAAGGCCCCGGCGGGCAGCGTGCCGCGCACGAGATCGGCATGCACGGCCTCGACGGGCAGCGCCGCGAGACGCAGCAGCGCGTGCGACGAGTCGCCGTAGGGCGCGGTCAGCAGCACATTCGGCCGGTTATTTGAATTTCCAATAACCGAGTAGGCGCGCTCGACGAGAGCCACGACCTCTTCGCGCGGCACCGAGAGCGAATCAGACACGAGCGCGGGCTCGTCGAACTGCACCCAGGTGGCGCCCGCAGCGGCGAGCTCGCCGAGCAGCGCGACGTATGCCGCCACCGCATCGTCGAGGCGGCTGATCGGCGCGAAGCCCTCGGCAGCCTCGTCGCTCGCCTTGGCAAGCAACAGGTAGGTGACCGGGCCGACGAGCACGGGGCGAGATTCAATGCCCTGCGCCGCAGCCTCACCGAGCTGCGTCACGAGCGCGCTCGGGTTCGCTGCGAAGAGAGTGCGCTCATCGATCTCGGGCACACTGTAGTGATAGTTCGTGTCGAACCACTTCGTCATCTCGAGCGGCTGGTGGTCGCTATCGCCGCGGGCGAGCGTGAAGTAGAGGTCGAGGTCGGTCGCTCCCTCGCGCGCGGCGACGTCGGCGAAGCGCGCCGGAACCGCGCCGAGCGCAAGCGTCGCGTCGAGCACCTGGTCGTAGAAGCTGAAGCTCTCGGGCACCGCGCCGCCCTCAGCTTGCAGGCCGAGTTCGACGAGTCGGGTGCGCGTCGCAGCCCTCAGCTCTGCAGCGGCCGCGTGGAGCCCCTGCTGATCGATGTCGCCTCTCCAGTAGCTCTCGACGGCGCGCTTCAGCTCGCGCCTGCGGCCAATGCGAGGGTAACCGAGGATCGTGGCGGTGGGCAGGTTGCTACGGTGCGACATGGGCTTCTTTCGACGAGGATCACGCTGACCCTCTCGACAGTAATCACCCGAAGCGAGCTTCGGCGCGAGCGTGTCAAACGGTTACCGCACGTTACTCAGTGTGAAGCGCCAGA
This sequence comes from Leucobacter sp. UBA1945, assembly GCA_002336855.1. Classification (GTDB taxonomy): domain Bacteria; phylum Actinomycetota; class Actinomycetes; order Actinomycetales; family Microbacteriaceae; genus Leucobacter. The sequence goes on along the minus strand of DDEV01000142.1, from coordinate 12,668 downwards.
GTGACAGCCCGAGCTGCGCGTCAAGCCAGATATGGCTCGAGCTTCGCGAGTGTCTCGCCACCAACGAAAGCATGCACGCGGGTGCCGTCTTCGACGTACTCGGTGCCGATCACGCGGTTGCGCTCATGCAGCTCGGCCACCAGGTCACCGCGGTCGTATGGCACGGTGACGGTCACCTCGCGGTCGGGTACGGGAAGCGCTGCTGCGATCCTCGCCTGCAACTCTTCGATGCCCTCGCCCGTGCGGGCAGACACGAACACGGCGTCTGGCACCATGCCGTGCAGCACGAGGCGCTGCGTCTCGTCGATGAGGTCACTCTTATTGAAGGCGACAATCTCGGGGAGCGCCTGCGCATCGACCTCGGCGATGACGTCGCGCACGGTGCGCAGCTGCGCGGCGGGATCGGGGTGCGAGCCGTCGACCACGTGCACGATCACGTCTGAGCCGGCGACCTCTTCGAACGTCGAACGGAACGCCTCGACCAGCTGGTGAGGCAGGTTACGCACGAATCCGACGGTGTCAGCGTAGGTGAAGCGCCGGCCGTCGGCGGTCTCGGCGTGCCGCACCGTCGTGTCAAGCGTCGCGAAGAGCTGGTTCTGCACGAGCGCTTCGGCGCCGGTGAGCCGGTTCAAGAGGCTCGACTTGCCCGCGTTCGTGTACCCGGCGATCGCGACCGACGGCACCTCTCCCCGCTTGCGGTTCGCGCGCTTGGCCTCGCGAGCCGGCGCGAATCCTTTGATCTGCTGCCGCAGCTTCGCCATACGGGTGTTGATGCGTCGACGATCGAGCTCGATCTTCGTCTCACCTGGGCCGCGGGAGCCCATGCCCGCACCGCCAGCGCCGACCTGACCGCCGGCCTGGCGCGACATCGAGTCACCCCAGCCGCGCAGTCTCGGCAGCAGGTACTGCAGCTGGGCCAGCTCGACCTGGGCCTTTCCCTCGCGGCTCTTCGCGTGTTGGCTGAAGATGTCGAGAATCACCGCCGTGCGGTCGATCACCTTCACCTTCACCACGTCTTCGAGCGCCCTGCGCTGGCTCGGCGCAAGTTCGGTGTCGGCGACGACGGTATCGGCGCCGACCGCGGCGACGAGCTCGGCGAGCTCCTGCGCTTTGCCCTTGCCGAGGTAGGTCGCCGGGTCAGGGTTGGCGCGCCGCTGCAGCAGGCCGTCGAGCACCTCTGCGCCTGCGGTCTCGGCGAGCGCCGCGAGTTCGCGCAGCGAGTTCTCGGCATCCTCGGTGCCCTGCTTTGAGCTCTGCGAGTAGACGCCGATCAGCACCACCTTCTCGAGGCGCAACTGTCGGTATTCGACCTCGGTCACATCTTCGAGCTCGGTCGAGAGGCCTGCGACGCGCTTCAGCGAGGCGCGCTCCTCGCGCTCGAGCCTGATCGCATCGAACTCGTCTGCCGCGAACTCGTGCGCCTCGTCGCCAAGCGCCTGGGCACCGCTGAGGTCGCGAATTACCGTCGCCGTGCGAGTGGTCGAGGCGCGCCGAAGCACCCGATCGAGCGCGTCATCGGCCTCACTGCCGTGCTCGCTGCTTGTGTCGTGCTCGTCGTTGCCGAGATCTTGCGGGGTGTCGTCGTGCTGCATCGTCATTCTGCATTCAAGTCTAGGTTGCGGCACGGACATGCGGCACCCTGTTCACCGACAGCGCAGCCCGGTGACGCGGCGGGCCGGCCAAGGGACAACGCGTTCCGTGCGAGATATGCGTTGCGTGCGAGGTTCTGGCCGGATTTCTCGCACGGAACGCATATCTCGCACGCTGCGCGCTCGACCTCGCCGGTGCTGCGATAATCGACGGGTGAGCGAGCACTACTTCAGCGAGGCACCGTCAGGCGAATTCACCCCGCGAGAGATCGAGGTGACGCTCGCGGGTGCGCCCCGAAGTGTGCTCACTGCAGGCGGGGTGTTCAGCCCAGAGCACCTCGACCGAGGCACCGAGATTCTGCTGCGCACGATTGCGGCGTTCAGTGACGAATTCGATGGCGGCGAGGATCAGGCCCCGCTGCTCGACCTCGGTTGCGGCTGGGGGCCGATCGCGCTCTCGGCCGCGCTCACCCACCCACGACGCGAGGTGTGGGCCGTCGACGTGAACGAGCGTTCACGCGACCTCACCCGCACGAACGCCGAGCGCCTCGGCCTCGAGAACGTACGGGTTGCCGCCCCCGATGAGGTGCCTGAAACACTGAGGTTCAGCGAGATCCACTCGAACCCGCCGATTCGCGTCGGCAAAGAAGTGCTGCACGGGATGCTCCGACTGTGGCTGCCTCGTCTGGTCGTCGGCGGCGAGGCATACCTGGTCGTCGCGAAGCACCTCGGCGCAGATTCGCTGCAGCGTTGGATCGCGGCAGAGTTCGACGAGCTCGAGGTCGGCCGCATCGCACGAGACAAGGGCTTTCACGTCATCGAGGCCGTGCGCGAGCGCGAGTAGGCGCTCGATTCACCGCCCCGCTCTGGCAAGAACTCCCTATTCGGGCAGCTCGATGGTGCCCGAATAGACGAGCTCCGCGGGGCCCGAGAGCGAGACGTGCTCGCCCTCTTCTGTTGCGAACATGCGCACGGCGAGGCGACCGCCGGGCACTTCGACGCTCCAGCTGTTCGGCATCTGCTCGCCGCCCCAGTGCCGAAACGCGAGCGCCGCGGCGGCGGTGCCGGTGCCGCACGAGAGCGTCTCGCCAGAGCCCCGCTCGTGCACGCGCATGCGAATGTGCGCCACGCCATTCTTCAGCAGCGGCTCTTCGGGCACAACGAACTCGACGTTCGCGCCGTTCTCGGGAAGCGGCCCCAGCTCGGGCGCCGCGGTGAGATCGAGTCCGTCGAGCTTCGAGTCATCTGAGAGCACGGTTACCACGTGCGGGTTTCCGAGGTCGATGCCAAGGCCTGGGCGCGACACGTGCAGACCGCGGGCGTTCACCAGATACTCATCGCCGAGCCGCCAGCGGCCGAGGTCGACAGTGTAACCAGAGACCCCTGCGAGCACGTCTTTCACCCCGGCGCGCGTGCCGATGGCGATGGTGTCGCGGCGCTCGGGCGCGATGAGCCCCTCGGTGATCAGATAGTGGGCGTAGACGCGAATGCCGTTGCCGCACATCTCAGCGGGGCTGCCGTCTGCGTTCCAGTAGTCCATGAACCACTCGGCCTCGGGAGCTTCGGCAAGGATCGCGGCACCCTCTGCGATCGCCTTCGAGCGCACCGCACGGATCACCCCGTCGGCACCGATGCCGAAGTGCCGGTCGCAGATCAGGCTGATCTGCTCGGGCGTCAGATCGATCTCGCCGTCGGGGTCGGTGAAGAGCACGAAGTCGTTGCCGGTGCCGTGGCCCTTGGTGAAGCTCAGAGTAGTCACGCCATAAGTCTATGCGGGTCGGCGCAAGGTGATCCTCGTCGCGCAGAATTGAATCGAGTAACTCGAAGCTCCACTTGACGTACTACGCCACACGTACTATGTTTGGCGTAAGGTCACGATCGAAAGGAGACGAGATGATCAGCGCAGATGCGATTCGCGGCTACATCGATCTCATGATCCTGTCGCTGCTGCGCAGCACTCCCTCGTACGCCTACGAGATCGCCCAGCAGATCAGCGAGGTGACGGGCGACGAGTACGCGATTAAGCAGACGACCCTCTACTCGGCGGTCAAGCGGCTCGAGAACTCGGCCCTCGTTACGTCGTTCCCCGGCACCTCGGAATCGGGCAAACCGAGAACCTACTACCAGATCACCGAACAGGGGCTTGGCTACCTCGACGCCAAGGCCCGCGAGTGGCAGCACACCAAAGCGGTCGTCGACCGCTTCACGGAAGGAATCGACTCATGAACGTCATCCACGCGTACCTCGAGACCATGTTCTCGCCGTACCCGCAGACGCCCCGCATGCTCGAGGCGAAGACCGAACTGCAGGCGATGATGGAAGACGCGTACCAGGGCTTCGTCGCCAAGGGTGCCTCGCACAACGAAGCTGTTGGCCGGGTGATCACCGACTTCGGCAACCTCGACGAGCTTGCGCCGGTGCTCGGCATCGCTGGAGAGATCTCGCCGCAGCTCGGCCCAGAGACATCGCCAGGCACCCCGAACACGGCAGCGTCGTCAACTGCAGCGCAGACGAACACCCCGGCGTACCCGGCGGTCACGCTCGAGGAGGCGCAGGGCCTCGCAGATGCGCAGCAGCGCACCCGATACCGCCTCGCCACCTCGGTCGCGCTCTTCGTGATGGCCGCAATCCCGCTCATCGTGCTGCCGACCGCGGCAGAATCTGGCTTGCTGCCAATCCCGCAAAACGCAGCGGCGCTGATCGGTCTGTTGCTGCTCTTCGTCATGGTTGCGTTCGGAGTCATCACGATCATCGGCCTTTCGCGCGAGTTCACGCCGTTCGCGAGACTTCGCGAGGGCAAGTTCAGCCGCAACCCTGTCGTTACGGTGTGGGCCGAGGACCTCGCCAAAACCCACGAGCGCGGTCGCATCAGGGCGCTGCAAATCTCGGTGATGTGCTGGGTGCTCTCGCCCGCGCCGGTACTGCTGCTCTCGCTGATTCCCGCGCACTCTGAGCTGGAGGGCCTGTGGGGCGTGCTCGGGGTCGCCGGGACGCTCGTCATGGTCGCGGCCGGGCTGCTGATCCTGCTGCCCGCGAGCTGGGCGAGCACCGTGCTCGACACGCTCACGAAAGGCGGCAAGCGCCCCGAAGAGGATGATGACGATGAGCACAGCCTCGTCACCGTGATCGCGGCGTTCTACTGGCCGCTCGTTGTCGCTATCTACCTGGCCTGGAGTTTCATCGGCAACGCCTGGGGCGAATCGTGGATCATCTGGCCGATCTGCGGCGTGCTCTTCGGCGCGCTGGCTGGCGGCATCAGCGGCATCGAGAGCTACCGCAAGCGTCACCGCCGCGGGTAGCCCGCGCGTTGTTCGCGGCGACTGCCAGCGAGCGCCTCGTCGAAACTCAGTCTTCGATGAGGCGCTTGCCGAGCACGAGCACGTCTTCAGTGGTGTAGCCGAGCTTCTCGTAGAAACCTATCGCCGCCTCGTTTCCCCCGCGCACCATCAGCATGGCCTTCGGGCAGCCGGCAACCTCGAAGCGGCGTTCGGCCTCGGCCACGAGCGCCCGCCCGATGCCCTCGCGGCGAAACTCGGGGTCGCTCGCGAGGTAATACATCCAGCCGCGATGCCCCTCATAGCCGGCCATCACCGTGCCGACGATCATCGAAGCACCAGGCACGGCCTCGTTCTCGACCCCAGCCTCAGCTTCGGCAACGAGCAAGAAGCTCGTTTCGGTTTCGAGGCAGCGCGCGATGTCGGCGCGAGGATCGTTCCACGGCCGGGTAAGCCCGCTGGCCTGCCAGAGGGCGATCACCGTGTCGGCGTCGCCTGCTTCGAAATCTCGAGTGCGCACTGTCATAGCAGCACGCTACACGGACAAGGGGCAACGCTGCGCTTCAGCTCGCCGTTTCGACTTTCGCCACGTCGGGCGCTGAGTCGGAGGCGTCGAACCAGTGCACATCGGCGTAGCGTTTGAACCAGCTCACCTGGCGGCGCGCGTAACGCCTCGTCAGCGCCTGTGTCTCTTCGATCGCCTGGCGTTCGCTCAGCTCGCCACGCAACTGCGCCAGCGCCTGCTGATAGCCGATCGCACGGCTCGCTGTCTTGCCCTGTTCGATGCCGAGCGGCACGAGATCGCGCGCTTCTGCCACCAAGCCACTCGCCCACATCTCTTCAACCCTCGCGTCGAGGCGCTTCACGAGCGTCGCACGCTCGCAACTCACGCCGAGCACGCGGGTGTGATCGTGCCACAACTTAGGGGCCTGTGGCAGGGTGACCTGAGCATCGGCGCCCAGCAGCGCGACCTCGAGCGCGCGCACCACACGCCTCGGGTTGCGCGGGTCGACCTCGCTTGCGGCGGTCGCGTCGAGTGCGCGCAGGCGCGCGAGCAGTGACTCGACTCCCCCTCGTTCGAGATCGCTCTCAAGCTCGGCCCGCAACGCCTCGTCTCTGGGCGGAAACTGGAAGTCGAAAAGCACGCTCGAGACGTAGAGGCCCGAGCCGCCGACAAGAATGGCGTCCCGACCCCGGCCGTGAATCTCTTCGATGCGCCGCCTCGCTGCCGGTTGATACCAGGCAACTGTGGCCTCGTCGGTCACGTCGAGAGCGTCGAAAAGGTGGTGCGCGATGCCACGCTGCTCTTCTTGCGCAAGCTTGGCCGTGCCGATGTTCATGCCGCGATAGAACTGCATGGCGTCGGCATTCACGACCTCGGCGCCGCGCCCCTCGCGCTCGAGCCGCTCGGCGAGGTCGAGCGACAGTGCAGTCTTACCAGTGCCAGTTGCGCCGACGACCGCCCAGAGCCTGGGCTCGGTCACAGCGAGCGGATCGAGGGCATGCCGAGCCCGACCGACGCCGGGACACGGCCCGGCGCGGCTGGCGCTGGCACACCGCAGCTTTCTGCTTGCCTGCGATCCCACGCGTCGCCCGCGCGAGTGCGGCGAAGCGCGTAGACGCTTTCGTCGTCTGCGATCAAAAAGTGCGGGGCCGCCGAGGTGACCCTTGCCGTGACGACATCGCCCGGACGGGGCTCCTCCTCCCCTGCGGGCACCGTGAAGTGCACGAGGCGGTTATCTTCAGCGCGACCCGAGAGACGGCGCGTCGCACCGTCTTTTCTGCCCTCGCCCGACACCAGCACCTGCACGGTGCGCCCGATCTGGGCGTGGTTCTCTTCGAGCGAGATGCGCTCTTGCAGCTCGAGCAGGCGCTCATAGCGCCGCTGCACGACCTCTTTCGGCAGCTGGCCTTCCATAGTCGCTGCGGGAGTGCCCGGTCGAATCGAGTACTGGAAGGTGAAGGCGCTCTGAAAGCGCGACTGCTCGACCACGCGCATGGTGTCTTCGAAGTCTTGCTCGGTCTCGCCGGGGAAACCCACGATGATATCGGTGGTGATCGCCGCGTTCGGAATCAGCTCGCGCACCCGGTCGAGAATGCCGAGGTACTTCTTGCTGCGGTAGGAGCGCCGCATCGCTTTGAGCACGGTATCTGAGCCGGACTGCAGCGGCATATGGAGAGTCGGCATGACGTTGGGGGTCTCGGCCATGGCCTCGATCACGTCTTCGGTGAATGCTGCGGGGTGCGGGCTCGTGAACCGCACGCGCTCGAGGCCCTCAATCTCGCCCATCGCGCGTAGCAGCTTGCCAAAGGCGAGCTTGTCGCCGAACTCGACCCCGTAGGTGTTGACATTCTGCCCCAGCAGCGTGACTTCGATTGCCCCGTCGTCGACGAGCGCCTGCACTTCGGCGAGCACATCGCCTGGGCGACGATCTTTCTCTTTGCCGCGGAGCGAGGGAACGATGCAGAACGTGCACGTGTTGTTGCAACCGACCGAGATCGAGACCCAGCCGCTCGAGGCAGAGTCGCGCTTCGTGGGAAGCGTCGATGGGAACACCTCGAGCGCCTCGAGAATCTCGACCTGCGCCTCGGCGTTGTGGCGGGAGCGCTCGAGCAGCGCGGGAAGCGAACCCATGTTGTGGGTGCCGAACACCACGTCGACCCAGGGTGCCTTCTCGACGATCGTGCCCTGATCTTTCTGTGCGAGGCAGCCGCCGACAGCAATCTGCATGCCTTCGCGCTCGCGCTTCACCGAGGCGAGCATGCCGAGATTGCCGTAGAGCTTGTTTGCCGCATTCTCACGAACCGCGCAGGTGTTGATGACGTAGACGTCGGCTGAATCGGGCGACTCAGCGGCAATGTAACCGGCGGCTTCGAGCGAACCGGAGAGGCGCTCGGAGTCGTGCACGTTCATCTGGCAGCCGAGCGTGCGAACGGTGTAGCTGCGCGGCGAACCGTCTGGGCGAAGTGCTGCGGGCGACGGGTCGATCAGAGTTGCTTCAGCTGAGGGCATAAGAGAAATTCTACCGAGAGTCTGCACAGAGCTCGCGCCGCGGCCAAATATGGCTCACAACAGATGCTCAGCGAAACCTCACCGTGCTGCTGCTAGCCGAGGCGCCTCTCATGTTGCCCCGCAGTTCGCCCCGGTCTAGGGCCTCGCGCGCGACCCGCACCGCGCGCTCACCCGACCAGCCTCGCCGCGCAAGAAAGCCGAGCAGTCGTCGTTCGGCGGTCTGCCGATCAAGACCACCCATCTTGCGGGCGCGCTCGCTCGCCGCAGCACGAAGCAATTCGTGCTCTTCATCATCGTCGAGCTCACCCAGCGCCGTCTCGATGACCCCGTCCGGCAGCAAGCGCTCGCGAAGCTTCAATCGGATCTGGCTGCGGCTCGCCCGTTTGCGCGCGCGCAACGTTTCAGCAAGCACTCTGGAGAGGCCAAGGTCGTCGAGGTAGAGCCGGGTCTCGCACTCGAGCACCACCCCGTCGACTTCGGCATGATCGTGGCCAAGCGCGTGTAGTTCTCTGCGCAGCTCGCCACTCGACCGCGCCTTTCTCGCGAGCAGGCGCACCGCATCTTCCATGGCGGTGCGAACCTGCTCTGGCTCGGAGCCGGTCTCTGGCTGAGTCTCGACCTCGGTTGCCACGGGTTGCAGCCGACTGCGAAGATCGATGACCTCTGCGAGGTTCTCGCGATCGCCGGCTTGAGGGGCAGAGCGCCCCTCAACCGACTGCGGCAGAAAACGAACGGCCATGATCAGCCTCGTTACGCGCTCTTGAGCGCGGCGTCAGTTTCGGCGGCGGTCACCGCTGGCGCCTCACCGCCCTGCTTGACACCGAGCTTGACGAGAATCTTCTCTTCGATCTCTGCAGCAATGTCGGGATTCGCGAGCAGGAATCGACGCGAATTCTCCATGCCCTGGCCGAGCTGATCGCCGTCGTAGGTGTACCACGCACCGCTCTTCTTGATCAGCCCATGCTCAACGCCGAAGTCGATGAGCGAGCCCTCACGCGAGATGCCGACGCCGTAGAGAATATCGAACTCGGCTTGTTTGAAGGGAGGAGCCATCTTGTTCTTCACGACCTTGACCCTGGTGCGGTTGCCCACCGCATCAGCACCATCTTTCAGCGTCTGAATGCGTCGGATGTCGAGTCGAACCGAGGCGTAGAACTTGAGTGCTTTACCACCGGCGGTGGTCTCTGGGCTGCCGAAGAACACGCCGATCTTCTCACGCAACTGGTTGATGAAGATGGCGGTCGTCTTGGTCTGGTTCAGGCCGCCGGTGATCTTACGAAGCGCCTGCGACATCAACCTTGCTTGCAGACCAACGTGACTGTCGCCCATGTCACCCTCGATCTCGGCTCGGGGCACGAGTGCCGCCACTGAGTCGATGACCACCAGATCAACCGAGCCCGAACGAATCAGCATGTCGGCGATCTCGAGCGCCTGCTCACCGGTGTCGGGCTGCGATACCAGCAGGGCGTCGATGTCGACGCCGAGTTTCTGCGCGTACTCAGGGTCGAGCGCGTGCTCTGCGTCGATGAATGCGGCAATGCCACCCGCGCGCTGCGCGTTCGCGATTGCGTGCAGAGTGAGCGTCGTCTTGCCCGATGACTCGGGGCCGTAGATCTCGATGATGCGGCCGCGAGGCAACCCGCCAATGCCGAGCGCAACGTCGAGCGCAATCGAACCGGTCGGGATCACCTCGACCGGGGGCCGTTCAGTGCTGCCGAGGCGCATGATCGCACCCTTGCCGAACTGTTTGTCAATGTTCGCAAGTGCTGCTTCAAGCGCCTTTTCACGATCTTTGTTCGCTGCCATTTGTGGCTCCTCTGGTCGGGCGAATCTCGCCGGTTGCTGGCCTACCCTCTGTCGTGCCGGATGCTCCGTCGACAAGGCCTGGTGGTCGGTACTTGAACCATAGATCGCACCACCGACATATTGTGACGGAGGAGAAAATCTCTGGAAAACTCGCACTCGAACTCACCTGTGGACGACGATACGCCTATTCGAACACATCTTCGAACGACACGCCGGGAGTTCATCCGCTTGCGCGGCAGAATCTGCTCGACACGGGGCCTTCGGGCTGCGAAGATCAAGCCATGGATCAGAGACTCAGTTTGGTAACCCTGGCCGTGCGAGACCTCGAACGCTCGCACCAGTTCTACATCACAGGGCTCGGTTGGCAAGCAGAGTTGTATGTACCTCACGAGGTGCTCATGATCCGCGTCGGCGCCCACACCCTTCTCAGCCTGTGGAGCGAGGTTGAATTCGAGGCCGAGGTCGGTGCGATTGCACGCGGCGAGGGGGCGCCGCCGATCACGCTCGCGCATAACGTCGCAAGCGCCGAAGAAGTGGACGAGATTCTCACCCTTGCGGCACGCATTGGCGCCGGCAACATTGCGCCGGGTCAGCAACGAAGCTGGGGAGGGTACTCGGGCTACTTCGCGGATCCCGATGGATACCGCTGGGAGATCGCGATGAACCCCGGCCCTATCGGCGAATCGCTTCTCCCCTGACCTGACACCGCGAGCTGCGCGCTACTCGCGAGGGTCGATGAGGCCCCGCCCGTGGCGCCTGGCAACAGGCACCTGCAGGTCTTCACAAAGAGTGAACCACACCTCGCGCGCGGGCACGCCTCGATCAAGCGCATCCTGAGCGGTGCCGCCGAGCGTCGCCAGCCAGTGGTCGCGCACGAGCACCCCGGCGTAGACGTCACCGAACTCTTCGCGCATCGCTCGCTGAAACTCACTCATTCTCACGTACTTCAATCCCCCAGAACAGACGAAAGCGCCAGCCCTAGGGCGTGGCGCTTTCGAACGGCGATCCCGCAGCTTATCTGCGCGCGAGCAACTCGGGTCGGTAGCCCGACACCAAATCAGCCGGCACGGTGTCAGGGACTCGCGCATCGAGAGTGACACTGAGACCCTCAACGATCGCAAGGCGATCACTCACCTCACCCATAATCACCGACAGCGGCGTGTCGAGCGCATCGGCCACCGCAGCAAGAATCTCGCTCGAGGCCTCTTTCTGGCCACGCTCAACCTCGCTGAGGTATCCGAGCGCAACGCTTGCCTCACCGGCTACCTGACGCAGAGTGCGACCCTTTTGCAGCCGGAAGTCACGCAGCACATCGCCGATCTCTTGACGAACCAGTACCATCGCGTCCTCCTTCTCTTGTGCGACGAGAGCCGCACTGTCATCAATGCCGCCTGTGCAGTCCAGACTATCTGCAACCAGTCTGCTGGGCGTCACTGAGAGTAACCGTTACTTTAGCCGCGTTATTCCTGAACATTCCCTGAATTTGAGCCGAGAAGACTCAAGTTCCGCTGGAGCGAGTGTCTTTACTTGCGAGCGCGAGCAGCTCAGCGCCAAGCTCCTGCAGTGCCCGGGCGACCGTCTGATCGCGAATCTGCCTACGATCGCCCGTCGCCAACAGCGGCACCGCACGCTCGCCCAAGATAGAGCTCACGCCGATCCACACCGTGCCTACAGCCTGACCAGTCGCCGGGTCAGGGTCGGGCCCGGCAACCCCCGTTGTCGAGAGCCCGATCTCGGCGTCAACTACCAAGTCGGTACCCGGCTCGGAAGCTGAGGGCGGAGTGGCGCATGCTCGACGCACTCCCAGCGCCATTTGCCTTGCGACTCCCGCGTCGACCGGGCCGCGAGCGGCCAGCAGCTCACGATCGACCCCGAGCAGCGTGTGCTTGAGAAAGGTGTCGTATGCCACCACGCCGCCAGAGAACACACGAGATGCTCCTGGCACGCCCACCAGCGCCGCTGCAAGCAGCCCGCCTGTCAGCGACTCGGCTACAGCAACCCTGAGGCCGAGGTCTGTCGCGAGCGAAACCAGTTGCGCTGGCGGCGTCTGCCCCTCGCGGGCGTTCATCACGCTGCCTCTGCCGATCCTTTTCGCATGCGAAAGAAGTTCACGACGTAGTCAATGCCACTCGCGATGGTGAGCACCACGGCAGCGCTCATGGTGATGATGTTGAGCCACACCACCCATAGAGAGAAGCCCGTGCCCTCGAGCAGGCTCGCGAACGGAAACAGCGCAAGCGAAATCGCGACCGACTGCGCGACTGTCTTCAATTTGCCCATCCATGCGGCAGCGACCACGACACTGCGCGCTTCGAAGAGCCGGTGTATCGTGACACCCAGCTCTCGCACGAGCACGACGATGGTGATCCACCATGGCAGCTCACCGAGAACGGAGAGCCCGACGAGCGCACCGCCGGTAAGAAACTTGTCGGCTATCGGATCGAGCAGCTTGCCGAGGTCGGTGACGAGACCCCGCGACCTGGCGATGTGGCCGTCCCAAGCATCGGTCGCGATCGCGAGCACAAAGAATGCAGCCGCCGCCCAACGCAAAGCTCCCATCTGCCTGTGGTCAGCAAGCAGCATCCAGATGAAAAACGGCGTGGCGACTATGCGTGCGCTGGTGATGATATTGGGAGCGTTCCAGTTGCTCTGCTTTGCGGGGGGCCCAGTCTCAGAAGCGGGGGTCTCAGTCATTGATGCTCTACTCTCGCCCGGTCAGCTGCCAGGCATCTTCGTCGTCTTCACCGTCGACCTCTTCGAGGCCAGACTGATGCGCGGCGATCGGGTCGTCGTAGCGTGAGTCAAAGATATCGCTCGTCGCACCGAGCGGATCGAGCACCTGCGTAACCGATGGCTCTGCCTCGTCACCGAATCCAGGAGCAGCGACGGCAGGGGCCGCCGCGGGAACGATCGCCGCTGGCGCCGGAACAGCAGGAGCCGGGACGACAGGAGCGGGAACGACTGGGGCCGAGGGGGCTTGGAACG
>DDEV01000135.1 GCA_002336855.1 Leucobacter sp. UBA1945 | reverse complement strand
GGGGCGCCGGCCGCAGCCGCGCCATGCACGAGTCGGGCGATGACGCGCCGAGTGTTCGTGTCGACGACGGGGTGGCGCTCGGCGTAGGCGAAGCTCGCGACCGCTCGCGCCGTGTACGGGCCGATGCCGGTCAGTGCGAGCAAAGTGTCGACATCGCGTGGAACCTCGTCACCGTGCTCGGTCGCGAGTTGCACCGCTGCCCGATGCAACCAGAGCGCGCGCCGCGGGTAGCCGAGTCGACCCCACGCGCGCACGGCCTCACCGGGGGCCTCTGCGGCGAGACTCGACGGCGTTGGCCAGCGCGTCATCCACGCCTCGAACTGTGGAATCACCCGCGACGCCTGCGTCTGCTGCAGCATGAACTCTGAGACGAGCACCGCCCACGGGTCGATGGCGCCCGCATCACCTCGCCAGGGCAGCTCGCGTGCTTCGCGTTCGAACCAGCCGATCACGGCGTCTGCGATCTGTGTCGCTTCGTTCTCTCGCTCGTGCCTATCACTGGGTGCCACCCGCCCAGTGTATTCGGTGGGGCAGGTAGGGTAATCAGGTGAGTACTGCAGCCAACGGCATTCTGCTGGTCGACAAGGCCGAGGGGTGGACGAGCCACGACGTCGTCGCGAAAGCGCGGCGGGCGCTCGGTACCCGCAAGGTGGGTCACGCGGGCACCCTTGACCCCATGGCGACCGGTCTTCTGCTGCTCGGCTCGGGCCCCGCGACGAGGCTGCTCACTCATCTCGTGGGCCTCGACAAGACCTACACCGCGACGATCAGGCTCGGGGCCTCTACCGTCACCGACGATCGCGAGGGTGACGTGCTCGACATCGCAGATGTAGCGAGGATCCGCGAGCTCGAGGGCAATACCGCAGCGATTCGCGATGCGGTTGCCGGCCTCACCGGCCCGATCGAGCAGGCGNNGCCGAGCGCGGTGAGCGCGATCAAGGTAGACGGCAAGCGCGCCTACGATCGGGTGCGCGCGGGCGAGCAGGTCGAGCTCAAGAAGCGTCCGGTGACGATTCATTCGTTCGAGATCGAGGATCCGCGGCTCGTTCGCGCGCACGGCCTCGATGGCGGCGACCTGCCGATCGAGGTGATCGATCTCGACGTGACCGTGAGCTGTTCTTCTGGCACTTATGTGCGCGCGCTCGCGCGAGATCTGGGTGAGGCACTCGGTGTGGGCGGGCACCTGACCGCACTGCGGCGCACCGAGGTTGGTCCGTTCTCAGTCGCCGATGCGGTGTCGAACGAGCAGCTCGCGCAGGGCACGTTCGAGGCGGGCAAGCTGCTCGACCCTGCAGAGGTTGCGGCGCGACTGTTTCCGGTGCTCCCGCTGAGCGAGCAGCAAGAGATCGACCTGGGCCACGGCAAGCGACTTGAGGTAGGCTCCGAACAGAAGCTCAGCGACGGCACCGACCGCGCGAAGCTCGCCGCGGCGATTGCGCCGAGCGGCAGGCTCGTAGGGCTCGTCGAAGTGAAGAACGGGCGAACCAGGGTCGTGACCAACTTCCCAACGGCCGAAGCCGGCAGCGGCGCGGCCGCTGTTCCAAGTGCAAATGCGGGCGCGGGATCGGAGCCGACCGCATGATCACCTGGTTCGCCATCGCGCAGATCGCCGTCGGTGTGGGGGCTGCGATCCTCTGCCTCATCGAATATGCACGAAAACGCACCCCGAACGACTACTCGCTCGGCGCCACCGCGCTGCTTGGGGTGCTGCTGATTGTGCAGGTGGTCGTCGCGATTATTGCGCCGGCGTTCGGAAACGTTGCGGTCGGCGACCCGCTCGAGTTCTGGATGTATCTCATCGTCGCGATGGTACTGCCGTTCGGAGCCGGGTTCTGGGCGCTCGTAGATAGGCGTCGCAGCGCCCACCTGGTGCTGATGGTGGTGAACATTGCTGTCGCGGTCATGGTGTACCGCATGCTTGTGATCTGGCACCCCGTGGCTTGACGAGACGCTGAATGCAGGAGCAGCAGATCGCCGACCGGGCGCACGCCTATGTCGAGCTCGGAAAAACCGATGAGGCGATCGAGATTCTCGGAACGGGCCTGGTCGAGTTTTCAGAGAGCGCCTCGCTGTGGTCTCTGCTCGCGTGGGCGCAGCTCAGCAGCGACGATCAAGAAGCAGCAAGGGGATCGGCCGGTCGAGCGATTGAAGTCGACCCCTCAAACACGCTCGCCCTCTTCGTGCTCGCAAACTTAGAGATCCGTGCGGGTGCGACCGACCGAGCCCACGACATTGCGAGCAGGCTGCTGCAGCTTGCACCCGAGAACCCCACCGCGCACCTCACGAAAGCGCGTGCGTACGCGGCAGAACCTAATGGTGCTTTCAGAAATAGAGAAATCATTCGGCAGGCGGCCTACTACGCAGTCTCACTGTCGCAAGACGACCCTGAAGTGCTGCGCCAGGCCGCGCTACTTCTCGAGCCTGCGAATCCGAAGCCCGAAGTGATTGGGTTGGTTGAGCGTGGGCTTGCGTTGCAACCCGACAACAGCGATCTGCAGCTCATGCTCGTGCGGCTGCGCTCCAAGAATGACGTGCAGAGCGTGAAAGGGTGGGCGAAGATTCTCGCAGGCGACCCCTCGCGCCCCGCCCTCGTTCTCGGCATGAACCTCGTGATTTGGGAGCGCACGAGGATGCTCGTGACATTCATGCTGTGGGCGATTCCTGCGTTCATCATTCCCGTCGCCGGGCTCATTCTGGTGGGGTTTGGTCTGAGAAACGCGTGGGATCTGCTCATCGCAATGCCGAGATCGATGCCGAGGGGCACCCTGCTGCGTATCTGGTCGACCCCTCGCTGGGCCCGTGTTGGAGTGGTGTGCAGCGTGATCAGCGCGTTCTGGCCGTTGCTGATTCCATTGATTGCGCTCACCGACCAAGCGCTATTGCTCGCGATCATTCCGTTGATCATGCTGACCGGCGAAACCATTGTGGTGCTCGTGATCGGCCGCATCGAGCGTGACGGGCTGCCCAATCTCGCTCGTGACGTGGCACTCGAATTGGTGAATGAGATCTCTGCGCAGGCCGCACGAGAGTGGGCGAGAATCAGTCTGGGAATCATCGGGTTTGTCGTTGGCGGCTTGCTCCTCGGTATCGAAATCTCGTCGGCCGACTTGAACATGGTTGGCCCGGCGGTCCTTCTCAGCTTTGCCGCGGCTTTTCTCGTGCCGCCGGTCATCATGCTCGTGCAGTCGCGTCGGCTGCGTCGCGAGTGCCCCACCGCATGACCCTGAGCCAACGCCGCCCAAAGCGGCGGTAAGCTTGTGCCCGTGCCGAAGACAGTGCCGAACGCAGAAAGCGCCGATGCCGCGGTGACAGCTGGCCCGCGTACCGCGGGGCTGGGTCGCGTGCTCATCACGGTCTACCTGATTCTTGCGCTCGCAGCCACCTTGCGCGCGGTCTACCAACTCATTTCGAAGTTCGATGAGGCACCGCTCGCGTACTCGCTCTCTCTGCTGAGCGGTGTCGTCTACGTGGTCGCGACGGTTGCGCTGCTGAAGCGCGGCAGCGGGCGAATCTGGCGCGCGGTCGCGTGGTGCGCGCTCGGTTTCGAGCTCGCGGGCGTGCTCATTGTCGGCACGCTGAGCCTCGTGTTGCCCGAGCTGTTTGCGCACGATTCGGTGTGGTCTTACTTCGGCAGCGGCTACCTCTTCGTGCCGCTCGTGCTGCCCGTGCTCGGCATGATTTGGTTGCGTCGCGACGCCGAGAGCGCATCGCAGCTGGCAGATTTCGAGGGGCAAGGATCACCCGACCCGAACGAGAGCCTCTACTGATGCGGGTGTTCGATTCTCTCGAGGCCATCGAGGCAGACGAGTTTGCCGCCGGCACGGTCATCGCCATCGGCAAGTTCGACGGCGTGCATCTCGGCCACCACGCACTGCTCGATCGGGTGGCGACGATTGCTGAATCCCGCGGTCTCGAGCCCCTCGTGTTCACGTTCGCGAATAATCCGCTGAGTTTGCTGCGGCCAGAAAGCTGCCCCGATTCGATCATGAGTCGCAGCCAGCGCCTTCAAGCACTCGAAGCCGCCGGAGTCGAGGCGTGCGTCATGGTGCCGTTCGACGCCGAGCTCGCCGAGGTTGCCGCAGACGAGTTCGTCGAGCGGGTGCTCGTGGGCCAGCTGCGTGTGCGGCATGTGTGCGTCGGCGCAGATTTTCGTTTTGGTCACGGCGGCAAGGGCGACCCTGCACTGCTTGAGACGATGGGGGAGCGGCTCGGTTTTACCGTCGACATTTCACCAGATGTCGAGGATCCAGCGGTCGGCAAGGTGTCGTCGTCTCGGGTGCGCGCGGCAATTCTGCAGGGAGACGTCGCTACCGCGGCGCGCATGATGGGCCGTTTCGCGGCGCTGCGCGGTGAGGTGGTGCACGGCGATGCCAGGGGGCGCGAGATCGGGTTTCCGACCGCAAACCTCGGCGGCGAGGTCGAGGGGCTGCGGCCAGCCGATGGCGTGTATGCGGGTTGGGCGCTCGTCGAGGGTGACCCTACGGCTCGCGAGGCTGCCATCTCGGTGGGAGCAAACGTGACGTTCGACCCAGAGGGCGAGCCCCGGGTCGAAGCGTTTCTGCTCGACTATTCGGGTGACCTTTACGGGCGGGCGATCGAGTTGCGCTTCGTGGAGCGCTTGCGAGGCATGGTCGCTTTCGAGAGCGTCGACGAGCTGCTCGTGCGAATGCGCGAAGACGTTCGTGAAACTCAAACCATTCTGCTCGGCAAGAACGCCGAGTTTCGTGCGGTAATATAGCGATAGGCCATATCCGCGCGATACGCCCGAGCCGTCGTGACACTCACGCTTCAGGCAGGGCAGCGAAAGCGCAGCGAGCCTCGCGACTCGGTTCACGAGTCGGTGCCACGCCATTCAGGAGATCCATGGCAAGCATGACTGCCACCCGCACGACCCGTTCGAAGAACCGTCGTCGCCACACCCACAACGAGGGCATTATTCCGTTGCTCGCCCGCGCTGTGCGCGAGGTCGAGGCTTCGGCGCATCGCGGCAAGGCGAGCCCCTCTGGTCGCACGAAGTTTCACGTGATCGCGCTGCTGATGCGCGAAGAACGTGCTCGGGTCAAGACCGACGAGACGCTCAGCGACAGCGAGCGCGCCGAGACGCTGAAGCGCCTCGATGGCGTGGCCGCGATCCTCGCAAAATCGGCTGCGCGCGATACCTCGCTGATCACGCTGCTCGAGCCCACGGCACCCATCACCGAAGGCACTCGGGCGCTGAAGCGCAAGATGCTCACGCAGGCGGGTATCGAGCTGCCCGAAGCCGAGGCAGAACCCGAGGCGAAGCCCAGCTACGTGCCACCCGAGCTTGCCGAGCGTCAGGTTGAGCCGCCGGGCATCGAGGGGCGCATGCTCTCGAACCCGTTCCTCACCCCAGATTTGACCCAGCGCAAGAAGCCCACGCCCGTGGTGCGTCTCGCCAACTGGGAGCTGCTCGGCCCGCTGCTGAAGTCGTTCGAACAGGGTGGAGGGGGCAGCGCCTGCATGCCGCTCCCAGAGGCCCCGGCGGTGGATCGCCTGGCCCCGCGCGATCTTGAGCTGATGCCGCACCAGGCTCGCTTTCTCGAGAGCGTGCGCGACGGCCACCGCAGCTTTCTGCTCGCCGACGAGCCAGGCCTCGGCAAGACCGCTCAGTCGGTCATCGCGGCATCGGTAGCCGACGCCTACCCGCTGCTCGTGGTGGTGCCCAACGTCGTGAAGATGAACTGGGCTCGCGAGGTGCAGCGGTGGACCCCGCAGCGCCGCGTCACCGTGATTCACGGCGACGGTGACGACATCGATGCCTTCGCAGACGTGTTCGTCGTGAACTACGACATTCTCGATCGGCACCTGAGCTGGATCTCGCGCTTCGGGTTCAAGGGAATGGTCGTCGATGAGGCGCACATGATCAAGAACGTGCAGTCGCAGCGCTCGCGCAACGTGCTCGCGATCGCCGACCGCATTCGGGAGTGGGTGCCGGGTGGGCGCCCGCTGCTGCTCGCCCTCACCGGCACCCCGCTCATCAACGACATCGACGACTTCAGAGCCATCTGGCGCTTTCTCGGCTGGACCGACGCCGAGAAGCCTCGGGCGGAGCTCATGGCGAGGCTCGAATCGAACGGCTTCACGCCGGCAGACCCGCAGTTCTACCCTGCCGCCCGCGAGAGCGTCATCGAGATGGGCATCGTGCGCAGGCGCAAGATCGACGTCGCCGCCGACCTACCGTCGAAGCGCGTGGTCGATCTGCCGATCGAGCTCGATGACGACCTCGGCCGCGGCATTCGCGAGGCCGAGAAGCAGCTCACCGATCGCCTCGTGATTCGCTTCAACCTCATCAAGTCGGGCAAGCTTGGCCGCGAGCTCAGTGATGAGGCCATCATTCGCATGGTGTGTGCGCAAGAGCTCGAAGAGTCGAACGCCTCATCGACCGGCATCAACGTCTTCACGATGGTGCGCCAGATCGGTCAGGCGAAGGCTGCGCTCGCCGCCGACTACGCTGCGCAGCTCGCGCGGTCGGTCGGCAAGGTGGTGTTCTTCGCGAAGCACATCGACGTCATGGACAAGGCCGAAGCGGCGTTCGCCGAGCGCGGGCTCGGCACCGTGTCGATTCGAGGCGATCAGACCGCCACGTTCAGGCAGGAGCAGATCGACGCGTTCAACAACGACCCCTCGGTCGCGGTTGCCGTGTGCTCGCTCACCGCGGCGGGTGTCGGTGTGAACCTGCAGGCGTCTTCTGACGTGGTGCTGGCAGAGCTCAGCTGGACCGATGCTGAACAAACCCAGGCGATCGACCGCGTGCACCGTATTGGCCAGGAGGAGCCGGTCACCGCATGGCGCATCGTGGCGGCGCAGACGATCGACGCGAGAATCGCCGAGCTCATCGACTCGAAGGCAGGGCTTGCCGCTCGCGCCCTCGACGGCGCAGCCGGCCCGCGCGAAGACGAGGATTCGGTGCAGATGCTGACCCTGATGTCGGTGCTGCAGCGCGCGCTCGACAGCTAGCGCCAGCGATGCCGATGGCCGAATTCTTTCGGTCATTGGCAATGCTGCCAGCGCGAATGGCGCGGCACGCTCGCTAGCATTGAACTCATGCGAATCGGTGTGCTCTGTTCGGGCGGCGACAGCCCTGGAATGAACGCTGCGATCCGCGGGGCAGTGCTTCGCGGGGTCGACGTGCACGGCTTCGAGATGATCGGCTTCGTCGACGGCTGGCGAGGCTTTCACGACGGCGACTTCGTGCCGCTCGATCGCCCGGCAGTGCAAGGCATCTCGCCTCTCGGCGGCGTCTTTCTCGGTACCAGCCGGGTGCCACCATTCGAGGGTCGGCGCGGCGAGGCCGTCGACCTGACCGAGTTCAAGTCGCGCATGGCCGCATACGGCCTCGATGGCTTCGTGCTCATCGGGGGCAACGGCACGCAGACCGTCGCGAGCATTCTCTCGACGGGCGGCGTGAACGTGGTCGGCCTACCGAAGACGATCGACAACGACCTTGCGGGCACCGACTACACTTTCGGCTTCGACACGGCAGTCTCGATCGCTGCGGAGGCGATCGACAGGCTGCGCACGACCGGCGACTCGCACCGTCGGTGCATGGTGCTCGAGGTCATGGGCCGAGACGTCGGCTGGATCGCGCTGCACTCGGGCATGGCCGGTGGTGCACAGGCGATGCTCATCCCCGAGTTTCCCGAGAGTATCGAGCAGGTCTGCGAGTGGGTGACGAGCGTTCGCGATCGCGGCCGGTCGTCGCTCATCGTCGTCGCCGAGGGGTTCAAGCTCGCGGGCGAGGATCATGCCGTGACTCGCGAGGGTCTCGACGGTTTCGGGCGACCCCGGCTCGGGGGAGTGGCCGAGGTGCTCGCTCCGCTCATCGAGCAGCGCACGGGCATCGAGGCACGCGCGACCGTGCTGGGGCACGTGCAGCGAGGTGGCTCGCCGACAGCGTTCGACAGGGTACTCGCGACGCGCACCGGCATTGCGGGCGCAGACGCGATCCTGCACGGGCAGTGGGGCACAATGGCGGGGCTGCGCGGCGATGCGATTGAGCTCGTGCAGCTCGAAGACGCCGTCGGCAGGCTCAAAACCGTGCCAGCAGAGCGCTACGCCGAGGCCCGGCTGAACTTCGGCTAGCGCCTCAAACTCAACGATTGGGGTCTCGGCTAGACGCCGAGTTTGGCCTTGACGTCGTTCAGCGAGGGGTTCGTGGCGGTCGTCGCATCGGGGTAGATGACGGTGGGCACGGTGCGGTTGCCTCCGTTGACTGCCTCGACAAGCTCGGGAGTGCCCGGTGTGTTCTCGATATCGATCTCGGTGTACCCGATGCCCTCGCTGTCGAGCATCTTCTTGAGGCGCTTGCAGTAGCCGCACCACTCCGTCGAGAACATTGTGATGGTGCCTACTTCGGGCACGAAATCGCTCGCGGCGACGCTCATGAGTTGCTCCTCGCTGATTGTGCTTCTGCACCGAATCCTACCTCGCGACAGCGCGAGCAGGCTGAGGGGTATCAACTTGACCGGAGCTGATCCTCTTGCGAAAATTAAGCGCACGCAAACGCGAAGCAAACCGGGGCAAAACTTCGAGTGAATCGCACCCGCGTGTGCCGACGCACACTCCGAACGAAAGACGCCGGTGGAACTCACCCTCATCGTGTTGCTGGTCATTGTCCTGGCGCTCTTCTTCGACTTCACCAACGGGTTTCACGACACCGCGAATGCGATGGCAACCCCCATCGCGACCGGCGCGCTGAAACCGAAAACTGCGGTGCTGCTCGCCGCGATTCTGAATCTCGTTGGCGCGTTTCTCTCGACCGAGGTCGCGAAGACCATCTCGGGCGGTCTCATTAATGAGGGCGATGGTGGGGTGCTCATCACGCCAGAGATGATTTTTGCCGGCCTGATCGGCGCCATCGTCTGGAACCTGCTCACCTGGCTCTACGGTCTGCCCTCGAGCTCGTCGCACGCGCTGTTCGGCGGTCTCATCGGTGCCGCGATCGTCGGCGCGGGCATTCAGGCGATCAATGGCGGCGTCTTCCTCTCGAAGATCATTATTCCCGCGCTCGCGGCTCCGCTGACCGCGGGCCTCGTGGCGTTTATCGCGACGAAGATCGCCTACGCGATCACCCGCCGCCACGACGGCAAGAAAGACGGTCGCGGTCGTTTCCGGTACGCGCAGATCGCCTCGTCCTCGCTCATCGCGCTCGCTCACGGCACGAACGACGCGCAGAAGACGATGGGCGTGATCACGCTCACCCTCGTCGCCGCCAACATGCAGGAACCCGACACCGGCCCCCACCTGTGGGTCGTCGTCGCCTGTGCGCTCGCGATCGCGATCGGCACCTACTCGGGCGGCTGGCGCATCATTCGCACCCTCGGCGCGGGCCTGACCCAGGTGAAGCCAGCACAGGGCTTTGCCGCAGAGACTTCGACCGCCGCGACGATTCTCGCTTCGAGCCACCTCGGCTTCGCGCTTTCGACGACGCAGGTCGCTTCGGGCTCGGTCATCGGTTCGGGTCTTGGTCGAAAAGGATCGAGCGTGCGCTGGCGCACCGCAGGTCGCATCGGCCTCGGCTGGCTCTTCACGCTGCCCGCTGCCGGCGCGGTTGGCGCGATCGCAGCCGCAATCGCGCACCTCGGTATGGTCGGCGTGATCATCGACACCGTGGTCGGCTTCGGCTTTATCATCTTCATTTTCTGGCGTTCACGTCGCAACAAGGTGGATCACTCGAACGCCGTGGCGGTGCCCGACGTTGCAGAGTCGGGTTATGCCGTGCGCATCGGCGGCAGCAAGGTGCGCAAGGTGCCCACAAAGACCGGCACCGTGCCGCCCCTCACCTCTGTGGCGCAGAGCGCAGTGCGCGAAGACAAGGCGGCTCGCGAGGCTGAGCGCCGCGCAGCTGAAGAACGCGAGGCGGCCGAGCGCGCCGCCCGCAAGGCGGCGAAGCAGGCGAAGAAGCAGCAGAAGCAGAGCCAGAAGCCCGAGAGCAACGGAGACGCGCGATGATCGACTGGGTAGCGTTTCTGATCGTGTTCGCGACGGCGCTCGTCGCGTCGGCCGTGGTGGTAGCCCTCTACTCGCTCGGCATCCGGTTTCTCGCGACGCCCGCGCCG
Source organism: Leucobacter sp. UBA1945 (assembly GCA_002336855.1). Classification (GTDB taxonomy): domain Bacteria; phylum Actinomycetota; class Actinomycetes; order Actinomycetales; family Microbacteriaceae; genus Leucobacter. Next base: position 12,452 of record DDEV01000135.1, on the reverse strand, counting down.
AAGGTACGTCAGGCCGACGGCAGCTTTGAGCCAGACGGCCCCTCGCGCGACGACGAAGACGACGATGTCGACGACCTCGGCCGCCCGCTCTGGGCGACGATTGCGGCGAACATCTGCTTCGGTCTGAGCGTCATTTGCGTGCTCATCGGCATCTATCTGATTGTGCCAGCCCTCCACGGCTGAGGCCGTGTCAGGCTGACTGGGCCCATTCGGTGCCGTGGGCACCGTGTTCACGAATGCTTCGCAACGCGCTGCGTTGCTCGTGGCATTCGTGCCTCGCACCCAGACGAGGGGAGTAGCCTGGAGCGCATGAGTGCATCGAGAATCTCAACGGTCGTAGCCGGGCTGCGATACAGCTTCGGGCAGGGCTTCACGCGAAGTGAAGAGTGGCGTCGCGAGCAACTCGAGCGCATGCGCGACATGCTCACCGAGCGCGAAGCAGACTTCGAAGCCGCGCTGCACGCCGACCTCGGCAAGGCTCCCATTGAGTCGCAGATCACCGAGATCGGCTTTCTGCTGAGCGAGATCGAGCACGCGCTCGCGCACCTGTCGAAGTGGATGCGCCCGCGCCGAGTCGCCGCACCCCTCGTCGTGCAGCCGGCTTCTGCCAAGGTGATCCTCGAACCCCTTGGTGTTGCCCTCATCATTGCCCCCTGGAACTACCCGCTGATGCTCGCCCTCTCGCCGCTCGTCGGGGCGATCGCGGCTGGCAATGCCGCGGTCGTGAAGCCGAGCGAGATCGCCCCCGCGACGAGCGCCGCCCTGGCAATGCTCGTGCCTGAGTACCTCGACCGTCGCGCGGTTGCGGTGATCGAGGGCGGCGTCGAAGAAACCACCGAGCTGCTGGCAGAGCGCTTCGACCACATCTTCTACACCGGCAACGGCAGGGTCGGCCGCATCGTGGCCCACGCCGCAGCCGAGCACCTGACCCCCGTCACACTCGAGCTCGGCGGCAAGTCGCCCGTGTTCGTCGACGAGACGGTCAATCTTGCCGAGGCAGCGAAGCGCATCGTCTGGGGCAAGTTCATGAACGCCGGGCAGACCTGCGTCGCTCCCGACTATGTGCTGGGGCAGAGGGAGGTGCTCGCGAAGCTGGCACCGAAGCTTGCCGACGCCATTCACGAGCTCTACGGCAGTGCAGTGCAACACAATCCCGACTACGGACGCATCATCAGCGATGCGCAGTTCGGGCGGCTCGTCGGATACCTCGGCGACGGCGAGACCGTGGTGGGTGGCGGGCACGATGCCGAGACTCGCTTCATCGAGCCGACCGTTCTGGTGGGGGTCTCGCGAGATGCTTCGGTGATGCGCGACGAGATCTTCGGCCCGATCCTGCCGCTCATCGAGGTGAGCGATCTCGACGATGCGCTGCAGTACGTCAATGCGCACGACAAGCCGCTCGCCGCCTATGTGTTCAGCGAAGACCGGGCCACGCGCCGCCGCTGGGAGTCAGAAACGAGCTCGGGCGCGCTCACCTTCGGTGCGCCGGTGCTGCACCTCACCGTGCCCGAACTGCCGTTCGGCGGCGTCGGCGAGAGCGGGCAGGGCGCCTACCATGGCGAGCGCTCGTTCGAGGTGTTCAGCCACCAGAAGGCGGTGCTCTCGAAGCCGCTGCAGCCCGACACGCTCGCGCCGACGATCATGCCGCCGTTCAACGCCACGAAAGATCAGATCGTGCGAAAGTTGCTCGGCAAGCTGCGGTAGCGCCCGGCGGCCGCTCGCGACGCTCTCAGCCGCGCTGCTAGACCCCGAAGCTGGCGGGCAGCGGCAGGTTGCCCGCCCCAGACACTCGCACCCGCTCGAGCCCCTGCCATGATGCCGCGCTGCTGAGCAGTGTCTGCGCAACCTCGGCGGTACGCGAGGGCGCGCCGGGCTCCTGCCACGCCGCCTGCACGAGCAACTCGCGGTTCGCGCGGTCTGCCTTGAGGTCGATGCGCCCCGCGAGCTTTCCGCCGACCATCAGGGGCAGGCAGTAGTAGCCGTATTGCCGCTTCTCTTTCGGGGTGTAGATCTCGATGCGGTAGTGAAAGTCGAACATGCGCTCAGCCCGGGGGCGAAACCACACCACAGGGTCGAACGGCGTGAGCAGTGCGTTTGGTGCGAGACGTGAGGGCAGCGTCGCGTCGCGGTGCATCCAGGCTTGCAGCGGTTTGCCGTTCGCACCCGCCCAGCCGCTGACCCGCACGGGCACGAGCACGCCCTCGTCTTCGAGCGCGCGCACCGCGATCTGTGCCTGGCCCGTTTTCAGTCGGTGATAGTCGGCGAGATCCGCGAGTGTGCCTACGCCGAGCGAGCGGGCAGCCTGCTCGATGAGCGCGCGCTGCGCGGTCTCGCGATCGACGGTGCGCAGCGCGACCTCTGGCAGTACCTGCTCGGCGATCGCGTAGCGTCGCTCGAAGCGCTCTCGCCCCGCCGTCACCACCTCGCCGACCGCGAACAGCATCTCGACTGCACGCTTCGTATCGCTCCAGTCCCACCACGGGCCGCGCTTCTCGCGGGGCCCAGTCTCGAGGTCGCGCACGAACTGCGGCCCGTGCTCGGTGAGCTGCTCGCGAACGCGCTGCATTGCGGGCGCCAGCTGGTCGATGCGCTCGGCATAGCGCTGCCGGTAATCGTGCATGCGCCAGGCAAAGAGCGGGCGATCCTCGACTCGAATGAACGCGGCTTCGTGCGCCCAATACTCGGTGAACTCGCCGCTCGACCACAGGTGCCGGTCGAGTCGCTCCTGGTCGTACCCGCCGTGCCGTGAAAACACGGGCATATAGTGCGATCGCGCGAATACGTTGACCGAGTCGATCTGCAGTACATGCAGGCGTTCAAGAGCTGGATCAAAGGGCCTGCGCTGCCGAATGCGTGCGGTGCTGCTGAAGCCCTGCGCGGCCAGGGCGATGCGGCGGGCTTCCGCCTGCGAGAGGTTCTGCATTCACCGATGGTATCGCCCGAAATACTAGGATAGGCGCGTGGAAGAGCAAAACCCGAAGGCGCAGAGCGAGGCGCACCCCCCTCATGAGCGGGAGCCCGGTCAGGTCGCGAACGCTGCTCTCGAACTGCCTCTCGGCGTCCGCGTCGCAGCCGCCTGGTCGTGGCGGCTCATTCTTATTGGCATTGCGGTCGCGGCACTGGTCTGGCTCATCTCGCAGGTGGCGATCATCGTGATTCCGGTGATTGTCGCGATGCTGATCTCGGCGCTGCTCTACCCTGTGGTGCATCTGTTCGAGCGAAAAGGTCTGCCGAGGGGGCTCGGCGTATTGGCTGCGCTGGTCATGTTCATCGTCGCGGTCACCGGGCTCGTCTGGCTGATCGTGAGTCAGATGCGGGCCGGATTCGGCGATGTCGCGCGCAAGGCGACGCAAACCTGGCATGACATTCTGGCTTGGATCGAGTCGGCCCCGTTCGGTCTCAGCGCCGATCAGGTGAACTCGTTCGTTGAGCAGTTGACGAAGACCGTGAGCGATCACCAGGGCCAGATCTGGAGCGGCGCGCTGAGCGTCACGACAACTGCCGGCCAGGTTGTAGCCGGCGCCCTGCTTACCCTGTTCTCGCTGATCTTTCTGCTGATCGACGGCAAGCGAATCTGGTACTGGGTGCTCGGGTTCCTGCCCAAGCGGGCCCACGCGGCAACCGACAGCGCTGGCAAGAACGGCTGGGTGGCGGTTGGACAGTACGTGCGGGTGCAGGTGCTCGTCGCCTTCATCGACGCCGTCGGCATCGGTCTCGGCGCGGTGGTGCTCGGGGTTCCGTTGCCGATTCCGATCGCGATCATGGTGTTTCTCGGTTCGTTCATTCCGTTTCTCGGCGCGATCAGCACCGGTGCGGTTGCCGTGTTCATCGCGCTCGTCTACAACGGCCCGATCAACGCCCTCATCATGCTGGGCGTGGTGATTCTCGTGAATCAGATCGAGGGGCACGTGCTGCAGCCGCTCGTCATGGGCAATGCCGTGAAGGTGCACCCGCTCGGTGTCGTGCTCGCTGTGTCGACCGGAGCGCTGCTCGCGGGGATTCCCGGGGCGCTGTTCGCGGTGCCGCTCACGGCGGCGGCGAGCGCGATGGTCGACACGTTCGTTGAGCGAAGGTGGGACCCCGACGCAGCACCGGTCGCCGACTATCACAAGAAAAATCAAGTGCATCGCGAGGCCCGCACGAGGGCCCGCTTGACCGCGCGGCTTCGGCGCGGAGGGGAGGGCGCATGAGCGCGCAGACAACAGAATTCACGAACGGTGACGGGAGCGTCGTGGACAGCCTCGGTCTTGACGACTTCGAGCGTGCGCTCGACATTGTGCACCGGGTGACGAGGCGCACCCCGCTTGAGACTTCGCGCTATCTCGCCGAGGTCAGCGGCGCGCCGAAGGTGTATCTCAAGTGTGAGAATCTGCAGCGCACCGGCGCATACAAGCTGCGCGGCGCATACAACCGGCTGCTCGGGCTGAGCGCCGAAGAGCGCGAGCGCGGCGTGGTGGCTGCGTCTGCGGGCAACCATGCGCAGGGCGTCGCATATGCGGCGCGCGAACTCGGAATCAAAGCGACGATCTTCATGCCCCTCGGCGTCGCGCTGCCCAAGCTGCAGGCCACGCGCAACTACGGTGCAGACGTGCGACTCGAGGGCGACAACTTCGAGGGCACGCTCGCTGCCGCGCGACAGTTCGTCGAAGACACCGGCGCGGTCTTTATCGCTCCCTTTGACCATCTCGCGGTGATCGAGGGTCAGGGCACCGTCGCGCTCGAGATGCTTGATGCTGCTCCTGACATCGAGACCCTGGTCGTCGCAATCGGCGGGGGCGGCCTGATCTCTGGCGTAGCTGCCGCGGCGAAGCTGCACGCGCAGCGCGAGGGCCGAGAGATTCGCATCGTCGGCGTGCAGTCGGCCAACACCGCGGCGTTTCAGCCCTCGCTCGAAGCGGGTGAACCCGTCACGATCCAGGCGAAGCCGACCATTGCCGACGGCATCGCGGTCGCTCGGCCGGGCGATCTCACGTTTCAGTTCGTGCAGCGCTATGTCGACGAGATCGTGACAGTCACTGATGACGATATCGCGAAAGCGATCGTGATGCTGCTCGAACGCACGAAACTTGTGGTCGAGCCGGCGGGTGCTGCGGGCGTGGCCGCGATCCTCGCAGGCAAAATCGAATCTGCCGGGCCGATGGCAACCATTCTTTCTGGCGGCAACATCGACCCGCTGCTGCTGCAGCGCGTGATCGGCCACGGCCTCGCAGCCTCGTCGCGCTATCTGAAGCTGCGCATTCTGCTGCCCGATATTCCGGGTCAGCTCGTGCGCACCGCCTCGATCGTCGCCTCGAAGAACGCGAACGTCGTCGAGGTGCTGCACACGCGCCACGCGACCGAGCTGCCGATCAGCGATGTCGAGCTCGAGCTGCACATCGAGACTCGCGGCGTTGAACACGGCCAAGAGGTCGTAGACGCGCTGCGCGAGGCTGGTTACACGGTGCGGGTCGGCGAGCGGTACTAAACAACCACTCGTTGAGCGACGGGCGCTGCCTATGCGCTGGGGCAGCCAGCCTGGGTCGCGTACAGCTCAATGGCGCGCTTCGCATCGGCGACGCTGATGCTGCCGCCCCCGACGATGTGCAGCCCGTAGGCGTCTTCGAGGGCGACGAAGTTCATTGCGATATCGTCTATCGATCCGGTGGGTAGGAAATCGCCCGACGCGACTCCCTCTGCGAGTATCGCGCGATACAGTTCGAGTTGTTCTTGATAGAGCTGCTGCACCAGCTTGTCGTGCAACTCTGACTTGCCTGCGAGCACATCAAACTCATAGAGAATTCGCATAAGGGCATCGTCTGGCCCGTTCGGCAACCCCGCGTCGATTGCGACTGCGAGTTTCTGGGGAGGCAGTTGCTGCTGCGCGACGAGCTCGGCGCGTTCGGCGCCGACACGAGCCATGCCCGCAGCGTGCGCTTCGACCAGGATCGCCTCGAGATCTTCGTAGTAATAGAGCAGAGCCCCTCTTGTCACACCCGCTTGATTCGCCACGTCGGTAAGGGAGAGGTTTCGGAGGCCGTGCTCTGCCGCCGCCGCGAGCGCGGCATCGATCACTTCGATGCGACGCTCTTTCTGCCTGCTTGGTCTCGCCATACGAACGAGTATGCCAGGCGGTTCAATGCTCCCGAGCTGGCGGGCGGTCGATGAGTGCCGTCTTGCCGAATCTTGCGGTCCGATCCTGAGAAGAGTCTCGCGAACCAGGGGGCGGGGTTGACATTTCTGAATATTCTTTTACTCTTTAGTTAATTAATTAACTCTGAAGTTAAATAACCGTTCGGGTGCACGCCCGACCTCACGAAACGAGACGACATGGCAGTCGACACGCTATACACAGGTGGCAGGATACGCACCTTCGATCCCGAACGCCCCTGGGCCGAGGCGCTCGGTGTGACCGACGGTAAGATCTCGTACGTCGGCGATGCGGCTGACGCTCCCACCGCATCAAAGAAAGTGGAACTGAACGGCCGCCTCGTTACGCCGGGGATCGCCGACACGCACAACCACCTGCTGCTCGGGTTCGACGACCTTGCGGTCAGCCTCGATCAGGTGCAGAGCCTCGACGTAGTACGCGCGCGGATCGCAGAGTTCGCCGAGACTCATCCCGAGCTCGATTGGGTGTGCGCCGAAAACGCGCTCTATTCGGTCGTCGAGGGGCGCCGACCGAACGCCGATGATCTCGTGGGAGTGACCGATCGACCGGTCTTCATCACCACCTACGACCAGCACTCGGTTTGGCTCAATCGACCGGCTCTCGCGAAGCTCGGCATCCTCGACGGTGGCCGGATCGCGTGGGGCAATCCCGAGATCGATGCAACAACCGGGGAGCCGACCGGCTGGATCACCGACTTCTACACGCGGGCTATGACGATCGACGGGTTGGCCCAGCTGCAGCGCGATATTCCGATGTATTCGCCTGACCGGCGCTACCGCAAGATCGCGAACAGCCTTGATATGGCCGCACGCTTCGGCATCACCACCGTCGTGGAGCCGCAGGTGCCACTGGCCGAACTCGACCTCTTCGCGCGCGCAGAGCGAGAGGGGCGCCTCACCAGCCGCACGATTGCAGCGATCTACCATCCTGTTGGCGCCGACGGAGACTTCCGGGCCCGCATCACCGAGGCGATCCGTGACACGCCGCAGCATGGTCGCTTCAAGCTCGGTCCTGTCAAGCTCTACGCCGATGACGTCATCGAACCGCACACCGCCGCGATGCTTGAAGACTATGCAAACCGACCCGGCCATCGCGGGCACACGAGCCTCGAGCCGACTGAGTTCGAGAAGCTTTTCATCGAACTCGACCGCCTCGGCTATCTGGTGCACACCCATGCCACGGGCGACTGGGGTATCCGGCTTACCCTGGACTCGATCGAGGCGGCGCAGCGCGCGAACGGCACGCGGGATCGGCGTCACGGCATCGTGCACGTCGAGTGCCTGTCGCCTGAGGATCTTCCGCGCTTCAACGCGCTCGGCGTCACCGCCGCGATGCAGCCGAGGCACGCCTCGCCCGACCTGGTCGCCGGAACCTGGATGGAGAACGTCGGTGAGCAGCGCTGGGATCGCGCGTGGAGGTTCCGCTCCATGGTCGAGTCGGGGGCCCGCGTGAGTTTCTCGAGCGATTGGCAGGTCGGCGAGATGGATCCGCTCGTCGGCGTTTACAGCGCGATGACCCGCTCACGCCTCGATGGCAGCGACTCCTGGACCACCGGAGAGCGGCTCGACCTTGATCGCACGCTGCGGGCATACACCACAGGCGGCGCCGAGGCGTTTCATCACGAGCATCAGCTCGGCATGCTGAGGCCCGGCCACCTCGCCGATCTCGTGGTGTGGTCGGGAGATCTCTATGACATGGAACCGGCGCAGATTCTCGAACAAAGCGCCGACCTGACAGTGGTCGGTGGTCGAGCGATTCACGATGCCCGCGGCGAACTGGGCGGCGCGCCGGCAGCTTCCAACCTTCCGACTTCTCCCGCTGCCGATGCGCACTGCGGCGAGCACAACCACGAACACTGAAGAAAGTAGATATCAAGATGTCAACGTTGCCATCTCGCTCCGGCGTCGCCGCCGGAGACGATCAGATCGCTCAAGCGATCACTCGCACAGCCGATGACTCGAATCCAGAAACTGGGCTCAAACGCACCCTCAAGCTCAGGCACCTGGTCTTCATCGGCCTTGCCTATATGGCGCCCATGGCGGTGTTCGACATGTTCGGCATCGTCTCGGAGGAGACCGACGGTCACGTGCCGCTGGCCTACCTGGTCGTCATGATCGCGGTGCTCTTCACCGCCTTCAGCTACTCGCGAATGGTGAGGTTCTTTCCGATCGCGGGCTCGGCGTAAACCTACGCGAAAGAGGCGATCAACGCGCACCTCGGCTTTCTGGTCGGGTGGGCAGCAACCCTCGACTACCTGCTTCTGCCCATGATCAACGCCATCCTCTCGGCGATCTACATGGGCGCGGTGTTCCCCGACGTGCCCTTCTGGGTGTGGGTCGTACTCACCGTTGCAATCTGCACGGTGATGAATCTCGTCGGCGTCAAGCTCGCGGCGAGCATGAACGTGCTGCTCGTGTCCATCCAGTTGGTAGTTGCAGTGGTGTTCGTCGTGTTGACGATCGTCAATATCTCGAACGGGGCGAACGGCGCAGGTGTGACGATCCGACCCTTCATCTCGGGCGATATGCAGATGACGGCGATCGCGGCGGGAGCCGCGATTCTCGCGCTGTCGTTTCTCGGATTCGACGCAGTGTCGACATTGGCCGAAGAAGCCGAGCACCCCACTCGCGACGTTCCGCGGGCGATCTTCATCATCGTCGCGGTGGCCGGCGCATTCTTCGTGACCGTGACCTACGTAATGCAGCTGCTCTTTCCCGATGTTTCACAGCTCGGCGACATCGTGGGCGCCTCGCCCGAGATTGCGAAGTACGTCGGCGGCGCCTTCTTCCAGGCGATCTTCGTGGGCGGCTACATGATGGCAGTGCTCGGCTGCGGCATCACCCAGCAGATGAGCGCGGCACGCCTGCTCTATGCGATGGGCAGAGATGGGGCCTTGCCCAAGCGGCTCTTCGGGCGGATCGACGGTCGGAACGGGGTGCCGGTGGTGAATGTGCTGATCGTCGCTGCAGTTGCGCTGACCGCGTTGTTCGTCGATCTGGATCAGGCTGCGTCGATGATCAACTTCGGAGCCTTCATCGCCTTCATCTTCGTGAATCTTTCGGTGCTCTTTGTCTTCTTCAGATTCTTGAAGCGCCGCACCCCTGGAGCCTGGCTCGGATTCGTTGTGGTGCCCGCTATCGGAGCAGGGATCAACTTCTGGTTGTGGTTGAGCCTTGATGGCACTTCAATGCTCATCGGTGCGGGCTGGGTAATCGTGGGGCTCGTGTTCCTCACGGTGAAAACCGCTGGATTCAAGAAGCCTGCCCCTGATCTGACCGGGCCGATCAATATCGGTATGTACGAGTAGCGCCACCGCCTCGAGCGTCGCCGATGAAACGAGAGGGGCGGGGGATCTCGGAACGTATCCGGATCCCCCGCCCCTCTCGTGGTGCGGAGCTCTGTTCAGCCCGCGTAGGTGTCGACGGCAAGGATCTTGACCTCGATCTGATTGCCGTTCGGCGCAGCGTAACTCGATGTGTCGCCCACCTTCAGGCCGAGAATCGCAGCGCCGAGAGGGCTCTCAGCGCTGTAGACATCGAGGTCGGAGCCATCTGCCATTTCGCGGCTGCCGAGCAGGAAGCGCTCTTCGTCGCCCCAGATCTCTGCGGTGATCACCGTGCCGATCTCGACGACTCCGCTCGCCTCGGGTGCTTCGCCAACGACCGCGTGCTTGAGCAGCTCTTCGAGGTCGCGAATGCGGGCCTCCATCTGCCCCTGCTGGTCTTTTGCGGCGTGGTAGCCGCCGTTCTCTTTCAGGTCGCCCTCTTCGCGCGCCGCCTCGATGCGGGCAGCGATCTCGCGGCGGCCGGGGCCGCTCAGTTCGTCGAGCTCGCCCTTGAGCCGGTCGTATGCGCCTTGAGTCAACCAGGTCTGCTTCTCAGTCATTGGACGAGCCTATCAGCCCGCTACTTGCTCCCAGCAGTCGCGCACGCGGCCTGTCGTCGCCTGTGAAGTCGTCACGAGCGTCGTGGTGAACCTTCGAGTGCGCTCGTCGCCTGCGGGCAGCGTCACGAGCTTCCAGCCGACGGTGCCGTGCGATTCGCTGAGCGCTTCGATTGCGCAGACGATCTCGGCGTCGGCAGCAGCGGTGACCTGCGCGTCAACCTCGACTGCGCTCTCCGACTCGACCGAGTAGTGCAGGTCTTTGAACTCGAGGTCGCTGCCCTGCTGCCAACCTCCGAAGAGCACGAAGGCCAGCCCCGCGGCAACGAGCGTGACGCCGACGCCCCACGCCAGCCGCTTGTCGAAACTGCGCTTGCGGCCGCGGCCATAGCGTTCATCGAGTAGCGCCTGCGATGCCGGGTCGGTCACGCTGCTCCATTCTCTTGGCGAGTCGTTCGTCGCCACACATTGCTCACTCAGGCGGTGTCGGTGCGGGCTACTAGACTGAACTGCGGTTGCCAGCGTACCGGGTATCTCCGGGAATCACTTGAGAGGGCGTCGATGGCGCTGAGGCTGATTGCGGTGCACGCACACCCCGACGATGAGTCGAGCAAGGGTGCTGCGACATACGCGCACTACGTCGAGCAGGGCGTCGAGGTGCTCGTGGTGAGCTGCACCGGCGGCGAACGAGGTGACGTGCTCAACGAACTCGCCGCGCGCGACCCGAAGAGCCGCCGCGATCTTGCGGGGCTGCGCCGCGGCGAGATGGCGAAAGCGCGAGACATTCTCGGCTTCGAGCACCGCTGGCTCGGGTACGAAGACTCGGGGCTTCCAGACGAGGGCGTCGCGGTGCCACAGGGATGCTTCGCCAACGTGCCGACCGAGATCTCGGCCGAGGCGCTCGTGCGAATCGTTCGCGAGTTCAAGCCCCACGTCATGATCACCTACAACGAGCAGGGCGGCTACCCTCACCCCGATCACATTCGTTGCCACGAGATCTCGAAGCTCGCATGGGACGTGTCGGGCGACGCCGAGGCGTACCCGGACGCGGGCGAGCCCTGGGCGATCGGCAAACTCTACTACGAGTCGATCTTCAACCCTGAGCGCATGGTTCGCGTCTACGAGACGCTTCGCGATCGCGACCCTGAGTCGCCGCTGCTCGCGCAGTTCGAGGGCATGATGGATCGTTTTATGAAGCGTCCGACCGATGTGACCACCCGCGTCGAGGTCGGTCGTTACTTCGATCTCCGCGATGAGGCGCTTCGCGCACACGCCAGCCAGGTCGCACCCGACAGCTCGTTCTTCTTCTGGCCGAACGAGTTGCAGCGCGAGGCCTGGCCGTCTGAAGACTACCGACTCGCGGCGTCGCGGGTCGCCACAAGCGAGTTCGAGACCGACCTGTTCCAGGGAATTACAGAGGAGCACGCATGACATTCGTGACGCACGCGGCGCAGCTGACGACGCTGCTGGCCGAGGCGGCCGAGAAAGAACCGTTCGATCCCAACAAAGTGACGCCGGGTGTTGGCGGTTTTCTGGTGGTCGCGCTGCTCGCTATTGCACTGTTCTTCTTGGGCTTCGACATGGTGCGGCGCTTGCGCCGCGCAAAGTACCGCGCCGAAATTCAAGAGGAGCTCGCGGCCGAGATCGCCGAACGCGACGCGGCTCTTGCCGTCGACGCGACGGCGACCGATGCGGCGGGTCAAGACGAGGCGGCGGCGCCCGTGAATGACGAGGCCGACGCAGGCGAGGCTGATCCTCGCCCCGAAACTCAGCAGTAAGCAACGCGCTCGATGACCGCTCTGAACCCGACGCAGGTGCTCGCCGAGGTGTTCGGCTACGCCTCGTTCAGGGGTGATCAGCAGCAGATCGTCGAGCACGTGACTGCCGGCGGTGACGCCGTGGTGCTGATGCCCACCGGCGGCGGCAAGTCGATTTGCTACCAGGTGCCCGCGCTCTGCAGAGAGGGCACCGGAATCGTGCTCTCGCCCCTCGTGGCACTCATGCACGACCAGGTCGCGGCGCTGCAGCTCGTGGGCGTTCGTGCGGCGGCACTCAACTCGACAATGTCGAGCGAGAATCGCCAGGCCGTCGAGCGCGCCTATGTTCAGGGCGAGCTCGACATGCTCTACCTCGCCCCCGAGCGGTTGAGCGCCCCTGGCACGGTCGAGCTGCTGCGGCGCGGGCGCATCGCGCTATTCGCAATCGACGAGGCCCACTGCGTGTCGCAATGGGGGCACGACTTCCGGCCCGACTANNGAGCTCTGGCCGAGGAGTGGCCCGACGTGCCGCGCATCGCCCTCACCGCGACTGCTACCCCCGAGACGCATCGCGAGATCACCGAACGACTGCACCTCGGGCGCGCGAAGCACTTCGTGTCGAGCTTCGACAGGCCGAACATTCGCTACCGCATCGAGGCGAAGGG
>DDEV01000053.1 GCA_002336855.1 Leucobacter sp. UBA1945 | reverse complement strand
AGCGGGCTCATGTGCAGGTTGCGGTGCTGCCACAGGCTCGGGGGCCGGCGCGGCATTGGACACCGGCACGCGCGCAGGCGCTACCGGTTCGGGCCGCGCCTCGCCGCCGTCGAAGCCGCCCGGCCGCTTCATGACCGTTCGAAGCGCCCGCGAAGCGCCTCGACCACCTGCGGAATAATCCGATAGACCGTTCCGCAGCTCATCGTGATCATGACGTCACCCGGCCTCGCGAACTCGGCAAGGTAGTCGGCGGCGCGCTGCCAATCGTCGACGTAGGCGACCTTCGACGCGTCGGCAAAGTCATTCGACACGAGCTCGCCCGTTACACCGGCAACGGGATCCTCGCGAGCACCGTCGACCTCGAGCACGACCGTATGATCGGCACCCTGCTCGAGCACCTGGGCGAACTCACGGTGAAACATCGAGGTTCGGCTGAAGAGATGCGGCTGATGAATCGCGATAAGCCGCCCTTCGTCGACCACGGCGCGCGCCGAGTCGAGCAGAGCCGCCACCTCGGTCGGGTGGTGAGCGTAGTCGTCGTAGACGCGCACGCCGCCGACCTCGGCATGAAACTCGAAGCGACGCTTCGTGCCGCCGAACTGCGAAATCGCTTCGAGCGCCGCTCCCGGCTCGTAGCCGAGCCCGGTCAGCACCGCGAGCGCACCGACCGCGTTCACCGCGTTGTGACGCCCGTAGACGGCGAGCTGCGAGGAGTAGCGTTCGCCCTCGACCTCGACCGTGAACTTCACGGGCCCGGAATCGTCGATCGCCACGATGCGCACGTCGGCGCCCTCACGCTCACCGAACGTGCGAATCGTGGGCCGCGGGCGCCCGTCTTCGGCCGCAGCAAGCGCAGCGAGCACCTCGCGGGTGCCCGGGTCGTCGGCAGAAATTACGAGCAGCTCGCGAGCGCCGAGCGCGAAGTCGACGAAGGCCTGCATGAATGCCTCGCGCGAACCGTAGAAGTCGAGGTGCTCTGGGTCGACGTTCGTCACCAGAGCAACAGCGGTGTCGTAGAGCAGAAACGACTTGTCGCTCTCGTCTGCCTCGATCACGAAGAGTTCGCCGCTGCCCGAGCCCGAGCTCACGCCGAGCGACTCGATGACGCCGCCGTTGACGAACGACGGGTCTGCCCCGACGCCGATGAGCCCCGTGACGAGCATGCCCGTCGAGGTGGTCTTGCCGTGTGCTCCCGCGACGGCCATGAGACGGCCGCGACGCGCGAGCCACGCGAGCGCGTGCGAGCGATGCAGCACGGGCAGGCCGTGCGCAAGCGCGTACTGATACTCGGGGTTGTCCTGCCAGAGCGCACCAGTGACGACGAGCGTGTCTGCATCGCCGACGTTTGCGGCATCGTGCCCGATCGATACGCGCACGCCGAGTCGCTCGAGTGCCTCGGTCGTGTAACTCGCGCTGCGGTCCGAGCCGGTCACGGGGACGCCCGCCTCATGCATCATGCGGGCGATCCCGCTCATGCCGGAGCCGCCGATACCCACGAAATGCACGCGCCCGAGCGATTGCGGAATCTCCATCTCGAGGTCGGGGTAAATCATTGCTTCTCCTTCATGTCGTCTGAGACGACTATGCCTGTGTGGCGTTGCCTGCTTCGAGCGCGGCCCGCACAAGATCGTACAACCGCTCGGTGCCGTCGAGTGTTCCCACGGTCACAGCTCGCGCAGACATCTCGGCGAGCGCCGCGTCGTCAGTGAGCAGCGGAATGAGTGTGCCGCGCACCCATTCGGGGGTCAACTCATTATCTTCGACAAGGATCGCACCACCTGCACGCACCACACCTGCCGCGTTAAACCGCTGCTCACCGTTGCCCGACGAGTACGGAACAAGAATCGCGGGCACGCCGAGGCCCGAGAGTTCACTCACGGTAGTCGAGCCGGCACGTGACACCGCAAGTTCGCAGGCGGCGAAAGCGAGATCCATGCGGTCGCAGTACGGAATGACGTGGTAACCGTCAACGCCCGGGTCTTCGAGTTCGGTGAGGCCGCCCCACACGTGCAGCACCTGCGCGCCGGCCCCGACGATCTCTTCGGCGCAGCCGCTGATTGCGCGGTTGATAGCCCGAGCGCCCTGCGAACCGCCGGTGACGAGCAGGGTGCGGCGCGCCGGGTCGAGGCCGAAGTGCGCGCGAGCCTCTGCACGAAGTGCTGACCGGTCGAGGGTAGTGATCTCGGGGCGAAGCGGCATTCCGGTCACCGTGGCGTGCGCAATCGGGGTGCCTGCAAATGTCACACCGACATAGCGGGTGCGACGTGCACCCTGTTTGTTCGCGAGGCCAGGCTTCGCGTTCGCCTCGTGAATGACATACGGCACGCGTTCGAGGTAGGCCGCGCGATACGCCGGCGCCGAGGCGTACCCGCCGAACCCGACGACCACATCGATGCCGCGCTCTCGAATCAGCGCACGCACACGTTTGACCGCGCGCGCGTACTTCGCTGGAAATTTCAGCGCATAACCGTTCGGGCGACGCGGAAACGGCAGACGATCGATCGTCTGCAACTCGTACCCGCGTTCCGGCACCAGCCTCGCCTCGAGGCCCTCCGCGGTGCCGAGCACCACGATCTCGGCGTCAGCCTCGAGCTTCGACACGAGGTCGGCGAGTGAGAGCAAAGGGTTCACATGCCCAGCGGTGCCACCGCCAGCGAGCAGGTACTTCGTCAACGTTCTGCCGATCCTCTCATCACGCTCGTGCTCGCGCGAGTTCTTCTTGATATTCGTCGCCGTCTCTCGCGATCGAGACGACCACCCCCATTGCGAGCAGACAGGCGATCAACGCCGTACCGCCAGCGCTGATGAGCGGCAGCGGCACGCCGAGCGACGGCAGCAGGTTCATCACGACCGCCATGTTCACGAAAGCCTGCCCGACGATCCACACGAGAATGCCGCCGATCACGGCCTTACCGAATCTGTCTCGCGCCCGGCCGATCGCGCGCAGCATCACAATGGCGAGCGCGACGTACAGCACGATCACCAGCAGCGCGCCGACCATGCCAAGCTCTTCGCCGATGATGGCGAAGATGTAGTCATTATCTGCGGCAGGCAGCCAAGACCACTTTGCCTTTGACCCTCCGAGGCCGACGCCGAAGACGCCGCCCCCGGCGAATGCCCAGAGCGCGTGCGTCGGCTGCCACCCCGTGCCGCTGTAGTCGGCGTGACCGTCGGCGAAGCTGAACAGACGCATCATGCGGTTTGGGCTCGTGATCACGAGCACGAGCACGCCCGCAAGGCCGCCCGCAACGGTGAGCCCGATAGTGCGCCAGTTCAGGCCGCCAAAGACCATAGCTCCGAGCACGGCCGCGCCCATGATCATCGCGGTGCCGAGGTCTCGCCCGGCCAGCACCAGGCCGATGGCGAGCAGGGCCCCCGGAAACACGATGGGAATGAACTCGTGCTTCACCTGACCGAGCAGGGGTTCTTTCTTTACGAGGACCGCGCCGATCCATACGATCAGGGCAAGCTTCAGCATCTCGGACGGCTGACCGCCGAAGCCGCCGATCTGAATCCAGTTTCGGTTGCCCCAGACCTCAACCCCGAGCGGCGTGAACACCAGCAGCTGCAGCAAGACGCCGAAGCCGAGCAGCCACCACGCCCACTTCTTCCAGAACCAGAGCGGAAACCGCGACACCAGCAGCATCAGCGGCACGCCGATGAGCGCGTAGGTGGCCTGCTTCCAGAAGCTCCCGAAGAAGCCCTGGTCGTCGAGATACGACGTGATCGACGACGACGAAAGCACCATGATGAGCCCGATGCCGACCAAAAGAAAGGTGATCGAGTAAAGCGCGACAACGGTGAGGTTCGCAGAAACCCTCAGCTCGGAGCCGAGCATGATGCGGGCGAAGCCGCTCGCGCCTCCCGCAGAATCAGGCGCCTGCGCCCCCGGCCGCTGTGTCGTCGTCACCCGCGTCACCTCCACTGAGCGCGTCACCGCCGAGCGCCCTCACCGCCGCCTGAAATCGACGACCGCGATCCGCATAGTCAGTGAATTGATCCATCGAGGCCGCCGCAGGCGAGAGCAGCACCGTGTCGCCAGCCTGAGCGAGCGAAAGCGCCGCGGTCACCGCGTCGGTCATCGTGTCTTCAGTCTGCACCGGCGAGACCTCGATCACCGGGACCTCGGGTGCGTGTCGCCGAAGCGCCTCGAGCACGGCCACCCGCTCAGCACCGATCACGACGGCCCCGCGCAGGCGTGAGGCGTGTGCGGCTACGAGGGACCCGATATCTACACCTTTGAGCAGCCCACCGACGACCCACACCACGTCGTCGAACGCGCGCAGCGAGGCATCTGCCGCGTGCGCGTTCGTCGCTTTCGAGTCATCGATCCACTGCACCTCACGCACGGTGCCGAGGCGCTGCACTCGATGCGGGTCGGGCTGAAAGCTCAAGATGGCCTGAGCGATTTGGGCAGGCTCCACTCCCCGAGACCTCGCGAGTGCGGCGGCCGCCAAAATGTTCTGCACCATATGCGGCGCGTGCAAGCCACGCTGGCTCAGCTCTTCGACCGACACCAGCTCGTAGGCCTCGTTGCGGCGCTCGGCGTGATACGCGCGATCGAGCAGCAGCCCCTCGACCACCCCGAATCCGCTCGACGGCGGGCTGTCGAGCCCGAAGCTCACGGCGCGAGCGCCCTCGACCACGTCGGCCTCTTCGACCATGCGCATTGTGCGCTCGTCTGCGCGGTTGTAGACACACGCCACCTGCGTGCGCTCGTACACGTTCGCCTTCGCGGCGACATAGGCGTCAAAGGATCCGTGCCAATCGAGATGATCGTCGGCGATGTTGAGGCACACGCTCGCATACGGTGACACTCCGCTAGCCGACTCCGAACCCAGCCGGTGCAGCTGAAAGCTCGAAAGCTCGACGACGAGCGCGTCGTAGCCCTGCGGATCGCGCAGCGCATCGAGAATGGGCACGCCGATATTGCCGACGGGCGCCGCCCGCAGGCCGCCGGCGACGAGCATGTGCGCGGTCAACTGCGACGTGGTCGTCTTGCCGTTCGTGCCGGTCACGCAGATCCAGTCGGCGACGCGGTTCGTCTTATCGCGCAGACGCCAGCCCAGCTCGATATCACCCCAGACCGCGACACCGTGCGCCTCGGCCCACGAGGTCAGCGGGTGGTCGGGGCGATAGCCCGGCGACACAACCACGAGCTCGGGGGCAAACTCGACGAGGTCGGCGAGCTGCGCATCGTCGCCCCGAAGCATGGCCCGCTCGGCCCCAATCACGTCGAGCAGCCGCTCGCGATCGGGATCCTCGCCGCCATAAATCACGCGAACCCGAGAGCCGAGCTCTACCAGGGTGTCGGCCACCGAAAACCCGGTCATGCCGAGCCCGAGCACCGCGACGCGAAGCCCCGACCAATCGTCGTGCCAGCTGCGTAGCGCCGCTACCCTGTCGCTCACCTGCGTGCTCCGTTCACTCATCACTGCTGCAGCAGCCACTCGGCGTAGAACGCGCCGATACCAACGATTACGAAGAGCCCCGCGACAAGCCAGAACCGCACCACGACGGTATTCTCAGCCCAGCCTTTGAGCTCGAAGTGGTGGTGGATGGGGCTCATGCGGAAGATGCGCTTGCCCTTGGTCACCTTGAAGTAGATTCGCTGCAGAATCACCGAGCCGGTCTCAACGATGAAGAGCCCGCCGATGAGCAGCAGCAGCAGCTCGGTGCGGGTGAGCATTGCGAGTGCCGCGATCGCGCCACCGATGGCCATCGAGCCGGTGTCGCCCATGAAGACCTGGGCCGGGTTCGTGTTCCACCACAGGAACCCGGCGAGCCCGCCGAGAAACGCGACCGAGATCACCGCGAGATCCATCGGATCCCGCACGACGTAGCAGCCGAGCTCGCCCGCGGTCGTGGCGCAGTTCTGCGCCGACTTCCAGAACCCGATGATGAAGTACGCGCCGAACGCGAAAATCGCGGCCCCGGTAGCCAGCCCGTCGAGCCCGTCGGTGACGTTGACGGCGTTGGTGGTCGCGGTCGTGATGATCATCACCCAGATCACGAACACGAGCACACCCGCGACGGTGCCCAAGGTCATGAAGTCGACCGGCAGGTCGCGGAAAATCGAGATCTGCGTCGAAGCGGGGGTCACTCCGTTCTCGTTCGCAAACTGCAACCCGAGCAACGCAAACGTGACCGCGATGACGATCTGGCCGACAATCTTCGCCCAGCCGCCGAGACCGGCGGAGTTCTGCTTGCGTGTCTTCATGTAGTCGTCGATGAACCCGACGAGGCCTGCGCCGAGCGCCATGAATATGACGAGCAGCGCAGAAGGCGACGGATCTTCACCCATCAGCAGCTTGCCGACGAAATAGGCGATCACCGATCCCGAGAGAAAGATGATGCCGCCCATTGTCGGGGTGCCACGCTTGACCTCGTGCTCCTTCGGGCCGTCGACGCGGATGGGCTGGCCCCAGCGCAAGCGGTTGAAGATGCGAATGAATACCGGGGTGAGCAGCAACGAATAGAGCATCGAGAATGCCCCGGCGATCAGCAGTGCGATCATGCGAGCGCCTCCCCCAGTCGGTCGCCGAGGCGTTGCAGGCCTGCGGCGTTCGAAGACTTTACGAGCACGGTATCACCGGGCTGCACCGTTTGCGAAAGATACGCGAGCGCCTCGTCGTGATCTTCGAAGAAGACGCTCTCGCCGTCCCACGACCCCTCGTTGATCGCGCTGATATGCAGCCTGCGCGCCTCCTTGCCGACGACGACGAGCTCGCTGATGCCGAGACGCACGACCTGCAGGCCGATGCGGTCGTGCTCTTCGCCCGCGAGGTCGCCGAGCTCGCTCATCGCGCCGAGCACCGCGACCGTGCGAGCCCCAGGCTTGCCGATCTGGGCGAGGGTCTTGAGCGCCGCGCTCATGCTGTCGGGGCTGGCGTTGTATGCGTCGTTGATCACGGTGATGCCGTCGCGCCCCGGCAGAACCTGCATGCGGCCTGGGGCCGCGAGGGTCGCCGATTCGAGCGTCTCAACGATCTGTGCTGGGGTCAGGCCCAGCTCAAGGCCGATAGCCGCAGCCGCCATCGCGTTCGCGACGTGATGCTCGCCAAGCACCCTGAAGTGCACAGGCAGCGACTCGCCCCCGAGGTGCAGCGTGAACGTCGTGCCCTCGGCCGATCCCTCGATGTCGCTTGCGCGCACCGCTGACTCGCTGTGCTGACCGAACCAGACGATGCGTGCCCTAGTGAGCTCTGCCATGCGCGACACCCAGGGGTCATCGCGGTTGAGCACAGCGACGGCGGTCTCTGGAAGCTCGCGCACCATCTCGCTCTTCGTGCGAAACGTGGTCTCGATGCCGCCGAACTCACCCGCATGGGCGAGCCCAACCGAGAGCACCACTCCGATGTGCGGGGGCGCCATGTCGGTGAGTCTCGCGATCTCACCTTCGGCGCTCGCGCCCATCTCTGCGACGAGCGTCTCAGTATCGGCCTCGACGCGCAGCATAGTGAGTGGACCACCGACCTCGTTGTTGAACGACTTCGCGCTGGCAACCGTCGGGCCGACGCGCTCGGCCATCGCCGCCACGAGGTTCTTGGTGGTGGTCTTGCCGTTCGAACCGGTGATGCCGACGATGCGCAGCTTGCCCGCATCGAGCGCGAGGCGCACGACGGCCTTCGCGAGGCGCCCGAGCGCGAGCGTCGCGTCATCGACCACGATCTGCGGCACGCGGTCATCGGTCTCGCGCTCGACAATCAGCAGCGCAGCGCCGCGGTCGACGGCCTGAGCGGCAAACAGGTGCCCGTCTGTCTCTTCGCCGCGCCGAGCAACGAAGATCTCACCGGGGGCAACCTCGCGCGAATCGGTCTGCGACTGCGCGGTGACGGGTGCCTCTTCGGCGCCGCCCCGCGCGTGCACGAGGCGGCCTCCGATCGCGTCTGCGATCTCAGATGGTGTCAGTGCAATCACTCGAGCATTCCCGCCTCGCGGAGAGCCCCGCGTACTTCGTCTCTCGCCGAATACGCAAGCTGCGCACCGGCGACTTCTTGAAAATCTTCGTGCCCTGGGCCGGCATACAGAATAACGTCGCCGGGATCGGCAAGCGAAATGGCGCGCCTGATCGCCTCTCGGGCGTCTGGCACCTCGAGCACCTCGGCATGGTTCGCGCTGAGCGCCCCCTCGATCAGCTGCGCCCTGATCGCCTCTGGCGGCTCGCTTCTGGGGTGGTAGTCGCAGATGATCACGACGTCGCTGCCCTTCGCAGCGATTCGCCCCATCTCGCCGCGCTTGTCGGTGTCGCGGTCGCCGTCGGCACCGAACATGAAGAGAATGCGTCCGGGCGCCACCTCTGCGAGCGCGTCGAGCGTCGCCTCGAAGCTCCCGGGAGTGTGCCCGTAGTCGACGTAGAAGCGCGGGGCGCGATCGAGAGGCGCCTCGGGGTTGATCGCCTCAAGTCGGCCCGGAATATACACAGGGATGCGCCCCCCGCTCAGGCCCGCGGCCACGCGCTCGATCGAGATTCCCGCCTGGTGCAGCATGATGAGCGCGAGCGCCGCGTTCTCTGCCATAAACCGGCCGAACACCGGCACGCTGCCCCGAAAGTGCGCACCGCCTGGGCCCTGCAATACAAAGCTCACCCCGTCGAGATTCTGGCTGGTGATCGCGAGATGCCAGTCGGCATTCACGCCATACTCGGTGGCGAGCGTCGTGACCGGAATCTTCGACTCGCGCGCGATGCGCTGCCCGAATGGGCCGTCAACCACGACGACAGCCTGCTTCGCGTGCTCGGGTGCGAACAGCGCGAGCTTCGCAGCGAAATAGGTCTCCATGTCACCAAAATCATCGAGATGGTCTCGCGAGAAGTTGTTGAACGCCACCACGTCGAAGTTCACGCCGTCGATGCGGTGGCGGGCAGTCGCATGAGCCGAGACCTCAATCGCGATGCCCTCGACCTGCTGTTCGATCATTCGGGCGAGTAGGCCGTGCAACTCGGGTGCCTCGGGGCTCGTGAGCGAGCTGGTGATCACGGTGTCGCCCACCCGGCGCTCGGCGGTCGAGCTCAGCCCGGTCTTAAGGCCAGCGGCGCGCATCAGTTCGGCGAGCAGATAGACGATGCTCGTCTTGCCGTTGGTACCGGTGATGCCGAATACTTTTGCACCGAGCCGTGCCGTCCCGTACACCGTCGCTGAAACGGCACCTGCGATGGCGCGAGGATCGCCTGGCGCCACGAGCACCGGCAGTTCGACGCCGGCCGCCTCCGCGAGGGCAGCACCTGCTTCGTCGGTGAGGATCGCGGACGCGCCCTGCGCCTCCACCTGCGCGGCGAACTCGGCCCCGTGGCGGCGCGCTCCAGGCAGCGCGAGATAGAGGTCGCCTTGGCGCACGTCGCGCGAATCGAGGGTGGCACCCGTCACAAGCGTCTGCAGCGCCGCCTCCGGGGCGTCGCTCGAAAGCCCGAACTGCTCAGCCAAGGCCTCAAGCCTCTCACCCGCGGGGCGTGAGGGGCGAATGCTACGGGCGTCCTGTTCGATCCCTGGGTCGTTGCTGGTCACCAGTCGATCCTACCCATCTCTCTCGTTGCCCACGTGACCCCCGACTGGCTCAATAGGTCAGCTGCAGCGGCTCGTACGCGCCGTTCGAAGGCGGAACGTGGAATGTACGAATAACGGCCTCAGCTGCGTCTCGCCAGGCCCGCACCGCCACGATGCTGCTTCTGTTCGCTTTCGGGTAGGCCACGGTGGCTACCACCACGTACTGCGGGTCGTCCATCGGCAGCATACCTGCGTAGCTGTAGACGTAGTCAGAACGGTAGCCGCCTTCGCCATCGCTCTGCTCGGCGGTGCCGGTCTTGCCGCCGAGGCGGTACCCGCCAATGCCGATGTCCTCTGCGATCCACCCCTCTGTCGCCATCGCCTCGAGCATCTTCCGCGTGTCGGCGGCGGCTTCTGGCGAGATCACACGCACCGGGTCCTCCCCCTTGCGCTCGGTCACCTCGCCGTTGGCGTCGACGCAGCCTTTGACGAGAGTGGGCGGAATGCGCTCACCATTGTTCGCGATCGCCTGATACGCGCTCGCGGTCTGAATAATCGTGCTCGAGAGCCCCTGCCCGAACATCGTGTTGTAGCTCGTCTGGCGATCCCAGTCCTGCGGTTCATACAGCGTTCCCGAGCTTTCGAGCGGCATTCCCGTGCTCGTCTCCTCGCCGATGCCGAATTTTGTCAGGTAGTCGTATCGGGTCTGCTCATCGAGGCGCGATCCCAGCATCGAGATGCCGACGTTCGAAGAGTTCACGATGATGCCGCTGAGCGTCCACGGCATGTCGCCGTGAAAATCGGAGTCGGCGAACGTGACGCCGGGCTCCGGATCCCAGCGAAACGGGGTCAGGTTCGGTGTGTTAATGGTCGCGGCGCCCTGATCGAGCAGGGCTGCCGCCGTCAGAGTTTTGAAGGTCGACCCCGGCTCGTAGGGATAGGTGAACGATCTCGCCTCGCGCTTATCAGCTGGAGTGGCGTCGACGTCGTTCGGATCGACCGAGTGATCCTCGGCGATCGCAAGCAGCTCGCCAGTTTTCGCGTCCATCACAGTGAGCAACCCGTACTCTGCATTCTCAGCCTCAACCTGCCTATTGATGGCCTGCTGAGCCTCGTACTGCAGATCGCGATCGATGGTGAGCTGCACCGTGCCGCCGTTCTCGGCGGTCTTCGTCACCACCACACTGCCCGGCAGGCGCACACCGTCTGCACCCTTCTCGTAGGTCTCCTCGCCATCGACACCGACGAGGCACTCGTCTTGCGAGAGCTCGACGCCGGCCTGAGGCTGGCCGTCAGATCCAACGAACCCGACGACGCTGCCGGCGACCGCACCATTCGGGTACACCCTCTGGTTGTTCACGTCGAAGGTGAGCCACGGAATGTCGAGCTTCTTCAGCGCGTTCAGCGCAGTCAGGTCGACGCTGCGTTTGACGTAGGCGAAGTCGGACTTCGGGTTCTCTGCGAGCGCATCGTCGACGATCTTCGCGATCTCTTCAGGCTGCTGCCCCGTAATCGCGCCGATCTCGGCAAACGCTTCTTCTGCGGTAACCTGCTTCTCGGCCGTGCGCCAGAACTTTCCGTCGTTGAGCCTCACGTTCTTCGGCGAGAGCTGTACGTCGTAGCGCTCATCGGTTGTGGCGAGCACCACCCCGTTGCGGTCGACGATGTCGCCACGAAGGCTGGGAATCGTGACCGGCACTCCCCGCTTGTCGAGCGCCTCAGCATTCAACTGTGGCGCCTGCACCACTTGCAGATCGACGAGCCGCACCGTGAAGACCACCGCACCTATCAAGATCACCGCCAGCGCGATGAGCCTTCGCGCGGCGAGCGGGCGCAGTTTCGGCATGATGGGGGCTCCTGATCAGTGCTCACGCACTAGTGGGTTTGCGGTGCGGGCAGTGGCCCCTCCCACGGTATCGCCGCTTGCGCTGCGAGAGCCTCAGCCTGAGCGGCCTGTTCCGGATTCCGCTCGGTCAGCAGCCCTTCGGCATCGACCACCGGCAGCCCTTCGAGCGTTGCGTTCGGCACGAGGCTCGTGGCAATCGCGGCGGTGGGTCCGCCGAGCGCACCGAGCACGGCGCCGTCACTCAATCGCAGTGTTGCCGGAGTGGTGTTCTGCACCATTCCGAGCTTCGCGGCGTTGTCTGCAAGGTTCTGCGGCGACGAGAGCTTGTCTGTGTTCTGCGAGAGCACCCGTTCGACGCGGGTCAGGTCGCGCAACTCTGCCTGCAACGCGCGGGCTTCGTACGCGCCCTGCGACACCGCGATGCTCAGTCCGAGCTGCGCAAACAGAGTGGTGAGGATCACTCCGACCGCAGTGAGCGCACCGACGAGCGGGCTCAGCCGGCGCGTCCGCGGCCGAGCGTCGGGAACTGCGCGAAGATCCGGCTTCGCGTGCGGGGCACGAGCGGGTGAACTCGCGGGTGAGGTGAGCAACCAGTCGGCGTCGCCCGCGGCCTGCCGCAGTGCGTCGCGGTTCAGCGGCACGGTGTTTGCACTCACAGTGCGGCCTCCCTCACTCGTTCGGCAGCACGCAGCCGCACGGGGATCGCGCGGCTATTGCGCGCGCGCTCTTCTTCGTCGGCGAGCTCGGCACCCCGAGTGAGCAGCTTGAACTCCGGCCTGTGCTCTGGCAGTTCGACGGGCAGACCCTGCGGCGCGGTCGACTTGCTTCTTTCGGCGAAGAGTCGCTTCACGAAGCGGTCTTCGAGCGACTGGTAGGCCATCACGACAGCTCGCCCGCCCATGCTGAGCAGACCGAGCGCCGCTGGTATCGCCGCCTCGAGCGCTACGAGTTCGGCGTTCACCTCGACACGCAGCGCCTGAAAGACGCGCTTAGCGGGGTGGCGCTGATCTTTGATCTTCGCGGGGGTCGCCTGTTGCAGCACGTCGACGAGCTGCAGGCTTCGTTCGATGGGAGCCTCCTGGCGCGCGGCAACGATTGCTCGGGCGTAGCGGCCGGCGAGCGGCTCCTCGCCGTAGCGCTCGAAGATCGCCCGCAGCCGCCCCTCGCTCGCGGTGGCGAGTACCTCTGCTGCGGTAACTCCACTGCTCTGGTCCATGCGCATGTCGAGCGGCGCATCCTGGGCATAGGCGAATCCGCGCTCTGCCTCGTCGAGCTGCAGCGACGAGACGCCGAGATCGAAGAGCGCGCCGTCGATGCGATCGAAACCGGCGCCGCGCACCGCGCTCTCGATGCCGTCGTAGACGGTGTGCACGCGGATCAGGCGATCCTCGAACTTCGCAAGACGACGACCTGCCAGCTCGAGGGCTTCGGTGTCGCGGTCGAGGCCGATGAGAGTGAGGTCGGGGTGCACCTCGAGCAGCGCTTCGCTGTGTCCGCCCATTCCGAGGGTTGCGTCGACGATCACCGCCCCGGGACGCGAGGCGACGGGTGCGAGCAGCTCGAGACAGCGTTCGAGCAGCACGGGAGTGTGCAGCGATCCGGGATCTTGTGTGATTTCGGTCATATGCGCTTCGGGTGCGATCGGTGCTCCTGGTTCCCCGTCAGCCCACCTGGCGCCGGGGAAGTGCGTCAGGGTGGTAGACGAGAAACCACGAGAACCGGATCAGAACATGCCCGGGATCACCTCCTCCTCGATGTCGGCGAATGCTGATTCTTGNNGCCGCGGTCGAGGCTCGCGTACTGGCGCAGTGCAGCCGGCACGGTGACGCGACCCTGCTTGTCGGGAGTCTCGGCATGCGCGCCAGAGAGAAACACACGCAGGTAATCACGGCCCTGTTTCGACGTGATGGGAGCCTCGCGAATGCGGTCGTGCATCTGCGCGAACTCGCTCTCGCTGAACACGTACAAGCAGCGTTCCTGCCCGCGGGTGATCACGAGACCCTCGGCGAGATCGTCGCGAAACTTCGAGGGAAGGATCAGGCGGCCCTTGTCATCAAGCTTCGGGGTGAAGGTGCCGAGAAACATGGCCGCTCCCTCCCCGCCTTGGTGATTAGTTGGCGCGGGATCCGCTATTCACGAACCCCGCAACACCACTTTACCCCACTTCCCCCCACTTCACTCATAATTCCTCCACTTTTTGCTCCACTTCACACCACGTACTCCACTGGACTCCCCCGGCCCGAGTCTTCGAGCGCACAAAAAAGGGCGGTGGAGAGATCCACCGCCCTGAAGCGAAATGTTGTCGGGCGAAGCCGACGCGCCTTCTGACCTAGCGTTCGCCGTCCATGCGCTCTTCCCAGCGTCGATTCATTCGATCGCTGAGAGACTCTCGCGATTCGCGCGCTTTCGTCGTTCCCGAACCGCCGGTCGAAGCATCGAGATCGCCCTCACGTTTCGAGAAGGCCAACAACGAGCCCGCCAGCATGATGGCGAACCCAACAAGGCCGAGCCAGAACATCTGAAAAGCAGCGCCCGCAATGAGCGCACCTATTCCCGCGAGCACCACGAGAATGCCGAGCACGAGCGAACGCAAGTTCAAACGACTGCTCGCGTGCGCCGTCTGCATCACGTCGGCCTCGCTCTGGTACAGCCGTCGCTCCATATCATCGAGCAGTTGCTGCTCGCGTTCTGACAGCGCCATCTTGGCCTCCCGATAATTGAACTAAGACTTCCGTCCAGTCTACGTCGCGCGATCACGGCTAGGCTAGCCACGTGCAAGAAACCACGCGACTCGCAGGCCTTATTCAGGAGCGCATCGACGACACGATTTCGCAGCATCTCTCGGAGCTCGAGGCGCTCGGCCCGGACCCCGAACCATTGCTCGCCGAAGCACGTGCCTATCTGGCCGGGGGCAAGCGCATGCGAGCGCAGTTCGCAGTGCTGGGGTTTCAGGCGGTGCGCCCGCTCGACCTCGAAGGCGACCCGGGCGGCGACCTCGGCGCGGTCCTCGACGCGGCCTGCGCACTCGAACTCTTCCATGCCGCAGCGCTGATTCACGACGACGTGATCGATCGCTCGGACACCAGGCGGGGGCGTCCGGCGGCACACCGCCACTTCGAAGCGCTGCATCTCGAACATGGTTGGCGCGGCAGCAAGGCCCACTTCGGTGTCGCCGCCGCGATCCTTCTCGGCGATCTGCTGCAGTCTTGGGCCGACGAACTACTGCAGCGAGCATGCGACTCCGTCGCCGACCGGGCCGTGGCGCTCGCGACAAGGGCCCACTTCAATCGCATGCGCAGCGAGGTCGCCGTGGGTCAGTACCTCGACGTGCTCGAGGAGCAACGAGCAGAGTTCGCAGAGCAGCGGGAGCAGCTCGAACGCTCGACAAGGGTGCTGGTCTACAAGTCGGCAAAGTACAGCGTCGAGGCGCCCCTGCTCATCGGCGGCGCGCTCGCGGGCGCAACCGCCGAGCAGGAACAGGCGCTGAGCGAGTTTGGGCTGCCCGTCGGAGTAGCGTTTCAGCTGCGCGACGACCTGCTCGGAGTGTTCGGCGATGTGGAGCTCACCGGCAAACCAGCAGGCGACGATCTACTCGAGGGCAAGCGCACGGTGCTCGTGACGCTCGCGCGCGAGTCACTCCCGGCAACGCAGCGCTTGATCTTCGACGAGTTGCTCGGCGACGCATCTCTTGACGACGAACAGCTCGGCATGCTGCAGCTCACCATTCGCAGCAGCAATGCGGTCAATCAGGTCGAGCAAATGATCTCACGCAACGTCGAACGGGCCGAGGCCGCGCTCGACTTCGCGCCGCTCGATAAGAGCACGCGGGAGCGTCTCATCGCGCTCGCCCATCGCGCCGCAAAGCGAATCGCCTAGGTTGCGGCTGGCTGCAGCGCGCCTCGAAGGTGGCGCTTTAGAAAGCGAGCGCCTGGGTAGCGCGACGCACCGCACTCTTGCGGCCTGCGTTCAGCGCCGCGATCGGGCGCTCCCCCAGTTCGTCATTCTCGTTCAGCAGCCAGGCCACGGCCTCGTCACCGCTGAACCCCGCGTCGTGCAGCGCGAGCAGCGTGCCGCGGAGCGAGCTGAGAGGCTCGTCGCCAGCGATGAACTCAGCCGGGATTCGAAGCACGCCGTCGATGCGCACCGCCGCGAGGTAGTGGTCATCGATCATGCGGCGCAGGCGACTCGGCGTGATCTGCCAACGCTCGACGAGCTCGGGAACGGTCAGATACACGGTGTCGGAGGGCAGAAGTTCAGGCACGTGTACCAGCCTAACCGCTCGGGGCGGCGCGCCGCCACGCCTGGCCCATGCAAGCTGAATAGAATCGGCGCGTGAGCTCCGCCCCCGTCGATCCGCTCATCGGGCAAATGCTCGATGGGAGATACGTCGTGCGCTCAAAGATTGCCCGCGGCGGTATGGCAATGGTCTATCTCGGCGACGATCTGCGGCTTGGCAGAAACGTGGCGATCAAGATCATGCACGCCCACCTCGCCGACGACGAGAACTTCACGCGCCGCTTCGAGCAGGAGGCACGCAGCGCGGCCGGCCTCGGGCACCCGAACGTCGTCAACGTCTTCGATCAGGGCGAGGCGCACGGGGTGCCCTACCTCGTGATGGAGTATCTGCCAGGCATCACCCTGCGCGATCTCTTGAAGCAGCAGCGTCAACTGACCACCGAACAGGTCGCCGAGATCGCTGAGGCAGTGCTTGCCGGCCTCTCTGCTGCCCACGAGTCGGGCATCGTGCACCGCGACCTGAAGCCAGAGAACGTGCTGCTCGCCGACGACGGCCGCATCAAGATCGGCGATTTCGGCCTTGCGCGCGCGGTCAGCGCGAACACGACCACGGGACAGGCCCTGCTCGGAACGATCGCTTACCTGTCGCCCGAGCTGGTAACGCGCGGGATCGCCGACGCACGCAGCGACCTCTACGCCTTCGGCATCATGCTCTTCGAGATGCTTACAGGCCGCCAGCCGTACACCGGCGAGCAGCCGATGCAGATCGCCTACCAGCACGCCCACTCTGACGTACCAGCACCCTCGTCGATTGCACCCGAGGTACCCGAAGAGTTTGACAGGCTCGTGCAGTGGACCACCGGGCGAGATGCCGACGCAAGACCGGACAGCGCGCGCGAAGCCCTCGATTACCTTCGCGCGGTACGAGCAGGCGATTCCCTCGCCGCCACAGCCGTGCTTCCTGCCACCACGAGCTTCGGTACCGTTACACCGTCAACTGCGGTGCTCAGCGATATCGATCGGCAGCAGCTCGCAGACCAGGCGCCTACCACCGCTGCACCCAGGGCTGCGCAACCGGCAAGCTCCGCCGTTTCGCACGCTAGCGACCTGAGCGTCAAACGAGCGAAGCGAGGGCGTGTGATCGCCGCGGTCGTCACGCTGCTCGTCGCGCTGGCCGCCGGTGGCGGATGGTGGTTCGGGCAGGGGCCGGGGTCGACGATACCTGTTCCCGAGGTGGCTGGCCTCGACCTCGCCGCAGCTGAGCAAACACTCAAAGAGGCGACCCTGGTCGCAGAGCCGTTCGAGTGCTCGAGCCTCGAGGTCGAGGCAGGGCTGGCCGCCCGCACCGAGCCAAAGGCCGGCACCCGCGTTGATCGCGGGAGTACCGTGCGGCTCTGCCAGTCGACCGGTCCCGAACTGCTCGCAGTGCCCGCTCTCGTCGGCCTCTCGGTCGAAGACGCGAAGCGAGAGATCGAGACGGCACGGTTCACCTTCGGTTCGGTCATTGAACAGCAGTTCGACGGCGGCACAAAGGGCACAGTGATTCTTGCCGTAGACATGAAGGGTGAGGGTCTCGGAGAGACCTACCCCGAACAAGCGGTAATCGACCTGATCGTCTCAGCGGGCTCGGTGCCGCAGGTCGCGGGGCTGAGCGTCGAAGATGCCACCAAGGCACTCACTGACGCAGGTCTCACCGTCGACTCTTCGCTGAACAGTGAGGCCCATAACGACGAAATCGAGCAGGGCAAAGTCATCTCAGCGGTGCTTCCAGAAGACACGCTTCGAGTCGGCTCAACCGTCGGCCTCAGTATCTCGCTCGGGCCGGAACTCGTCGAGATTCCCGACGTAAAAGACATGCCGCTGCAAGAGGCCATGGACTTGCTGGCATCGCTCGGCTTCGACGCCACAACCAATGTGCCCGATTCGCTTCGCACATTCGCCATCGCAAGCGGCACCAACCCGAAGGCGGGCGAGAAGGCCAAGAAGGGTTCCACGGTACAGGTAAAGGCGAAGATCGACCTCTAGGAGTTACCCCCCTATCGAACGACCTTCACCTCCCTGCAGCGCAGTTACGCGCGCCTCTTCAGCTCTTCTGCAACGAGAAACGCGAGCTCGAGCGACTGCATGTGGTTGAGTCGCGGGTCGCAGAGCGACTCGTAGCGCGTCGCCAGCGTCGCTTCGTCGATGTTCTCGCTGCCGCCAAGGCACTCGGTGACGTCATCACCGGTGAGCTCGATGTGCACGCCGCCGGGAAACGTGCCCGCTTCACGGTGCGCTTCGAAGAAGCCGAGCAGTTCGTTCATCACGTCATCGAAGCGGCGCGTCTTGTAGCCGTTCGCGGTGGTGATGCCGTTGCCGTGCATCGGGTCGGTCACCCACAGCGGAGTCGCCCCTGCGTCGCGCACGCCAGCGAGCAGCGGCGGTAGCGTGTCGCGAATCTTCTCAGCGCCCATGCGGGTGATGAAGGTGAGCCTGCCTGGCTCGCGCTCGGGGTCGAGCTTGTCGATGAGGCGCATCGCATCGTCGACCGACGCGGTCGGACCGAGCTTCACCCCGATCGGGTTGCGCAGCTTCGAGAGAAACTCGACGTGCGCGCCATCGATCTCACGAGTGCGCTCGCCGATCCAGAGCATGTGCCCCGAGGTGCCGTAGGGCGTTCCAGTGCGCGAGTCGATGCGTGCAAGCGGCCGTTCGTAGTCGAGCAGCAGCGCCTCATGGCTCACGTAGAACTCGGTCTGGTTGAGCGCCGCGCTCTCGACGCCGCACGCTTCCATGAATCGCAGCGCACGGTCGATCTCGGCCGCAAGCACCTCGTAGCGCTGGTTGGCCGTGTTCGAGACGAAGCCCTGATTCCACGAGTGCACCTGCCGCAGGTCGGCGAAGCCACCCTGCGTGAACGCGCGGATCAGGTTCAGCGTAGAAGCCGCAACGTGGTACCCGCGAATCATGCGATCGGGGTTTGTCGCGCGCGACTCAGGTGTGAAGTCGTAGCCGTTTACGATATCGCCACGGTAGGCGGGCAGCGTGATCCCGTCTCGCGTCTCGGTCTCGCTCGAGCGAGGCTTCGCAAACTGCCCGGCCATGCGCCCAACCTTGATCACCGGCATCGACGCGCCGTAGGTCAGTACGACGGCCATCTGCAGCAGGGTCTTCACGCGGTCGCGAATCTTGTCTGCGGTCGCGGCTTCGAAGGTTTCGGCGCAGTCGCCGCCCTGCAGCAGAAATGCTTCGCCACGAGCAGCTGCGGCGAGACGCTCACGGAGGCGATCCACCTCTCCCGCGAACACGAGGGGTGGCTGACCGGCAAGCTCTGCCGATGCGGCCTGCACCGCTGCCTTGTCGGTCCACGGCGGCTGCTGCTTCGCCTGGCGCTCGCGATAGCTGTCGAGCTCCAGCGCGCTCGTAGATACGCTCTGGGCCGTCTGCTGACTCACGTTCGCCTGCTCTCAAGAGGTGGGAAGAAGGGTATTGCGGTCGCACCGCAACCCGCCCAGTCTATCGGCGTTCAGCGCTTCGCCGGCACGCGCGCACGTACGCTTGAGGCGTACACATCGACGTATTCCTGCTGGCTCAGTCGCTGGATCTCGACCATGATCTCGTCGGTGACGCTGCGCAGCACAAAGCGATCAGCACTCATTCCGGCGAACCGGCTGAAATCGAGCGGTTTGCCAATGATTGTGCCGATCCTACGCACCCGAGGAATCTTGGCACCGATAGGCATGCACTTCTCGGTATCAATCATCACAGCTGGCACCACGGCAGCACCCGATTCGAGCACCAGGCGCGCGACTCCCGTGCGCCCCCGGTAGAGGCGAGCGTCGGGGCTGCGCGTGCCCTCGGGGTAGAGTGCCAGCACGTCGCCGTGTTCGAGCACCGCGAGACCCGTGTTCAGCGAGGCCTCGGAGGCTTTGCCACCCGAGCGATCGATAGGAATCTGACCAACCGCAAGCATGAAAGTCTTCACGAACCAGCCCTTCAGGCCCTTGCCCGTGAAATAGTCGCTCTTCGCGAGAAAATGCACTCGGCGGTCGATCATGAGCGGCATGAAGAACGAGTCGATCACCGAGAGATGGTTACCGACAATGATGACCGGCCCGGTTGCCGGAAGGTTCTCAGCACCGACGACCCATGGGCGGCAGATTGTCTTCAGCAGCGGCCCGATGACGAGGTGCTTGAGAAACCAGTAGATCATGCAGTCAGAATATCTGATTTGTAGATACCCCACGGCGAATAGGCTCGCCTTTCATGCACGTGCAATAGGCTTGACCTACCAGCCCGAACACCGCCGTCGGCGAATCTTTCTATCTTCACTTCGGGTATCGAAGGAGCTACCGTGAATCTCACTGAAACACCGATCCTCATTCCGCCGGTCGCGAGCGACAACGTCACCGATCTGCTCGAGCAGCGGGTGGCGGCAACGCCAGATCGAGTGCTGTTCGCGACACCGAACGGCGACGGCTGGAACGACATGACCGCGGCAGAGTTTCGCAGCCGGGTCATCGGGGTAGCTAAGGGGTTTGCGGCAGCGGGTGTGCAGCCGGGCGACCGGATCGGCTTCATGTGCAAGACATCGTTCGAGTGGAGCCTTGTCGACTTTGCGCTGTTCTATGCCGGTGCCGTCATGGTTCCGATCTACGAAACCTCGTCTGCGCTGCAGGTGCAGTGGATTCTCGAGGACTCAGGTGCTCGCGGCATCATCACCGAGACGGCGGAGCACGCGGCTCGCTTCGATGAGATTCGTTCGGAGGCGGCCGGTGTCGACCACGTCTGGCGCCTCGACGAGGGCGCACTGCGCGCGCTCACCGAGTCGGGCGCCGAGGTCGCCGACGACGAGATCGAGCGCCGCCGAAACATCGCGAACGGCGACGACACCGCAACGCTCATCTACACCTCAGGCTCGACCGGCCGACCCAAGGGCTGCGTGCTTACGCACTCGAACTTCGTCGACCTGTCGCGCAACGCTGCTGCCGCCCTCGGCAACGTGGTGAACGAGCCCGGCGCTTCGACCCTGCTCTTCGTGACGCTAGCGCACGTCTTCGCGCGGTTCATCTCCGTGCTTGCGGTGCACGCGGGCGTTCGTGTCGGCCATCAGCCCGACACGACAAAACTGCTCCCCTCCCTCGGCTCGTTCCAGCCGAGCTTCCTGCTCGCCGTGCCGCGCGTGTTCGAGAAGGTCTACAACTCGGCCGAGCAGACCGCCGAGGCTGGCGGCAAGGGCAAGATCTTCCGCGTTGCCGCGCAGGTTGCCGTGCAGCACAGCCAGGCGGTCATGTCGGGCAAGAAGCCAGGCCTCGGTCTCTCGCTCAAGTTCAAGCTCTTCGACAAGCTCGTCTATTCGACGCTGCGCGAGAAGATGGGCGGCCGCGTGAAGTACGCCGTCTCGGGGTCGGCACCGCTCAGCCACTACCTTGGCCACTTCTACCACAGCCTCGGCATCAAGATTCTCGAAGGCTACGGCCTCACCGAGACCACCGCACCCGTGACGGTGAACCTGCCAGACAAGTTCAAGATCGGCACCGTCGGCCCTGCACTTCCGGGGCACACCGTGCGCATCGCAGACGACGGCGAGATCGAGGTCAAGGGCATCGATGTCTTCAAGGAGTACTGGAACAACCCCGAGGCCACCAAGTCGGTGTTTACCGACGACGGCTTCTTCCGCACCGGCGACCTCGGCTCGCTCGACAGCGACGGCTACCTCACCATCACCGGCCGCAAGAAGGAGATCATCGTGACCGCGGGCGGTAAGAACGTCGCCCCTGCCGGCCTCGAAGACCCGATCCGGTCGTTCACCGTCATCGGCCAGGTCGTCGCGGTCGGCGATCAAAAGCCGTTCATCTCGGCGCTCGTGACGCTCGATCAAGAGATGCTGCCAACCTGGCTGAAGAACAATGGCCTCGACGCGAATATGTCGGTCGAAGAGGCGGCGAAGAACCCGGCCGTGCTTGCCGAGGTGCAACGCGCAATCGATCACGGCAACAAGTACGTGTCGCGCGCCGAGAGCATTCGCAAGTGGGTCATTCTGCCGACCGAGTTCACCGAGGCGAGCGGGCACCTCACTCCGAAGATGAGCATCAAGCGCGACAATATTCTGCGCGACTTCTCGGCGGAGATTGCCGAGATGTACGGCGAGAACCCCGAGACCTCGGCCATCGACACGAAGTAGCTCTTCGAAAAGGATCAGAGCTGGTGCGACGCATGTCGCACCAGCTCTTTTCTTTGCTTAGAACCAGGTGGAGGCCCGAATCTGGCGCATCGCCTCGCCGCGACTTTCGCGATCGAGGCGGTTCAGGTAGAGCTTGCCGTCGAGGTGATCGCACTCGTGCTGCAGCGCTTGCGCCATGAGCCCGTCACCCTCGATGACGACCTCGTCGCCGTTCAGGTCGATCCCCCGCACCACCGCGTGCGGGTAGCGCAGCACCTCGAACCACAGCTCGGGCACCGAAAGGCAACCCTCACCGGTGAGCACCGGCTCCCCCGAGACCTCTACGAGTTCGGGGTTCAGCACGTAACTGATCTCGCCGTCGATGTTCAGGCTGAACGCGCGCTGCGTGAAGCCGATCTGCGTGGCAGCGAGCCCGGCCCTCCCGTCGAAGGCAACGGTGTCGAGCAGGTCGGCGACGAGCGAGCGCACCCCCTCGTCGATTTCGCCGACCGGCTCGCACACCGTGCGCAGCACGGGATCCCCGAACTTGCGAATTTCGCGTACCGTCATGCGGCAGGTGTCTCTTCAATAACCAGCACGAGGTCGCCCGATTCGACTCCCCGCGCACCCTCGAAGGCAAGTCGCGCCACACGCCCGTTCACCGGCGCGGTGATCGCTGCCTCCATCTTCATCGCCTCAATCGTAGCGACAGGCTGCCCCGCCTCGACGGTGTCGCCCACCGCTAGCTTCTGTGTGACTGTTCCCGAGAACGGCGCCGCCACCTGTCCTGGC
Source organism: Leucobacter sp. UBA1945 (assembly GCA_002336855.1). Lineage (GTDB taxonomy): Bacteria > Actinomycetota > Actinomycetes > Actinomycetales > Microbacteriaceae > Leucobacter. The sequence continues at coordinate 8,469 of DDEV01000053.1, read as the reverse complement.
ACGTTCTTGTCGGCTTTCTCAGCGGTCACGACCGTCACCGCCACCGACTCGTCTTTTGCGAACACGGGGCGCAGCTGGCCGTTCACCCGCACCATGACGGTACGCATTCCCTTGTCGTCGGCCTCGCCGATCGCCTCGAGCCCGACGTAAAGACGAACCCCGCGCGACAGATCGATCGCGTGCTCGGCACCGGTTTCGAGGCCGTACAGGTAATCGCTGGTGTCGAGGATCGACAGGTCGCCGTACTGCTCTCTCATCGAGTGGTAGTGCGCCGTTGGGCCGGCGAACAGCAGGCGGTTCAGGGCATCTCGGCGCTCTTCGCTGGAACCGTTCAGCAGGGCAGCGTCTTCGTCGCTCACACCGGCCACGCTGATCGACACGTTACGGCCGGCGAGCACCTTCGAGCGGAACGGTTCTGGCCAACCGCCGGGGATCTCGCCGAGCTCGCCCGCGAGAAAACCAACGACAGAGTCGGGAATGTCGTACTTTTGAGGGTTTGCTTCGAAGTCAGCGGGATCAGCGTCGACGGCTGCGAGGTGCAGAGCCAGATCGCCGACGACCTTCGAAGAGGGCGTCACCTTCGGGATGCGCCCGAGAATGCGGTCCGCCGACGCATACATGTCTTCGATCTTCTCGAAGTTGTCGGCGAGGCCGAGTGCGATCGCCTGTTGCCTGAGGTTCGAGAGCTGGCCGCCCGGAATCTCGTGCGTGTAGACGCGCCCCGTCGGCGAGGGCAGCCCCGATTCGAACGGCCGGTACGCCCCGCGCACGGCGCTCCAGTAGGGCTCGAGCCCGTACACCGCGTCTGCGTCGAGCCCCGTGTCGCGTTCGGTGTGCGCGAGAGCAGCGACGAGCGCCGAGAGCGATGGCTGCGAGGTGGTTCCCGACATAGGCGCGGAGGCAGCGTCGACCGCGTCAACGCCGGCCCTGGCCGCCGCGAGCAGCGTGGCGAGTTGCCCACCTGGCGTGTCGTGCGTGTGCAGGTGCACTGGCAGCTCGAAGCGGTCGCGCAAGGCTGTGACGAGCCTCTCGGCCGCAGCGGGCCGCAAAAGACCCGCCATATCTTTAATCGCCAGCACATGGGCGCCGGCATCGACGATCTGGTCAGCCAGGCGCAGGTAGTAGTCGAGCGTGAACTTGTTCTCTGCCGGGTTCATGAGGTCGCCGGTGTAGCAGAGTGCCACCTCGGCAACCGCTGTGCCGGTCTCGCGCACCGCATCAATCGCCACCCGCATCTGGTTCACATCATTCAGCGCGTCAAAAATGCGGAAGATGTCGACGCCCGTTGCGGCCGCCTCTCGAACAAACGCTTCGGCGACGCGCGCAGGATACGGCGTGTAGCCGACCGTATTCTGGCCGCGCAGCAGCATCTGGATCGGCAGGTTCGGCATCGCTTCGCGCAGCGCAGCGAGGCGCTGCCATGGGTCTTCGCTCAGGAACCGCAGTGCAACGTCATACGTCGCCCCGCCCCATGCCTCGACCGAGAATAGCTGCGGAGTGAGCCTCGCAACATGCGGCGCGACCGCGACCAGATCGCGGGTGCGCACCCGCGTCGCGAGCAGCGACTGGTGAGCGTCGCGAAATGTCGTCTCGGTCACAGCGAGTGCGTTCTGCGCGCGCAGAGCTTTCGCGAAGCCTTCCGGCCCGAGTTCGAGCAAGCGCTGGCGTTGGCCGGCGGGCGCAGGGTTGTCGAGATCGATCACAGGAAGTTTCATCGAGGGATCAACGCCTTCGGGGCGCGAGCCGTTCGGCTGGTTCACCGTCACGTCTGCGAGATACTGCAGCATGCGGGTCGCGCGGTCCTTCGGCTTGTTCAGCGTGAGCAGCTCGGGCCGCTCCTCGATGAACGAGGTCGAAACGTCGCCAGCCTGGAATGCGGCGTCATCGAGCACTGCCTGCAGGAACGGGATGTTCGTGGCTACACCGCGAATGCGAAACTCTGCGAGCGCGCGCCTGGCGCGCACGACCGCTGCCTCGAAATCGCGCCCGCGGCAGGTGAGCTTCGCGAGCATCGAGTCGAAGTGCGGGCTGATGTGCGCACCCGGGTTAATGGTGCCACCGTCGAGCCTGACTCCGCCGCCACCCGGCGAGCGGTACGTCGTGATGCGCCCGAGGTCGGGGCGAAAGCCGTCTGCGGGGTTCTCTGTCGTGATGCGGCACTGCAGGGCTGCCCCTCGCAGGTGAATCTGGTCTTGGGTCAAGCCGAGGTCGGCAAGGGTCTCTCCCGCGGCGATGCGCATCTGCGCCTGCACGAGATCGACATCGGTGACCTCCTCAGTGACGGTGTGCTCAACCTGAATACGCGGGTTCATCTCGATGAACACGTGCTCGCCGGCGCGCTCCCCCTCGGTGTCGAGCAAGAACTCGACGGTGCCCGCGTTCTCGTACCCGATGCTCTTCGCAAACGCGATTGCATCGCGTGTCAGTGCGTCTCGCACCACCGGGTCGAGGTTCGGCGCCGGTGCAATCTCGACCACCTTCTGGTGTCGCCGCTGCACGGAGCAGTCACGCTCGTAGAGATGCACCGTCGCGCCGGTGCGGTCTGCGAGCACCTGCACCTCGATGTGGCGCGGCCGCAGCACGGCCTGCTCGATAAACATGGTGGGGTCGCCGAACGCGCTCTCGGCCTCGCGCATTGCCGACTCGAGGGCCGCCCGTAGATCCTCTTCGCGCTCTACTCGGCGCATGCCGCGACCGCCGCCGCCCGCCACGGCTTTCGCGAACACCGGAAAGCCGATGCCGCGCGCGCCCTCGATCAGCGCGTCGACATCGGTCGATGGCGGGGTCGAGCGCAGCACGGGAACGCCAGCAGCGATCGCGTGCTCTTTTGCGGCGACCTTGTTGCCTGCCATCTCGAGGGCCCGCTTGCCTGGGCCGACAAAGGTAATACCGGCTTCAGCCGCCGCAGCAGCCAGTTCGGGGTTCTCCGATAGAAAGCCGTATCCCGGGTAGATAGCGTCGCATCCGGCATCTTTTGCAACCCGCACAATCTCTTGCACATCGAGATATGCGCGCACGGGGTGCCCCTCGACGCCGATCAGATATGCCTCGTCTGCTTTCAGCCGATGCAGCGAGTTTCTATCTTCATATGGAAACACGGCAACCGTGCCGGCTCCTAGTTCGTTCGCTGCGCGAAACGCACGAATCGCGATCTCGCCACGGTTGGCAACCAGAATTTTTTTGAACACGGAACTCCTCTGTATCATGCCCAGCCTGCTGGATTCTGCCCAGGCCACAGCCTACACGCACGCGCATCTCAGATATATTTCAGCCAGCTTTCAGACACGTGGATCGCGCGGGGGTTTCAGCGTTCGCTGTTGGCTTCGGGCTTTGCCTAGAGGCGCACGCCCACCGTAGACTGAGTGGGTGCATGTTCTTAGTGTGAGCTCCCTCAAGGGTGGCGTCGGAAAGACCACTGTGGCCCTCGGCCTCGCCTCGGCCGCGTTCTCGCGCGGCCTGCGCACCCTGGTGGTAGACCTCGACCCGCAGTCAGACGTCTCAACCGGACTCGACGTGAACCCCGAGGGGTACGCGAACATCGCAGCAGTGCTTGAGAAGCCGAAGTCGATTCGTTCGGCCATCGCCGCAAGCGGCTGGAGCCAGCATCACGAGGGTTCGATCGACCTGCTCATCGGCAGTCCCTCGGCCATCAACTTCGACGGCCCGCACCCCTCGATTCGCGAGATCTGGAAGCTCGAAGAGGCTCTTGCGGTGGTCGAGAGCGATTATGACCTTGTCATTATCGACTGCGCGCCCTCGCTCAACGCACTCACCCGCACGGCCTGGGCAGCGAGCGACCGAGTGCTTGTGGTCACCGAGCCGGGCCTGTTCGCGGTGTCAGCCGCCGACCGCGCGCTTCGCGCGATCGAAGAGGTGCGCCGCGGTGTGAGCCCCCGTCTCGAGCCGCTCGGCATCCTGGTGAACCGCACGAGGCCGCAGTCGATGGAGCACCAGTTCCGTATTCGTGAGCTCAAGGAGCTCTTCGGGTCACTCGTGCTCGCGCCGCAGCTCCCCGAGCGAACCTCGCTGCAGCAGGCGCAGGGCGCAGCGAAGCCCGTGCACCTCTGGCCCGGCGATGCCGCGCAAGAGATGGCTGGCTATTTCGACCAGGTGCTCGACCAGGTCGCCGAGGCTGCGGGCATCGAAGTTCGATCCGCCACTACCGGCTCTCGGCAGCCGGCCACAGCCGTGGTGCCCGAGAACGACCCGGTGGTCGGCGAAGACACCGCAGTCACCGATCATAACGACGCCTGAGACAAAGGCGAGTATGAGCGCCCTCGGCCGAAGCGCCTAGGTTCGCTGAGGCAGCGGCGGCCCGCTGCTACGAGATCTTGCGCGCCTGGCGACGTGCGGCGAGCTCATCGAGCTGATCGGCCTCCTGGCGACGATCATCAAGGTCTACGAGCGAGGTCTCAACCTCGCGCAGCACCTTGCCGACGGCAATGCCGAACACGCCCTGGCCGCGGCTCACGAGGTCGATCACCTCGTCGTTTGATGTGCAGAGATACACGCTAGCGCCATCGCTCATGAGCGTGGTCTCGGCGAGGTCGTGCACCCCCGATTCGCGCAGCTGCGCGACGGCCGTGCGAATCTGCTGCAGCGAGATGCCAGTGTCGAGCAGGCGCTTGACGAGTTTCAGCACGAGGATGTCGCGAAACCCATACAGGCGCTGAGAGCCCGAACCACTCGCGCCCTGCACTGTCGGCTCAACGAGACCCGTGCGCGCCCAGTAGTCGAGTTGGCGGTAGCTAATACCCGCGGCTTTTGCGGCCACGGCGCCCTTGAATCCGCCTTCTCGATCGAGCTGAGGTAGGCCATCATCGAACAGGATTTGGGGAGAGGAAACAATGGTGGGTGTTTGCGCGAAACCGTCCATCGCGATCCTCTCTCTACTGCTCGATTGCTCCCTCAAACTTAGCGCTCGAAGCACCCCGAAGCAATTAACCTTCAACTAAAACTTTAGGTGTGTCGCGGCGCGCCGCCGCCGCCGCGAGCTACCGACTCAAGCGCCGACGCAACACGCCGGCACGAGCAATCTCAAGCAGCTCACCGAGCTCGAGTGCACCCTCGACGGCGCTGGGGCTTCCCCCGCGCACGCCGCGCGCCTCGACCGCCTGCATAATGAGATCAGCGTCACGTTCTGCAGCAGCACGCATGTTTCGCAGGTGTCGCGGCGTGAGCCCGAGTTCGGCGAGCTTCAGCAGCGCCGAGAGCTCAGCGACGGCCTCGTGGGGAAACACCTCGGCAGCAGGAAGCAGGCCCGCTGCAATCGCCTCGCCGAGAAACCGCGACCCCGCGCCCGTCAGGCGCTGCAGCTCGTCACGGCTCAACAGCCGCTGCGGCACGAGAATGCTCGATGCGCTGCGGTTCGATGCCCCGGGGATGAGCGGGTCACGACCCGCATCAATCTCGTCGAGCACTTCTGCAATGACTTTGAGCGGCAGATAATGCTCGCGCTGCAGGGTCAGGATGAGGCGCAAACGCTCGATATGAGCCTGCGAGAACTTGCGGTAACCCGACTTGGTGCGCTGCGGTGTGACGAGACCCTGCTCCTCGAGAAACCGAAGCTTCGAGGGGGTGAGATCACCGAACTCGCCCTGCAGCCGCTCAAGCACCTGACCAATGCTGAAAAGCACCGGCTCTTGCTGAGCCGCTGCCGCACGCGCCGCCACCTACTGCTGCCCCGGCAGATCGAAACGGGAGGCGAAGAAGGTGAACTTGTACTTGCCCACCTGGACCTCAACACCGTCGTGCAGTGCGAACTCGTCATCGACGCGCTGACCGGCGCTATACGTGCCGTTCAGCGAGCCGAGATCTCGCACCGAGAAACTCGTTCCTGAGCGCAAGAACTCAGCGTGACGGCGAGATACCGTTACGTCGTCGAGAAAAATATCAACCTCGGGGTGCCTGCCCGCGATCGTCGAATCCTGGTCGAGCAAAAAGCGCGCGCCGAAGTCTGGGCCGCGACGCACCACCAAGAGAGCGGCGCCCGAGGGAAGCGCGTTCACCGCCTCTTGCTCGTCAATAGACAGATCGGTGGCTCGAGCGCGAATGATCTGGTTCAGATCTTCACGGAACTGCTCGGTCGGGCGCACCTCGGTTTCGCGGGCCCTGTGGGCCTGTTCTTCGGTACTCACGTGCCACTCCCACCTGGGTTTTGGCAGCCTACGGTTTGAGCTGCGGGTCTCTCTACGCTATCGCAGCACGGCGCGCCGTGCATCTCGAACCCGGCGCGCCGCTCATCGTTTCTGCACATGCGGTGTTATGAGCCACGTGAACCGCGCTCGTACCCGTCGAGAAACGCGTACACCTCGTGCGAGTCGACGCCGGGAAAGGTGCCGGTGGGAAGAGCCGCGAGCAGGCTGGTCGGGGTTGCAGCCTCGGGCCACGACGCTCCAGCCCACTTGCGGGTGATCTCATCAGACGCCCTCCGGCAGCACTTCTCATCAGGGCAAAATGACTTCGAGCGATGCGGTGTCTCGCGCCCGCGAAACCAGCGCACGCCGTCGAAGGGCACCCCAACGCTCACCGAGTACTGTCCCTCTTTGGCCGTTTCGAGCCGAGACGTGCACCAGTACGTGCCCCCCTCGGTCATGTCGGTGTACTGGTACCAGGGGTTGAACCGGTCGGGCTGACTGAACACGGTGCGCGCGGTCCAGTTTCGGCACACCATCGCGCCCTCGAGGTTGCCGAGCGCGTCCGAAGGAAAGCGCACCCCATCGTTCTCGTATGCTTTGACGAGAGTGCCCGACTCGTGCACTTTCATAAAGTGCACCTCGAGATCGAGGTGCGTGGTGGCCAGGTTGGTAAACCGGTGCGCCGCCATCTCATACGAGACGCCAAATGCGTCGCGCAGATCCTCCATCGAAATCTGGCGCTGCTTCTTCGCCTCGCTGAGCGCTGCGATCGTCGCCTGTTCTGGCAGCAGCACCGCGCCGGCCAGGTAGTTCGCTTCGACGCGCTGCCGCAAGAACTCGCCGTAGCTGCGCGGCTCTTCGTGCGCGCAGACGATGCTTGCGAGCGCTCGCAGAATCGGCGCCCGCGCGTCGCGCGAGGGCAGGTTTGAGCCGAGGTAAATGCGATTGTTGCGGCGATCGATCACCGACCGGGTCGAGTGCGGCAGGTCGCCGACGTAGTGCAGCGTAAAGCCGAGCTTCTCGGCGATGCTCGAGATCGATTGCTGCGACACCGGCCCGCCGGAATAGCCGACAGTGGCCAGCAGTTGCTGCGCCGCCTGCTCGAGCTCGGAGTAGTAGTTACCCCGAACCCGCATCTCCGAGCGCAACTCGGTGTTTGCGCGGCGCGCTTCCTCGGGCGTCGCAGCGCGCTCGCGATGCAGGCGCTCGACTTCTTGGTGCAGGCCGAGCACTGCCTTCAGTGTTTCGTCCGGGGTCGCCTTCGACACTCGAATCGGCTGAATGCCCAGCGCCGTGAATACCGCCCCGCGCTGCGCACGCTCGACCGCGATCTCAAGTGCGGCGCGCTCGCTCGGGGCCTCATCCATCAGAAGTTCGTCGACGGTGCACCTCAGCGCGGCGGCGAGCGCGCGCAACACCGGCAGGCTCGGCTCGCGCTTGCCATTCTCGATTGCCGAGATCTGCGACGGTGCCCGGTCGATCGCCGCGGCGAGTTGTTCAAGCTTCAGCCCGAGCTGCGTGCGCCGCTCGCGAACGCGGCGCCCGAGGGTGAGCGCGTCGGCGGTATCGCCCTCGACATCGGGAGGCACTGCGACGGGAGGTGAAATTCGGCCCGTGGCCGTGGCTGGAGTGTCAAAAGGAGGCATGAGGCCATCATCTCAGATCGCAAGACTTTCAATCAACAGAAATATTCGATAATTTCACCCCGGGAAATGCCAAAAGGACCCCTTCTGGGCCCCTCACAATGGAAACACAGCAGCTTCTGCCCCTTCGGCACTCGCGGCTCACTGCACTGCTACAGGTCATCAACGAAGAAAGGGCTGGCCCACCACATGTCTGCAACACTCACCGATACTGGCATCGAGGTCATGGGCAAGCCCGTGCACCGTCAAGATGAGATCCTCACTCCCGAAGCAGTCGAGTTTCTCGGCGAACTGCACCGACGATTTGCTGGCGCTCGTCACGAGCGCCTCGCTGACCGGCAGCGCCGCCGCTATGAAATCGGCAACGGCCGCGATCCCAAGTTTCGCGAAGACACCAGGGCGATTCGCGAGGATCAGAGCTGGCGCGTTGCGGGCCCCGGCCCAGGCCTCGAAGACCGCCGGGTTGAGATCACCGGCCCAACCGATCCGAAGATGACGATCAACGCACTGAACTCGGGCGCACGAGTCTGGCTCGCAGACCAGGAAGACGCGACGAGCCCCACCTGGCAGAACGTCATCGGCGGCCAGCTCTCGCTCTTCGACGCGATTCGCGGTCAGCTCAGCTACACCAGCCCCGAGGGCAGGCGCTACGAAGTCACCGCTGAGCGCACGCCCACGATCGTGATGCG
>DDEV01000065.1 GCA_002336855.1 Leucobacter sp. UBA1945 | reverse complement strand
CCGTCGCGACCGCCGGCTATCAGGTGGTCTTCACGATCTTCTCGACGGCGGCCTTCGCGCTCGACGCACTCGCGATCGCCGCCCAGGCGCTCGTGGGCGATGCGCTCGGCGCGCGCAACGCCGAGCGCGCGAGGCAGGTGCTGCGGCGCACCGTGTTCTGGGGGTTGGCGTGCGGGGCCGCAATCGGCCTGGTACTCGCGGCGACGAGCCCGATCCTCGGCCGCGTATTCAGCAGCGACCCCGAGGTGCTGACGGTGCTGCCGCCTTCGCTACTCGTGCTGGGTCTCTCGCTGCCGCTCGGCGGCTTCGTGTTCGTGCTCGACGGCGTGCTCATGGGTGCGGGCGATGCGCGCTACCTTGCCTGGACCAGCCTCGTGAATCTCGCCGTCTACCTGCCCGTGCTCTGGGCGGTCACCGTGCTTGTGCCCACCGGTACGATCGCGCTCGTCGCGCTCACCGCCGCGTTCACGATTGTGTTCATGTTGGCGCGAGCGCTCACGCTCGGGCTGCGCGCTCGCAGCGAGCGCTGGGTAACACTCGGGGCCTAACGGACGAGGATCGGGCCACCCGCCCGATTAGTCGTCAGTACAGACCGTGCCGGCAGCCGGCATCTCACCCTTCAGAAGGTACGCCGTCGCAATGTCATCGACGCACGTCGATCGGTTCTGGTAGCTCGCGATGTGGCCCGCGCCCTCGAGCGTGACGAGCGTGGCGTTGCCGAGCTCTTTCACGAGCTGCTTCGCGCCCTCGTATGGCGTGGCGTGGTCACCGGTCACCCCGAATACGAGCATCGGTGACTCGCCCGCGTTCGAGAAGTTCAGATAGTCTTCGCCGCTGTCTGGCAACCCCTCGCACTTGAGCTCGAAGAACTGGCGAAGCGTGTCGTCGGTCACCTCGGGCCCACCGAGCAAGTTCGGCAGGCCGTGCTCGCCGATGTAGTCGTAGAGCGCAACCAGGTTCGGATCGCGCGGCGACGAGAGGCAGCGCACCACCATGCCCGGCAATGCCACATTCGAACCGCCGCCCGCCATCGCCTCGGCGATCTGGTCGACGGCTGCCTGCTCGCCGGCGAGCGCGCGGGCGATCTTGTCGAGCGAATCGTGCCTACCCTGCGGCAGGGTATACAACGCAGATGTTAGGTATCCCTCGAGCGTTGTGCCCGTCACTGCGGTGCCATCGGTCGCGATGAGGGGGTTCGCATTGAGCTGCGAAGTCACCTGCTCCAGCGCCTCCTCGCCGCCAATGGGGCAGCTGGCAACCTGATACTCGCTGGTGCAGCCTGCGAGCATGTCGTTCGTCGCGTGCACGATTGCTTCGTGCTGCAGGTATGCGCCGAGCGGGCTCGACCAGTCGCTCGGCCACGCGCTATCGAGCATGATGCGCCCCACGTTCTCGGGAAACAGGGTGGCATAGCTCGCACCGATGGTCGTGCCATAAGAGAAGCCCGCATAGTTCAACTTCTCGTCGCCGACGAGCACGCGCATGAGCTCCATGTCGCGCGCGACCTGCGCGGTGCCCATCGAGAGCGCGAGCGGGTTCTGCTCTGCGCAGAGTGCAAGTGCAAGCCCAAGAAGCTCGGTCTCGCTCTCACAGCCGACGGGAGAGCTGCGCCCGATGCCGCGGGGGTCGAAGCCGAGCAGGTCGTATTGTTCGTGCACGGCCGCAAAGTTCTCATTCGTCGTGATCCCCATTGCGAACTCCGTGCCGCTTGCGCCCGGCCCTCCCGGGTTGCTGAGCAGCGTGCCGAGCGGCTTGTCGCCCGTCGCGGGAATATGCACCGTCGACAGCTTGATCGTTTGCTCGTTCGCGGGATCCTCCCAGTCAAGCGGCGCCTCGATCCAGGCGCAGCGCATGCCCTCGACCTTCGCCCCGAGGCCCGTCAGGTATTCGACCAGACCGTCGCGAAACCCGTAGCGCTCGCCGCACTCTTGCCAATCGACCTGCTGGGCGTAGACCGCCTCGAACTCGCTCTGCTGAATCTTGCTTTCGGTCTCGCGTTGAGCCGTGGGACTCGCGCAACCGCTCAGCAGCAACGCCGCAATGGCGATGAACGCAGTAGTCGTGGTCGCGAGTGCGCGCTTCGAAATGCTTCGTCGCAGAGTGTTCATGGACAGAGAATATGGCGAGGATCTCGGCTCATCCCTGGCCATCGATCATCTGCGCGCAAACTGACCGAAGTCTGCGCAAATTCGTCTATGCCCTGCGGTTTCTGAGCTCTCGGGGGCTCAATCGGTAGATCTCCTCGAGCGCGCGGCGCATGCTGACGCTCGAACCGAAGCCCGACTGCGTCGCCACTTCTTCGATGCTCAGCTCGTCAAAGCGGGCGTCTTGCAGTGTGGATCTCGCGATCCTCGCCCGCTCCCTGCGAATCTCGCCAGCAACCGAGGTGCCTGCCTCTGAGAACACCGTCTGCAAGTGCCGCAACGACACACCCGCGTCGCGCGCGAGGCGTGCGGGGTCGAGCTGCGAGTCGCCGCTCTGCCTCGCGATCTCGAGCAGCACGCGATCCCTGAGCGCGGCGTGCGGCGACCCGGCCTGCAGGGCGTCGCCCTGCCTGGCGCGCAACATCGTGCCGGCCATCTCGAGAATCATGCGGTCAACCGTGTGGCTGTCGTGCGGCGAGACCTCCTGGTCGGACTCGACCGATTGCGCAAGAAACGCCTGCATCGCTTTCTCGGGAACCGAGAGGTCTTCGTAAATCTGCACCTCGTCAGAGAGCATCGGCACGAACGGCAACAGCGCCTCTCGCGGAATACGCGCGACGACGAACTGCCAGGCGCTATTGAACCGCACGCGGTTCGGCAGGCCGCTCGGCGCGATCATCAGCGGGCCACGCGACGCGATCCACTGCTCGCCCTCGAGGTATGCGAACTCGCCGTGTTCTACGAAAATGATGTCGATCGTGGGCAGACCCGGTCGAAGCGGGCGCCGCTCGAACTCGCTGCCGGTGCCGCTGACGCCGATCACGAGCACCGCACCGTAGGCACGCACTCGTGCGGCCATGCCGAGGTTGCCGCCAACTCCGCGCACGCCGACGCGAGCCATGTCTGCCTGCTGGTAGACGGTGATCGACCGATCCTCGAGACCCTCAATACCAGCCGCTGTGTTCTCCCCCATACGCGCCATGCTATTCGCATCCTGCGCGATCCTCGCGCGTTTTGCACCTTTCTCCCCCGAATCTCACCCATCAGCTCCCCTCACCTCACCTCCTATCGCCGCCGCGCCCAGCTGCCCCTGACCCTCTAGAATCTGTACGTGACCGCGCAGCATTACCTCGACACCTTTGCAACTGTGCGCTGGATTCGCGCGATCCTCGTGATTTTCTTTCTGATGGGCTTCGGCTTCGGCACCTGGCTCAGCCGCCTGCCGACACTGCGCGATTCGCTCGGCGCGAGCACCCTCGAGATGAGCATCTACGGGCTCTGCCTCGCGGCCGGCAGCCTCACGGGCATGATGCTGTCGGCGCGCGCCGTCGAACGCTTCGGGCCGCGCAAGATGATGGCGTTCACGATTGCGGTGCAGGTCGTGGCGCTGCCGCTCACGGTGGTGTTCATGCTGGCCGGGTCGATCCCACTCGGCGTCATCGCGCTCTTCATCTACGGGCTCAACTTCAGCGCAGCCGATGTCGCGATGAACGTGAGCGGCGCGAACGCCGAGCGCGTCTTCGGCAAGCCGAGGCTGCCGCTGATGCACGCGTTCTACAGCATCGGCGCGATGCTTTCGATGGGCGTGGGATCGGCGGCAGAAGCCATGAAGATTCCGTTGCAGCCGCACTTCATCGCCGTCGGGCTGCTCATCGGCTTGGCCGGGTTCGCGGTGCTCGGTTGGGTGCCCCGCGACGAGTCAGCGCTGCGGCCGCCCGCCTCGCACCCGCCGCTCGTGACGACTGGCCCGGTTCCTGTTGTGACGTCACCGACTGACGACGATCTCGCGACGGTCACCGGGTCGGTTCCAGTTATCCCAGCGCACGCCGCGACGGGAGCCCCGGTGAGCGACGGCGCGCTGGCCCCCGGCGCGTCGAAGCGCAGGTACAACCCGTGGCGCGATCCTCGCGTCATCTGCATCGGCCTCATCACCCTGTCTGCCGGGCTCGTCGAAGGCGCCCCGGCCGACTGGCTGCCCCTCGCCCTCGTCGATGGTCGCGGCGTCACCAACGAGTTCGGCGCNNCTGTTCTACGGCGCGGTCGTCACCGCGAGGCTCGCCGGCTCAGCCCTGCTAACTCGGTTCACTCGCGTTGCCGTGCTGCGCACGAGCCTCGCAATCGCCGCGATCGGCATTCTGACCGTCGTGTTGGCGCCTGGGCCCGTGCCGATGATCGTCGGCACGATTCTGTGGGGCCTCGGCTCTGGGGTGTGCTGGCCCATCACCATCTCGGCCGCGGCCGACCGCCACGAGACCGCCGCGCGCGACGTGGCGACCGTGTCTGCCATCGGCTACACCTCGA
>DDEV01000104.1 GCA_002336855.1 Leucobacter sp. UBA1945 | reverse complement strand
GCCCAGCGGATCGCTCGTTCGAGGCCCTGGCCGCCGGCGACGATCTCTGGCTCGCCCGCCCGCACCTCTTGCAGCTCGAGCACCTCGGCGACCGAGGGCAGCGACGACTGCTCTGCTTCAATGGCTTGCTCGGCAATGCTCATGTCTAAACCATACAAACTGTATGAGACGTGCGCCAATTCAAGATAATCTGCACGAGCGCTCGGCATTGATCCCTTGTGATACTTAAAAAGATCGCGCACTATGCGACCGAACAGTCTGACCAAAAATCGTCAGACTCGTGAAGAAGATACGCACTGAGAGGGCCAGCCCATGGCACGCATTCCCCACGTCATCGCCGGTGAGAAGGTCACCGACGCCGAGCGCACCCAGCCCGTCTACAACCCCGCTACCGGCGAGGTTCAGCACGAGCTCAGCATCGCTTCGGTTGCAACCGTCGAGCAGGCCATCGCCGCAGCGCAGGCAGCACTGCCCGCATGGCGCAAGACCAGCCTGACCAAGCGCGCAGACGTCTTCTTCAACCTGCGCCAGCTGCTCAAGCAGCGCACCCCCGAGCTCGCCGCGATCGTGACGAGCGAGCACGGCAAGGTGCTCTCTGACGCTGCGGGCGAGGTCGCGCGCGGCCTTGAGAACGTCGAGTTCGCTTCGGGCCTGCTGCACCTCTTGAAGGGCGAGCGCGACGAGCAGGTTTCGACTGGCATCGACGTGCACTCGATTAAGCAGCCCGTCGGCGTGGTCGCAGCGATCACCCCCTTCAACTTCCCGGTCATGGTTCCGCTCTGGATGATCGCTAGCGCGATCGCGTGCGGCAACACCGTCGTGCTGAAGCCCTCGGAGCGCGACCCCAGCGCCGCGGTCTTCATCGCAGATCTCTTCCGCGAGGCAGGCCTGCCCGATGGCGTGCTGAACGTCGTGCACGGCGACAAGGTCGCCGTCGACACGCTGCTCGAGAGCCCTGTCGTGAAGGCAGTCAGCTTCGTCGGCTCGACCCCGATCGCTAAGTACATCTACGAGAAGGCGGCTGCAAACGGCAAGCGCGTGCAGGCACTCGGCGGCGCGAAGAACCACATGCTGGTCATGCCCGACGCAGACCTCAAGGTCACCGCTGACGCCGCGATCTCGGCAGCCTACGGCTCGGCCGGCGAGCGCTGCATGGCAGTCTCGGTGCTCGTGGCAGTCGGCGACGTCGCCGACAAGCTCGTTCCCGAGCTCACCAGCCGCATCGCCGACCTCAAGATCGGTGACGGCACCGACCCCTCGAGCGAGATGGGCCCGCTCATCACCGCAGAGGCGAAGGCTCGCGTTGAGTCGTACGTCGCCGGCGCCGAGGCAGAGGGCGCAACCGTGGTCGTCGACGGCCGCGAGGCGAAGTTCGAGGGCAACGGCTTCTTCACCGGTGTCAGCCTGCTCGATCACGTGAAGACCGACAGCAAGGTGTACCTCGAGGAGATCTTCGGGCCGGTGCTCGCGATCGTTCGCGTGAACAGCTACGAAGAGGGCCTGCAGCTCATCAACGACCACCAGTTCGGCAACGGCACCGCGATCTTCACCCGCGATGGCGGCACCGCGCGCTCCTTCGAGTTCGATGTCGAGGCGGGCATGGTCGGTATCAACGTGCCGATCCCCGTGCCAGTTGGCGCGTTCTCGTTCGGCGGCTGGAAGGATTCGCTGTTCGGCAGCTCGCACATCTACGGCCCCGAGTCGATCGAGTTCTACACCCGCTCGAAGGTCGTCACCACCAAGTGGCCGAACCCCGACCAGTCGAAGATCGACCTCGGCTTCCCGAGCAACAGCTAAGACCGAGAGAATCACATCATGAGCGACTACATCGATCTGAACGGCGAAGCACAGAGCTTCGGCGACACCGCCGCCCAGCGCGAGGTGCGCGAGAACGATCGCAACTACGTCTTCCACTCGTGGTCGGCGCAGGGGCAGATCAACCCGCTGCCCATCGCCAAGGGCGAGGGCGTGCGGTTCTGGGACTACGACGGCAACGAGTACCTCGACTTCTCGTCGCAGCTCGTCAACCTGAACCTCGGCCACCAGCACCCGGGCCTCGTCAAGGCGATCCAGGATCAGGCAGGTCGCCTGGCCACGATCCAGCCCGCACTCGCGAACGACGTGCGCGGCGAGCTCGCCAAGCGCATCGTCGAGCACTCATTCGAGGGTGCCCGCTCGGTGTTCTTCACCAACGGCGGTGCAGAGGCGATCGAGTACGCGGTGCGCCTGGCCCGTCAGTCGAGCGGCAAGCGCAAGATTCTCTCTCGTTACCGCTCGTACCATGGCTCGACCGGCACCGCGATCACCATGACCGGTGAACCGCGCCGCTGGGCGAACGACGTCATCGACGGCGAGGTCGTGCACTTCTTCGGCCCGTACGCCTACCGCAGCGCGTTCTTCGCGTCGACTCCCGAAGAAGAGTCGCAGCGGGCGCTCGCTCACCTCGAGCAGCAGATTCAGCTCGAGGGCCCGAACACCATCGCGGCCATCGTGCTCGAGACCGTCACCGGCACCAACGGCGTGCTCGTGCCGCCGCCCGGCTACCTGCCCGGCGTGCGCGCGCTCTGCGACAAGTACGGCATTCTGATGATCTGCGACGAGGTCATGGTCGGCTTCGGCCGCACCGGCGAGTGGTTCGCGTACCAGGCATTCGATGTCGCACCCGACCTCGTCACCTTCGCCAAGGGTGTCAACTCGGGTTACGTGCCGCTGGGCGGTGTCGTGATTTCCGAGGCGATTCACAAGGCATTCGAGGATCGCAGCTTCCCCGGCGGGCTCACTTACTCGGGCCACCCGCTCGCGTGTGCTGCCGGCGTCGCTACCTTCGACATCTTCGAAGAAGAGGGCATCATCGAGCGCGTGCGCGATCTCGGCTCGCGCGTGGTGGAGCCCCGCCTGCGCGAGATGGCAGAGAAGCACCCGTCGGTGGGCGAGTACCGCGGCAAGGGCCTGTTCTGGGCGCTCGAACTGGTGCTCGACCGCGAGACGCACGAGGCGCTCGTGCCGTTCAACGCTGCGGGCGAGGCGGCAGCACCGTTCAACGCGGTGGTCGCGGCCTGCAAGAACGCCGGCCTGTGGCCGTTCGCTGCCGGCAACCGCCTGCAGATCGCCCCGCCGCTGATCATCAGCGAGGAAGATCTGGTGAAGGGTCTCGACATCATTGACGAGGCGCTGACCGTCGCAGATAGTTACTACACAGGCAAGTAGTTCATTGTGGCTTGGGGCTGCTGCGATCCTTCTCGGATCGTCTAGCAGCCCTTTGCCGCATCTTTTGAGTTTGTGGTGGGCGAACGCCAACCGTACCTAGGGCAAGGAAGCAACATGGCTAAGTATCGAGTGCAGAATCCCGCGACTGGCGAGATTCTCGAGACCTTCGAGAGCGCGACCGACGCGCAGATCGAGCAGGCCGTCGCGGCCGCCGACACTGTCTACCGCGAGTGGCGCGAGAAGAGCGTGCAGGATCGCGCGAACGTCGTGAAGCGCGCCGCAGAGATCTTCGCCGAGCGCCGCGAGGAGCTCGCGCGGCTGATCGCCGTCGAGATGGGCAAGTCGATCGCCGAGAGCCTCGACGAGGTCGACTTCGCGACCGACATCATCGAGTACTACGCCGTGCACGGGCCGTCGCTCATCACCAGCTACGAGATCCCTTCGACGATTCCGGGCAAGGCCGTCATCGAGCAGCTGCCCGTTGGCGTGCTGCTCGGCGTCATGCCGTGGAACTTTCCGTACTACCAGGTGGCCCGCTTCGCGGCGCCGAACCTGGTGCTCGGCAACACGATTCTGCTCAAGCACGCCGACATCTGCGCGAGCTCGTCGCTCGCGATGCAGCAGATCTTCGAAGAGGCGGGCGTGCCCGTCGGCGGTTACCAGAACGTCTTCGCGTCGCACGACCAGATCGCCTCGATGATCGCGGACGACCGCGTGCAGGGAGTTTCGCTGACCGGCTCGGAGCGTGCCGGCGCGATCATCGGTGCACAGGCCGGCCAGCACCTCAAGAAGTGCGTGCTCGAGCTCGGCGGCATCGACCCGATGGTCGTGCTCGACTCCGATGACGTCGCCGCGGTCGCGGCCGAGGCTTGGAACTTCCGTGTCTACAACGGTGGCCAGGTCTGCAACTCGAACAAGCGCCTCATCGTGATGGACGACATCTACGACGACTTCGTCGAAGCGCTGGTGAGCCTTGCCACCGGTCTCGAGCCCGGCGACCAGCTCGATCTGGCCGAGGGGCAGTACGCGCCGCTCTCGACGCGTGCGGCAGCCGAAACGGTGCACTCGCAGGTGCAGAAGGCCGTGGCCGAGGGCGCGCGCGTGCTCGCCGGTGGCGTGATCTCTGAGGGGCCGAGCGCCCACTACGCGCCGACCGTGCTCGTCGATGTGCCTCGCGACTCGGAGTCGTACGGCGAAGAGATCTTCGGGCCGGTCGCGACCGTGTACCGCGTCTCGAGCGACGAAGAGGCGCTGGAGCTGGCCAACGATTGCGCGCTCGGGCTCGGCGGCTCGGTCTTCTCGACCGACGAGGCTCGCGCCGCGCGCGTCGCCTCGCGCCTCGAGGTCGGCATGGCGCACGTCAACACGATTGCGGCCGAGGCGGCCGAGCTGCCCTTCGGCGGCGTGAAGCGCAGCGGCTTCGGTCGCGAGATGGGCCCGATCGGCATCGGCGAGTTCTCGAACAAGCGCCTCTACTTCGTCGCGAAGTAAGGGCTTATTGCAACGTCGTGAGGGCGGGGTGAGCTGAAGGGCTCGCCCCGCCCTCAGCGTGTGCGCACGTGTGCCTACGATGAAGGTATGAGCGAATCGTCTTGGGTGCTTCTGCTTGAGCGGGTCAGGCAAGATACGCCGACCTTTCTGTCTGATTTCATGTCGGCTCTGCGGGGCACCGACGGCTATGACCACGGGGCGGTACCCGAAGACGATCTCGAGCGCACCGCAATGCAGGTGTTCGATCTCTTTATTGCGCGACTAGGTGCCCGAGTCAGCCCTGAAACGGATGCGCTGCCCGAAGCTTTGGGGCGGAGGCGAGCTCGGCAAGGCATTCGCATCGACCAGTTCATGGTCGGCGTGAGGATCAACTTTCGCCTGCTCTGGCAGGCGCTTTACCGAGCGGCTGAGCCCGATCTCTTCGAGGTGCTCATCGAGCACGGTGACCGAGTTCTCGAGGTCGTCGAACGGTTTGCGACCGAGGTGCAAGCCGCGTTTCTCGATGAGACGCAAGTGATGGCGCAGTTTCATCGGTCAGCGCGAGAGCGCGCCATCGCGCGAATCTTCGCTGGATCAACCGACGGTGAGGAGCTGCGAAACGCTGCAGAGGTGCTCGCGCTTGAGGCCGATTTCTCGTTCGAAATGATCTCGATCCGCCTTTCGACGCTGACCGACGAGGCGCGACATGCGGTGAGCGGAAACGGCGTCTTCTCATATCAAGACGGCGAGTTGCATCACTCATTCGCTCAAACTCGAGAGAGCCCGCGTTGGGGCGTGACGTCATCGGGGCTGGCTGGCGTGCACTTTCGCCGGATCCGGGGCCTTGCGAACTTGCACCGTGCGGCAGCACTTTCTCGACAGACCCTTCAAACCGCAGAACTGCCGCGCGTTGTCACGTTGAGGGAGGCATTCGGGCTCCTCGCTCATGCGCAACTGCATGAGCAGCTCAAAGGGTTTGAGCATGAGCTGCTTGGAAAGTGGCATGACGCGTCGAGCAGTGAGCAGCGCCGCATGACCGATGCGCTGAGTGCGTTCGCGCACTCTGGATCAATTCAGGCGGCTGCTGACGAGCTCTTCTTGCACCGCAACACCGTCTTCAAGCGGCTTCGCTCGTTCACGGAGATCACGGGCCTCGACGTAACGGTTCCGCGAGATGCGGCAATCGCCCTCGTCTTGCTCTCGCCTATTCCGAGAATGTCTGAATGAACACTTCACCCGCAAATGTCGCTATATCTGCACCTATTTCGGGGGCAAGTTGAGAAGTAGTGTCGGTGTGCAGAGGCGTCCGGTTCTTGGAGCGCGTTGGCGAGCAGGCCACATCGCGTAAGCCTTCTGCGCGACTCTCGAAAGAGAAAGGTCTACTGAAATGATCTCGAAAGAATTTGCCGACCGCATCGCCGCTGCCGTCGACGAACAGTTCGAACGGCAGCTGGAACGCACAGTCGAACTTGTTGCCTTGCCTTCATTGCGAGCGGATGAAGAGCCGGCTCAAGACCTTGTCGAGCGCGAGATGCGCGAGCTCGGCCTCGATATCGATCGGTGGACGATCGACTCGCCTGAGCTGAGGGCGCACCCCGGATTCGGGCCCTCGACTGTCGACTACACCAAGATGACGAATGTCGTAGGCACATACGCTCCGGTCAAGAACGTCGGTAAGTCGCTCGTGCTCAACGGCCATATCGACGTCGTGCCAGAGGGCCCGCACGAGCAGTGGAGCCGCTCACCCTGGGACGCCGAAATTCGTGACGGCTGGATGTATGGCCGGGGTGCCGGCGATATGAAAGCGGGTCTCATCGCGAACCTCTTCGCGTTCGATGCCGTCAAGAGGGCCGGCTTCGAGCTGACGGGCAGAGTGCATCTGCAGTCGGTGGTCGAAGAAGAGTGCACGGGTAATGGTTCTCTCGCCGCGCTGCTGCGGGGCTATACCTCTGATGCGGTGATCATCTCGGAGCCGGAGGAGGATGCGCTCGTCAGGGCGAATGTGGGCGTGCTCTGGTTCACTGTTCGAGTGACCGGCAGGCCCACCCATCCGCGTGAGATGGCGAATGGGTTCAACGCGATTGATGCTGCCTACGAGGTGATGAGGGCGCTCAGAACCCTCGAGACTGAGTGGAACTCGAGAAAGTCTCAGCATCGCTATTTCGAGGATCTCGACCACCCGATCAACTTCAACTTCGGGGGCATCCAGGGTGGCGACTGGCCCTCCAGCGTGCCGGCGTGGTGCGAACTGCGGGTTCGAGTCGCCACATACCCCGGAACAACCGCGGATGAGGCATGGGCAGAAATAGTTCGCTGCGTCGAAGGGGCGGCAAGAAGCGGCTCGAGCCCCGCGTTCGAAGCGCAATTGACACCGGATGGTTTCTACGCTGAGGGCTACGTGCTCGAGCCCGGAAGCGACGCTGAGCGGCTTCTCGAGGAGACTCACCGCGCTGCTTTTTCGAGTGAGCTCACCAGTTTCACGACTCCTGGCTATCTCGATGGGCGTGTGTTCGTGAACTACGGCAACACGCCGACGCTCGTGTACGGTCCGGTGTCAGAGGCTATTCACGGCTTCGACGAGCGAGTGAGCATCGAATCCATCCGAAAGTGCACGAAATCGATGGCTCTCTTTCTCGCGTCGTGGTGCGGGGTGAAAGATACGCGCGCCTAGGCGACTAGCGGGCTAGCTGGCTAGCGAGAGAGCGATCTCCCCGCTCGGCACATCGGCCGTGCGCACCAGAACCGTGACCCGGTCGCCAGCTCGAGGCGCTGCGACGCCGAGTGTGACGTCGAGCTCGGCAGTGACCGGGGGCTCGTCGAGCTGCACGCGTGCGCTCGATGCCGTGACCTCGAGCACGGTTGCCGAGAGTCCCGTGCCGACGAGATCGCGTAGCAGCGCGGCCTCCACGCGGTCGATCGCCGCGGCATTCAGCCTGCCAGCGAGCGAAGACGAAGCGCGCATGATGGCCGGCAGTTCTGACAGGCTGCTCGTGGCCCATTCCGGAACGGGTGACCCGCTACACAGCGCCTCGCAGATGACGAGACCCCAGCGATCGACCAGGCGCCTGAGCGGCGCCGTGACGTGCGCGTACGGCGCCGCGATCGCAGCCTGATCGGGTGAGGTTGGCGCGGCGATCGGCAAACCCTGCGCATCGGGTACCCCGAACACGGTGTAGCCGGCCCCGCGAAAAAGCCGCGCGGCTGCGTGCAGGACTGCGGCGCTGCGAGGCTCGTCGCGGGGCAGATTGCGCAGAAACTCGCCATAGCTCACGCCCGCGCTCCAGGGCATGCCAAGGGCTGCGGTAGCGGTGCGAAACTCTTCGAGCGCAGCTGCATCGGGAAGCGGCATCGTGCGCAGGATGCCGATGCCGCCATCGAGCATCATGCGAGCGGCAACCATGCCGGTGAGCAGCGAGAGTTGCGCGTTCCAGTCTTCGACGGCGAGCGGAGCCTCGCGCACTAGGCGATAGCCGTGTTCGTCGCGCACCACCTCTTCGTCGGCCATGTTCAGACTTGCGCCGCCGCGCAAGCGTTCCTGCTCGATGCGCAGCAGACCGAACTCGCGCAGCAGGGCAAGCTGCTCACCCCCGGTCTCGCCTCGATCGCGCCCGGAGCCGGAGCCGGAGTCGCTGTCGATGGTGTGCTGCGCGCTTTCGTAGTCGAGCCGCTGTCTCGAACGAATCATCGCACGCTCAACGCGGGCCGGCGAAACCTCTGCGCCCTCGAACGCCGCGGCTCCCTTGCCATCGACCGGGATCGTCCACACGAACGCACCGCGATCCTTTTCGGGGAGCAGCGAAGCGCGATCTTCGCTCAGCACCGGAGGATGCAGCGGTACTCGCCCGTCAGGCAGGTAGATGGTCTGCCCTCGCCCTCGCGCTTCGGTGTCGACGGCTCCGAGCGGCAGCACGAAGGCCGGCAGGTCTGCTATCGCGTAGCGCAGCACGAAGCCGAAGCCGCCGCCGTCGGCGCGTTCGATGTGGAACGCTTGGTCGAGGTCTTGAGAGCCTCGGGGGTCGAGGGTGACGAACGGCACCTGGCGCAGGTCGAGCGGCGGCAGGGCAGGGGCGGCCGCCTCGGCTTCCCTGGTCACCGCGTCGGGAAAAGCCTCGGGCACATCGTTCTTCTCGCGCAGCGCGAGCAGGGCCGCCTCGAGCTCGCCGCTGGGTTTTGGGGCGGCGAGGTGGGCGATCCTGACGGGCATATTTCCACACTAGAGGATCGGCACTGACCTCTGACTTTTGCCGATTTCTCGATCGCGGTGCTCTTCACATTGACGTCACTAACTCGTCATCCGTAGACGTTAGATATGCAAACATATTATGATCGTATAAAGTTCAACATCATCGGGGATGCGTTATGGATGGGGGTTGCAATGCGGCAGCAGTGGGCTAGCGTCTTGGTGCGGTCAAAGGAGGTTGTGCTCGAAACGCGTCCTATTCCTAATCCGGACGAAGACGAAGTGCTCGTGCGGGTTCGGGCCGTGGGGATTTGTGGCTCTGACTTGCACTACTTCAAAGAGGGCCGCATTGGTGACTTCGTCGTGGAGTCACCGATCGTGCTAGGTCACGAGGTTTCGGGCGAGATCGTTGCAGTCGGGGCCGGGGTGCCGGCCTCGAGGATTGGCGAACGGGTCTCGCTTGAACCGCAACGCACCGATCCCTGGAGCGAGCAGTCGAGGCTCGGCCGCTATAACCTCGACCCAAGCATCGAGTTCTTTGCAACGCCTCCCTATGACGGAGCGCTTTGTGAATACGTCACGATCCCTTCCGGATCCGCGTTCAAGGTGCCTGATGTGATGAGTTTTGAGGAAGCGGCGTTGCTCGAGCCGCTTGCGGTTGCGGTCGCCGCAATTCGGCATGCGAACCTCAGGTTCGGCGACCGTGTGGCAGTTGCGGGGGCTGGGCCCATCGGGTTGCTCGTCGCTCAACTGGCAGCGTTCGGCGGCGCATCGGAAGTCGTCGTGAGCGACCCGCTTGCCCATGCGCGCGCGAGGGCCCTGCGTTACGGCGCGACCCGCGCTATCGATTCGCTTGTTGAGCCCTTTCCCGAGCAAGAGTTTGACCTCTTTATTGATGCGAGCGGCGTACCGGCTGCCATTCGCGGCGGCATCCATTCCCTTCGGCCACGTGGCTGTGCGCTGCTCCTTGGCATGGGTCCCGACACAATCGAGATTCCCTTCTCTGTGGTGCAGGTGCGAGAGCTTCGGCTGCAGGGCGTGTTTCGCTACGCAAACGCGTGGCCGGCGGCGATCGATTTTGCTTCGAGGATCGACCTTGCCGGTTTGATTACCGGCCGATATGGGTTGCGGCAGGTGCCCGAGGCGCTTGAAGCGGCTGCAAGTGCGGACCAAGTAAAGGTTGTGGTTTTGCCAGAGGCGGACTCGGATTCCGAGGGGGAAATTGAGAAAGGAGCGCAGGGCTAGTGAGTGAATCGGAAACAGCATTCGGGCTTGAGGGAAAGCGCGTCGTCGTCACGGGAGGGCTCACGGGCATCGGGGCTGCGATCGCGCTTGATGCTGCGAGTTCAGGTGCGAGTGTCATCGTCGCATCGCGCAACAGTGAAGTCGGCGAAGCTGAAGCCGCAAAGTTCGCAGGGCAAGGGCTCGACATTGCGTATCGCCACCTCGACGTGGCAAGCGCAAAGAGCTGCAAAGACTTCTTCGTGGGTCTCGCGAGTGAGGGTGTTGATGTGCTCGTGAACAACTCCGGCGTCACCTCTTGGGATGAGTCGCTCTCTGATGCGGCCGAAGCCGCCTGGCGCAAGGTGATGTCTGTGAATCTCGACGGGGTATGGCGCTGCTCGGTCGAAGCCGCGAGGCTGATGCGTGACCTCGGAGGCGGTTCCATTGTGAACGTCGGCTCCATGTCGGGCAGTATCGTCAATCGGCCGCAGTGGCAGACTGCGTACAACACCTCGAAAGCTGCGGTGCACCACCTGACTCGATCGCTGGCGGCAGAGTGGCATCGTTACGGCATCAGGGTGAACGCGGTTGCACCTGGCTATGTTGCAACCGATCTTCTGGAGCAGGCTCTTGAAGATCCCGAGGTGCGTCGCTACTGGATCGACGACACGGTGATGGAACGCACGGGCACGCCGCAAGAGGTGGCGTATGCGGTTCGATTCCTCGCGTCTAACGCCTCGAGCTACATCACAGGAGCTGTGTTGCCGGTGGACGGTGGATACACGCTTTGGTAACGATTCATTTTCAATCATAATATGATCGGCTGATACGCTGATATCGTGATACGCTGATCAAACTTACAGCGTTGGTGCTGTCGGTGAAACACCGCGACGAGTGAGCGCTCGGAGCGAAGCACAAAGGAGTGAAAGCATGAGAAATAGGAAAACCCGCCTGGGTGGCCGTTTCTTCGCCGCGGTGAGCGGTTTGGTCGCAGCTGGTCTGCTCCTTACCGCCTGTGCGGGAGGGCCGACCCAGAAGGCTGACGAGCCCGTCGATGAAGCAGCCGTCACGGCAGCAGTCGATCGCGCGAAGGAAGGCGCGATGGAGCTCATCAACGCGGCCAGCCAAGAGAACGAGTGGACCGGCCCAGATGAGACCCCAGCACCGATCAAGGGTCTTAACGTTACTGTGATTCCCGAGCAGATGGCATCGACCGGATCGAGTCGCCCCGCGAACACGGTGAAGAGTATCGGCGAACAGCTCGGATGGAACGTCAAGATCTCTGATGGCCAGGGCAAGCCTGATGTGCAATTGAGCGCGGTGAACACCGCTGTAGACGAAAAAGCAGACGCCATCATTCTCATCTTCGTCGACACCACGCGCGTGCAGTCAGGCGTGGAGCGTGCGATTGCCGCCGATATTCCGATCATCACCCTCGGTTCGCTGAAGAACACGCCAGAAACTGTTCCCGATGTGAGTTTCGATTGGGTGCGCTCGGGTGAAGCGCTGGCGCAGTACATGGTGTGGAAGAGCGAGGGCAAGCTCAACCTGCTGCAGATGAAGAACAGCGACCTCTACATCACGGTGAACGGTCAGTACAAGGGTTCGCAGGAGTACCTGGATGACCCCGCAAACTGCCCCGGCTGCACCACCGTCACTAAGGAATGGAGCCTCGCAAACTTCGAAGATCCGAACACGGGTCCTGCCGCCCAGGCAGTGGCCGCCTTGCAGGCGAACCCCGACCTGAACTGGGTGTCGTGCTTCGACAGCTGCCTCTTCCGCGTTACGAACGCAATCAATCGTGCGGGCCTGCAGGATCGCGTTTCGGGTGCGGGTTTCGATTGCAACCCCGAGAATATCGACATCATTCGCTCTGGTGGCAGCCAGAAGGTGTGCTTCGCTGATCCCCGTGAGTGGCTCGCATACGCCACGGTTGACAACGTAAACCGCATGACCAACGGTCAAGAGGCATACGACTATACCTCGGCCATTCCAGTCGCGCTCTTCGATAAGGACGTGCTTGAGAGCCTTCCCGCCGAAAAGGCGACCGAGCTCGAAGAACTCGGATGGCAGGGCAACTTCGACTTCCGCTCGAAGTTCGAAGAGCTCTGGGGTCTGAAGTAGCCGTAGGCGACTTCACACGCAACCCTTCGGGCAAGCTAAAGAAAGCAGTACGATGACGAATCACGTGGACTCCTCGGAGCGACGACCTGCTGTATCCTTTCGGGACTTGGTCAAGGAATTTGGGACGAACCGGGTGCTGAATCGAGTGAATCTCGACTTCTACCCTGGATCGATCCATGCGCTCCTCGGTGCGAACGGCTCCGGGAAGTCCACGCTGATCAAAATACTCGCCGGCTACCATCCCCTCACGTCGGGACAAGTGAGCCTGAACGGCGAAGAGATCGGGCTGCAGCTCACTCCGGCCCTGGTGCAGGAGCGCGGCGTGCGCTTCGTGCACCAGGACCTGGGGCTCGTCAGTAGCCTCTCCGTCGCAGATAACTTCGGGCTCGCCCTCGGCTTCCAAAAAGCGGGGCCGCGAATCTCCTGGCGCAAGCAGCGCGAAGAGGTCATTCACGATCTCGCCCAGGTCGGCATTGATGACATCGACCCAGCAACGTTGGTTCGGGATCTCGGTCCGATTCAGCAGACTCTCGTCGCGCTCGCGCGAGCGACAAAGGGAATCATCGACACGGGCGGCGTGCTGGTGCTTGATGAGCCAACAGCCCGTCTTCCAAACGATCAGGTAAGCGAACTGCTGAGCCGATGCCGCGCGCTGCGCGATCGGGGTGTCGCTCTGATCTACGTCTCGCACCGTCTCGACGAGGTATTCGCGATGGCAGACACTGTCTCGGTGCTGCGCGATGGAAACCTCGTGCACTCGGGGCCGATCGGTCAGACCAACCAAGACGAACTGACGTCGGTGATCACCGGGTTTGCAGACGGTGCAGAGTTTGCGGCGCAGAAGGCAACCGAGACAAGCTATGACGACACCGTGACGCATCAGCTGCGCACCTCGCGACCGGTGCTGGAGGCAATTGGCATCTCGGGTGCGAGGGTGCAGAACGCGAGCTTGAGGGTTTACCCAGGCGAGGTTCTCGCAGTCACCGGCCTCGCGGGATCTGGCCGCAGCGAACTCGGCCGTTTGCTGTTCGGCTCTCAAGCACTCACCGGCGGTGTCGTTGAATTTCATGGGCAGCCGCTGAAATCGATCACTCCGAACGCGAGCGTTCGACGAGGGATTGGATACGTTCCGCAAGATCGAAAACAGGCCGCGATCGCGAACTTCGACCTCGCAGAGAACCTCACACTCGCATCACTTGAAAAACACACGAGTGGGCTGACGCTTTCGGCGCGGAGCCAGCAGCGCGCGACCGAGGAAGCGATCGGCGCCCTTGATGTGAGGCCCCCGGAACCTCGCAAGAAGATTTCCGAGCTATCGGGAGGCAACCAACAGAAGGTAATTCTCGGAAAGTGGCTCGAGCTTGAGCTCGAGGCACTGATCCTCGACGAATGTACTTACGGTGTCGATATTGGCGCGAGACGAACAATTATGGGAACGATCGAGCAGCGTGTTGCGCACAGCGGCCTCGCGGTACTCATGCTCGACTCGGACATCGACCTCATCGCTGAGCACGCCGATCGGGTGCTCATTATGCGCGCGGGGCGATTCGTATCAGAACTTATTGGCGAAGAGATAACCGTCGACGCCATCGCGGCGGCAAGCTACGCCACTGACCCAGAAACTGCGACACACGGAGAATCATGACCACTCAGATCACTACAGCTACGCCACACGGCGTGCGGGCAGTAGGGCAGCAACTCAGCAAGTACGGCATTGTCATTGCCCTTATCGCGGTCGTTGTGCTGTTCTCATCTCTGCGTCCGGACACATATCCGACGCTCGGAAACTTCGGTTCTGTTCTACAGGCGAACTCATCAATTGTGCTCGTCTCGCTGGGTCTGATGCTGCCGCTCATTACGGGGCACTTCGACTTGAGCGTGGCAACGATGGCTGGGTTCGGTGGCGTCCTGGCCACGGGTCTGATGGCGAACGGCTCAGTCAGTCACTGGTCAGTAGCGGTGCTCATTGTCGTGCTTGCGAGTGCATTCGTCGGCCTGGTGAACGGCGTTCTCGTAGCGCTGTTCAAGCTGCAATCGCTTGTGGTGACGCTAGGTACTCAAACAATCCTATTCGGTGCGATTCTGCTGTACTCGAAGGGACAGGTAATTTACGACGGAATTCCGGCGGAGTTCAAGGCGCTCGGCCAGAGCCGTCCCGGCGGCGTACCGCTGCCATTCATCTACGCCACGGTGGTTGCGCTGGTGATCTGGTTCGTACTGTACTTCCGGCCGATTGGGCGCCGACTCTATGCGATTGGCGGGAACGAGGACGCTGCGCGACTCACCGGCATTCGGGTGGAGCGAACGGTAATCGGCTCGTTCGTGTTCGGCGCGATTCTCGCTGGCCTTGGTGGCGTGGTGCAGGTCGCGCAGGTGGGTTCTGCCGCGCCGACCAACGGCTCTGAGTTTCTGATGCCTGCTATCGCGGCGTGCTTCTTGGGCGAGACCTCGATTCGCCGCGGCTTCTATAACGTGTGGGGCACCTTTGTCGCAGTCTTCTTGGTTGCTGCCGGCACCACGGGCCTTTTCATGCTCGGTGCAGATGCCTGGGTGCAGCCGGTCTTTAACGGCGTCGTGCTGGTCGGTGCGGTGCTCGCAGCGAAGCTTGGTTCTGGCAAAGCAAACCGTGAGAAGTTCTTGAACTACTGGCGCGGGCTGCTGCGGCGCCGAAACGCTTCGTGACCGCTCACATTTGCGAATTGATGTCGGAGGAGTTCTGAAATGACAGCACAACCAGCTCGTCGAGTCGCCGCCGTGACCGGAGGATCCGGAGGGATCGGACTCGCCGTCTGCGAGCGATTGCGTACTGACGGAGCGATCGTGTACTCGCTTGACCTCAGGGCGGTCGAGGGCGACGCGTTCTCGCTGGCAGTCAACGTCACTGACTCCGCCTCGCTCAGCCGCGCAGTAGCCGAGATCGTGCAGCGCGAGGGCCGCATTGATTCGCTCGTCGCAGCCGCAGGCGTGGTTGAAGACGACATCGCCGCAGAAGATATGACCCCCGAGGAGTTTGATTTCACGATGGGAATTAATCTTCGCGGTGTGTTCTTTTCGGCGCAGGCGTTCGGGCGCGAGTTCTTGCGGCAGGGCGATGGCAGAATCGTGCTGATCTCATCGATGAGCGGCACTCACGTCGTCAATGTTCCGCAGAAGCAGTGCGCGTACAATGCCTCGAAGGCCGGGGTTTCTGCCCTTGCACGATCCCTTGCATCGGAATGGGCATCTCGAGGCGTGCGGGTAAACGCCGTCGCACCTGGATATGTCGACACGCCATTGCTCTCAAAGAAGCAGCATCAGTTCGATGAGTGGTTGGCGCAGACCCCGGTAGGACGATTCGCGTCGCCGAAGGAGATCGCCGCAACAGTTGCGTTCTTGCTGAGCGATGAGGCCGGGTACTTTCATGGGTCTGAACTGCTCGTTGACGGAGGCTACTCGCTGCGCTGAGCATCGGTGAACGCAAACGTTGATCCCTGCGGCAGCGATCGCTGCGGCAGGGATCAACGCGATCGGCTGGTCTACTTGTCTGAGCTCAGAAGCTTGGGAATGAGTTTTGGCCCTTGAACTCGGACTCGTGTGAGGTGATTGGTCGTCGCCTCGCGGGCCGCCTCCGGATTCTGGTCGGCGAGGGCATCAAGAATCTGTTGGTGCTCCTCGTGCGTTTGCGGAAGTGAAGAGAGGTAAGCGATCGGCTCTTCGTAGACATCGCGCAGAAACTCGTTGATCGGTGCCGAGAGCGCAATCAGAAACGGGTTGTGGCTAGCCAGGGTCACTTCGCGGTGAAACTCTAGATCGAGTGTGAGATGCTCATCAAAAGCGTCTGCGGGCAGGTTGCGGCTCGCCTCTAGCGGCCTTCGAATGCGCTCCATGTCGGCCTCGGTTCGTTGCTCTGCGGCGATTGCTGCGATTGCTGGTTCGAGAATCAACCTTGCCGCAAGGAGGTCTTCGAAATTCTCTGGCTTGAACTGAAGAAACAGGCGATAGATGTCGTGTACCCGATCGACGTTGACCTCTGCAACACTCATGCCCCGGCCCGCGCGTATCTCGACAAGGCCGCGCTGCTCAAGCACGCGGGCAGCTTCACGCACGACCTGCCGGCTCACCTCGTACATCTCAGACATCTCCGGCTCGGTGGGGAGTTTGTCTCCGGGCTTCAGATTCTGGCTGAGTACGTACTCCTGCATCTGATTAGCGACGAGCTCTGGCAGGCGGGGGGGACGTGCGGCTACCTTGCGCGCTTGCGGTCCGTTCGGCATAGCGTCCTCATGGTTTCTTCTTGCTGTTTAGTGCGCAGGTCACTGACCTTCGCACTTCTATGCATAAAGACTATCTTGAAGTGATCATGAGATCATATTATGATCTTAACTATCGCGAAATTAAAGTGAAGCGATGAGCCGTTGTTCGCTGTTGAACAACCAAATCTCAAGGAGTGACCACCGAATGTCGATACTTTTGGCCGAGAGCATGAACGACGCGCTTCCGCAAGATGTTGAGACGGCAACGCTCGTCGGGCGTGTCTTTGTGCCGGAGTTCGCGGGTCCGGCGACCGTGGTTGTGCGCGGCGAGCACCTCGTCGACATCAGCGCTTCCTTCCCCACTATGACCGATCTCACTGAGCAATCGCAGCCGTTGGCAGCAGTCCGAGCAGCTGAGGGCGGCGCCAGCTGGCCGCTGTTCGAAGTCATCGAGAACTCACTGAATGAGCGCACTGACGCGGTGCACCTTCTTGCCCCCATCGACCTTGCGGCGGTGAAAGCCGCGGGGGTGACGTTTGCCGCGTCGCTCGTCGAGCGGCTGATCGAAGAGCGCGCGGGCGGAGACCCTGCGAAAGCCGATGAGATTCGGGCGAGCTTCGAAGAGACCCTCGGCGTCAAGCTCTCGGAGGTTCAGCCCGGCAGCGAGCAGGCTGCAGAACTTAAGCGCTCGATGGTGGAACGCGGACTCTGGTCGCAATATCTCGAGGTCGGACTTGGCCCCGATCCCGAGGTGTTCACGAAAGCACAACCGCTCTCGGCGGTGGGCTTCGGGCAACAGATCGGCGTGGCCGAGATCTCGGAATGGAACAACCCTGAGCCCGAGGTTGCGCTTGTCATCAACTCTGCCGGAAAGATTCTGGGGGCAACGCTCGGCAACGACGTGAACCTGCGTGACGTCGAGGGACGTTCGGCGCTACTGCTGCCGAAGGCGAAGGACAACAACGCCTCGGCAGCGCTCGGCCCGTTCATTCGACTCTTCGATGAGCAGTTCGACATCGACGATGTGCGCAGCGCCGAGGTGAATCTCAAGGTGCTCGGCGAAGACGGCTTCGTGCTCGACGAGGTGAGCAACATGCAGAAGATCAGCCGCGACGTCGAAGAGCTCGCAGCTTACACGCTGAGTGAAAGCCATCAGTATCCTGATGGGCTCGTGCTCTACACGGGCACCCTCTTCGCCCCGACTAAGGATCGCGGGGCAGCAGGGCAGGGCTTCACTCACGCTCTCGGCGATGTAGTACGAATCTCAAATCCGAAGCTCGGCACGCTGGCGAACCGGGTGAACACCTCCGAGAAGGCGCAGCCCTGGACGTTTGGCCTGCGAAGCCTTATCGCCAATCTCGTCGATCGCGGACTCGTTGAACGAGTCGGAAAGTAGTGCCCGATATGAGCATCGTCGTAGTCACCGACCACATCTTTGCGGGTCTCGACCGCGAACGCGAGTTCGCCGAGCGCCATGGCGCTGAGTTCCGTTCCCGCCAATGCGTCACCGAAGAAGAAACCATTGACGCGGTACGCGGGGCGAACATAGTCTTCGTGAACTTCGCGCCGATAACCCCTGCCGTGCTCGATGCGCTCGCGCCGGGAGCCGTGATCATCAGGTACGGGGTGGGCTGGGACAACGTTGACATCGAGGCGGCGAACGCTCGTGGGATTTCGGTATGCAACGTTCCCGATTACGGTACGACCACGGTTGCCGACCATGCTGTCAGCCTGACCCTGATGCTGCTGCGTCGGCTGCACCAGTTCAACGAGGTGATTTCGGGCGGCAGCTGGCTGAAGCCTGCTGACCAGGCCCCGATTCTCGAATTTTCGGAGGTGACCATCGGGCTGTTCGGAACTGGACGAATCGGCTTCACTGTTGCCGAGAGGCTTCGCGGCTTCGGTTTCACGCTGGTCGCCTACGACCCGTTTGCGGACAAGGATCGCCTGCGCGATTTCGGTATTGAACAGGTTGAGCTCGATGAGTTCTGGCGGCGTTCGAATCTCGTCACCCTGCACGCTCCTGCGACGCCCGAGACGTATCAGGCGGTCAACGCAGAGAGCATCGCAAAGATGCCTCAAGGGGCGTACATCGTGAATACCGCGCGCGGCGCACTCGTTGATCTGGATGCCGTCGTCGACGGGCTGCGGAGCGGAAAGCTCGCCGGGGTGGGCCTCGATGTGTTCGATCCGGAGCCGCTTCCCGAGCAGCATCCAATCCGTTCGATCTCGGGGGCCATCCTCACCCCTCACGCGGCGTTCTATTCTGAAAGCTCAATGCAAAAACTTCAGAGCCTCGCCGTCGAAGAGGCAGAACGCGCGCAGACCGGTGCAGAACTGCGGTGCCGCGTCAACAATCCGCGGCCGACGGCCGGCCTGAGTGAGGGGGCAGTGGCATGAGTGAGATCATGCAGATCGAGAACTATATCGGCGGTGAATGGCGCGGGGGAGCAGAGTCGTTCTCGCCGTTGAACCCGGCCACTCTGCAGCCGCTTGCCGAGGTGGCGCAGGCCGCTCCCGAAGACGTCGATGCTGCGGTATGTGCTGCGCACGAGGCGTTCAGCACTTGGCGACACACGACGCCGTACGAGCGCGGCGCGCTGCTTCGCCGCACCGCCGAGATCATCGACCGCAGGGAGCAGGAGCTTTCGCTCGCGGTCACGAGCGAGATGGGCAAGACGCTCGCCGAATCGCTCGGCGAGGTGCGCAAGCTCGCACAGGCATTCCGGTTCTACGCCGAAGAGGCTGAGCGCGTGTTCGGCGAACTCGTCCCCGTCGACAGCAACGACTACACGAGCCTCGTCACCTACGAGCCGATCGGCGTCGTCGCTGCCATCACCCCGTGGAATTACCCGCTCGAACTCATCGGCTGGAAGCTGTGCGCCGCACTCGGCGCGGGCGCGACCATCGTCGTCAAGCCCTCGGAGTACTCGGCGCTGTCTGCGGCGATGCTCTTCGAATGCCTCGACGAAGCGGGCTTTCCGGCCGGCGTCGCGAACCTCGTGAGCGGAAAGGGCGTAGGTCCGACCCTTGTGAGCCACCCGCTAGTCGACAAGATCGCGTTCACCGGTTCGACCGCGACCGGCAATCGCATTGCGACCTCGGTGCATCACGCGATCCCGCTTTCGATGGAACTCGGCGGCTCGTGTCCGATGATTGTCACCGAGCATGCCGACCTCGAGAAGGCCGCGGCTGGGGCCGCCCGACGCGGATTCCGCAACGCCGGGCAGATCTGCATCGCGATCAACCGCATCTACGTGCACCGTAAGCGGTACGACGAGTTCATGCGGTTACTGTCGGCGGCGGTCGACGCCCTGCGAGTCGGCGATGGTACCGACCCCGCGACCGACATGGGGCCAATGGCGAACGAAGAAGGCCTGGCCAAGGTGACCGCGCACATCAACGATGCGCTGGCGGCCGGTGCCACGCGCCACACGGCCGAGCGCGAGGTGCCGGGCAACGGCTACTTCGTGGCGCCCGTGGTGCTCGGCGACTGCACGCCCGAGATGCTGGTCATGAGCGAAGAGTCGTTCGGCCCGATCGTCGGCGTGACGCCGGTCGATTCGCTCGACGAAGCGATCGAACTCGCCAACCGCGCAGACTCCGGGCTCGCGGCATACGCCTACACCGAGGACCTGCGGGAGACCCATAGGCTCAGCGCGCTGCTCGATTACGGCAACGTCGCGATCAACAACCCCGACCCCGGCATCATGAACGCCCCTTACGGCGGGCGCAAGGGCAGCGGCTTCGGCTACGAGCACGGCAGGGAAGGGCTGCGCAGCTACCTGCAGATCAAGCACACGCGCATTCACCACGGCGCTTCGAGGGCCTGATGGAAGGCGTGATCCTCGGGATCGACATCGGCACCTCGGGGTGCAAGACCGTTGCGGTAGACCGCAGCGGCAAGCTGGTCGCGAGCAGCAACATCGGCTACCCGCTCTACTCAGAGAAGGTCGGTTGGTCCGAGCAGGCTCCCGAAGACTGGTGGCAAGCCACCGTCACCGGGGTTCGCGAGGTCGTCTCGAGTCTTGGGGGTGTGCCCGTGCTCGGCATCGGGCTGAGCGGGCAGATGCACGGCCTCGTCGCGCTCGATGAGCATGACGAGGTGCTGCGGCGCGCGATCCTCTGGAACGATCAGCGCTGCGCCGCCGAATGCGATGCGATCACCGCAGAGCTCGGCGGCCTCGACGCCCTCAGCGCGCTCACCAACAACCGGATGCTGCCCGGCTTCACCGGTGGCAAGATTCGTTGGTTCAGGGATCACGAGCCCGAGCTGTTCGCCCGTATGAAGAGGATTAGCCTGCCCAAGGACTACCTGCGCTTGCGGCTCACTGGTCTGCATGCAACTGACGAGTCGGACGCCTCGGGCACCGGGTTCTTCGACCCGCGAAGCCGCAGCTGGGTCGCCGAGGTGGTGCAGGCCTGCGGTGCGACGCTCGAGATGCTTCCCGATGTCGTTCCCTCGTCCGGGCAGACCGGCACCGTATTGCCCGAGATCGCCGAACAGCTTGGCCTGCCCGAGGGCGTTCCCGTCTTCGGCGGCGGTGGAGACGCGGTGATTCAGACCACCTCGATGGGAGTGATCGAACCGGGTGACGTCGGCGTGACACTCGGCACCGCCGGCATCGTCGCCGCGTCGGCGAACTTCTGCCCCGACAACGCCGGTGCCCGAGTGCAGGTGTCGGTCGGCAACGCCCCTGGCAGCTGGCACATCATGGGTGTCTCACTCTCGGCCGCTGGAGCCTTCCAGTGGTTCGGTGACGTCGTCGCCCGCCTCTCAGGTGTGTCAGAGCCGGATTTCGATCGGCTCACCGCGCTTGCCGAAACCGCACCCGTCGGCAGCGACGGGCTGCTGTTTCTGCCGTACCTCAGCGGTGAACGCTCACCGCACGTCGCCCCGACCGCCTCGGCAGCCTTCGTGGGGCTGACGCGCGCCCACGCCGCCGAACACCTTGCGCGGGCCATCATCGAGGGAGCGCTGCTCAACCTGCGACGTATTCTCACGGAACTCGAGGCCATGGGCGTGCCCTGCAACCGCATCATCGTCTCGGGCGGCGCGAGCCAGAGCCCGCTCTGGCTGAGCATTCTCGCCGACGTGTGTAATCGCGAGGTCGTCACCCTCGCCGGCAGCGCCGCTGGGGGCGCCTTGGGAACCGCGCTCGCCGCCGGCATCGGTGCGGGAGTCTGGGAGGGGTACTCCGAGGTCTTGGGCCAGCTGCAACAGGAGCAGCGCGTGCTGCCGAATGCCTGGCGCGCAGCAGAGTATGCGCGCATCTATGAGGCTCACGCGCATCTTTTCGAAGACCTCGGCGACGTGTATGCGCGACTCGGCGCGCTTCACGCCGGCCAGGCAGAAGCAGAAAAAGCGAAGGGCCTGTGATGAGCAGCGTGCAGAGTATTGTGTTCGACCTCGACGGCACACTAGTCGACTCGTCGCCCGACATTGCGGCAGCGCTGAACAAGGCGTTCGCGCCACGGGGGGTGCGCGGCCTCTCCGCCGCAGAGGTGCTCGCCATGCTCGGCGGCGGCCCACGGGTTCTCGTCGCCAAGGCGCTCGACGCAGTGGGCAGCCCGGCAGAGGGTGCCGAACTCGACGAGCTCGTCGAGGTGTACTCGCAGCATTACCGGGCGAACCCGGTCGACGGCACCACCTGTTTCGCGGATGCGGCACGTGCGATCCCTGCACTGCATGCGCGCGGTGTGCTGCTCGGGATCTGCACGAACAAGCGCACCGACATCGCGCATCAGACCCTCACCGGCCTCGGGCTTGCCGAGTACTTCGGTGCCGTCATTGGCAGCGATCTGGCGAGTCACACGAAGCCCGATGCCGCGCACCTCATCGAAACACTCGAGAGCCTGGGCGCAGATCCCGCGCGCTGCGTCTACGTTGGCGACACTGAGATCGACGCGGCCACGGCCGAAGCGGCCGGGGTCGAATATCGACACGTCGCGTGGGGGCACATGCTCGAGCGGAAGACGCAGTCGATCGAACAGTTCAGCGACCTAGAAGCGCTGATCGGCTGAAGCCTGGCGCGGCACCCGCAACCGCTTCGCGGCACAGCTCGACCAGACCAGGGCGCCGCGATCCTCGAACCACGAACCCGAACAAAGGAACCCGAACATGTATGAAAATCTCTCGCCGCAGGATGCTGCGAAGTACGCAGCCGGCAAAGCCGCCGTCGAGCGCTACGCGCACGAAGGCGCCCTGCTCGGCCTCGGCTCGGGCACGACCTCTGCCTGGTTCGTGCGGGCACTCGGCGAGAAGGTCGCCGAAGGACTGAAGGTCACCGGGGTGCCTACCTCGAACTTCACCCGTGACCTGGCGCTCTCGCTGAATATTCCGCTGGTCGACCTCAATGATCTCGCCGATCAGGGCCTGAAGCTCGAGGTCACCATCGATGGCCCCGATGAGATCGACCACGATGGCGACATGATTAAGGGCGGCGGGGCGTGCCTGCTCTGGGAGCGCCTGGTCGCCGAGGCCTCGGACAAGATGGTGTGCATCGCCGACAACTCCAAGCTGAAGGACAAGCTAGGCAAGTTCCCGCTTCCTATCGAAGTGATTCCGTATGCGTGGAAGGCGACGCGCAACTCTATTCGGGCCCTGCTCATCGATCTCGGCTACGACAAGGACGTGCCGCTCGTGCTTCGCGAGAAGGACGGAGAGATCGTGGTTACCGACAGCGGCAACTACATCATCGACGCCCACCTCGGCGAGCTGCGCGATAAGGTGCTGCTCGACACGAACCTGAACTGGATCGCCGGCGTGGTCGAGAACGGGCTGTTCAGCGGGATCGCCCACGAGGTCATCTACGCGAACCCCGGCGGCGAGGTTGAGATCGTCGATCTCTCGCACCGCGTGACCGCGCGCGTGCCGGAGTGGCGTAAGACATTCTGACGATTCGCAGGGCTGCCTGGCCTTAGCGTGTAGCCGAATGTGCCACTGCTGACGGGTGGATGGCACATTTGGCTACACGCTAGGAAATGAGCGAGCGAGCGCGGCGCAGCGACGCCGAGGCTCACGCCCCGAGCGTCGAGGCGTCGATCACGAAGCGATAGCGCACGTCTGATGCGAGCACCCGATCCCAGGCCTCGTTGATCCGCCCGGCATCGATGACCTCGACGTCGGCCGCGATGCCGTGCTCGGCGCAGAAGTCGAGCATCTCTTGCGTCTCGGCGATGCCCCCGATCTGCGAACCCGCGAAGCTGCGGCGGCCGCCGATCAACGAACCAACGCGCAGGCTCATCGGCTCTGGCGGGGCACCGACGTTGACGAGAGCGCCGTCGACCGCGAGCAAGCGCAGGTACGCGTCGACATCGATGGGGGCACTGATCGTGTTGATGATGAGGTCGAGGCGTTTCGACAGCTTCTTGAAGGTTTCGGGATCGCTCGTCGCGTAGTAGTGGTCGGCGCCGAGGCGCACGCCATCTTCGCGCTTCTTCAGCGACTGCGACAACACCGTAACCTCGGCGCCCATCGCCTTCGCCAGCTTGACGGCCATGTGCCCGAGCCCGCCGAGCCCGACGACGCCGACCCGCTTGCCGGGCCCGGCCCCCCATCGCCTGAGCGGCGAGTAGGTCGTGATGCCTGCGCACAGCAACGGCGCGGCCGCCTCGAACGGAATCGACTCGGGCACGCGCAGCACGAAGTTTTCGTCGACCACGATCTCGCTCGAGTACCCGCCCTGCGTGACCGATCCGTCGCGGTCAATCGAGCCGTAGGTGGCGACGCACCCCTGTGCGCAGAACTGCTCGTCGCCCGCGGCGCAGTTCTCGCACTTGCCGCACGAGTTCACCATGCAACCGACACCTACGCGATCCCCGACCCGATGCTTTGTGACGTTCGCGCCGATCTCGGCGACAGTGCCGGCGATCTCGTGCCCCACCGCGAGCGGATAGTGCTGTGGCCCCCAGTCGCCGCGCACGGTGTGAATGTCGGAGTGGCAGATACCCGACCACCGTATCTCGATGCGCACGTCGTGGGGCCCGACCTCGCGTCGCTCAATCGTGCCCGGGCCGAGTGGATCGGTGGAGTTCTGGGCGCGATAGGCGGCAACGGTGCGCATCATTTCTCCTTCGGTCGAGTGGGATCCTGCTCTCTAACACTAGGCCGCGGCGGCAAAGATTACGCTTCGATGGTTCCGGTTTCGGGCTCGCCCGGAAGCGGCGCGTAGCGCAGCAGTGTCGCACCGGAGCCTCCGGTCAGCGGAGGTTCGATGAGACGTAGCCGAGACGGCGCCGCGCCCGAGGGGAACACCTTTGCCCCTTCGCCGAGCACGATCGGGT
Organism: Leucobacter sp. UBA1945; assembly: GCA_002336855.1. Taxonomy (GTDB): domain Bacteria; phylum Actinomycetota; class Actinomycetes; order Actinomycetales; family Microbacteriaceae; genus Leucobacter. The sequence continues at coordinate 3,887 of DDEV01000104.1, read as the reverse complement.
AGACCCAGAGATGCAGTTCGTCGTAGAGCTGTTCGGCGAACAGGGCCTGTACGAAATCGAGGCTGCCCCACACGTGCGTCTCTCGGTGGCGCGCACGTATGGTTTCGATCTCTGCGGCGAGGTCGTCGCCGATACGGGCGCTGTCTCGCCAGGGCAACTCGAGTGAGGGATTGCGGGTGGCCACATACTTCGGAATGGCCTCGTAGCGCTCGCCGACTGGGTTGTCGGTGTGCAGCGGCCAGTAGCTCGAGAAGATGTCGTAGGTGCGGCGACCGAGCAGCAGCGCCTCGACGCGGGTGAGGCCGCTCATGATGTCATCTCCGACGACTTCATCTTCAAAGGGCGCCTGCCAGCCGCCGAAGCGAAACCCTCCGCTGGTGTCTTCGTCGCGCCCGCCCGGCGCCTGCGCGACACCGTCGAGCGTGGTGAAGAGATTGATGACGATGCGACCTGTGGCCTCGATGCCGTTCATGGCTGCTCCTTCTTCGGTAACAATCTCATGCTCGCAAGCTGCGGCGGTCTTGTCGAGGGGTTGCTGTGGCGTCATTCGGCGAGCATTCAGGCGGCCGGATACGAGTTACATAGACAAGCTATGTAATTCCGGTTAGCCTAGATGGGTGAACGAACAGAAGACAGCTGGCGCGGCCGGCGACGAACTTGAGCGTCGCGCCGTCGAACTCGTGCGGTCGTCTGCGCGCTTCACGCGCACGGTTGGCAGGGTGCCGGGAGTCGTGTACTCCTCCGTCGCCTGGCGAGTGCTCGCCGACCTCGAGTTGCAGGGCCCCACCAGGGTGAGCGAACTCGCTCAGCAGCAGCGCGTCGCGCAGCCGACCATGACCTCGCTCGTGCACCGCCTCGAGGGTGAGGCCTGGGTCGAGCGCCAACCGGACCCGAGCGACGGCAGGGCCGCGCTCGTCGCGCTCACGGAGGCCGGCGCGGTTGCGCTGCAAGGGTTTCGGCGAGCGGCGGCCGAGAGGATCGTGCCTCTGCTTGCGCAGCTGAGCGAAGCAGATCAGGCGATCCTCGACCGCGCATCTGAGCTGATGCAGCAGCTCAGCGACCTCGACTGAACGCGGCCGCAGACACAGCAAAACCGCACCCGAAGAACAGGAAAGATCACGAGCACTCAGGCAGCTTCAAAGCCCACCCCCGCTCCGCAAGGGGGGCCGCATCGCGCGAGCGGCGACAAGCCGCCGTCGATTCTGCGGCAACCGACCGCGGTCTGGGCGATCGCGTTCGCCTGCGCTATCTCGTTCATGGGCATCGGCCTAGTTGACCCGATCTTGCCCGCGATCAGCCACGAGCTCGGCGCAACGGCCAGCCAGACGATGCTGCTGTTCACCAGCTACCTGTTCATCACCGGCGTCGCGATGTTCTTCACGAGCTGGGTCTCGGGGCGTATCGGGGTGCGCTGGACGCTCGTGCTCGGCCTCGTGCTGATCGTCGTCTTCGCTGGCCTCGCCGGGGCGTCGGGCACCGTCGCCGAGATCATCGGCTTCCGGGCCGGGTGGGGCCTCGGCAACGCGCTGTTCATCTCGACCGCGCTCGCCGCCATCGTGGGCGCTGCGTCCGGAGGCGCGCGCCAGGCGATCGTGCTCTACGAGGCCGCGCTCGGCGTCGGCATGGCGGTAGGCCCGCTCGTCGGGGGCGCCCTCGGCTCGGTGTCGTGGCGCGGCCCGTTCTTCGGCACCGCGGTGCTCATGGCGATCGCCCTGCTCGCCATTCTCGTGCTGCTGCGCGCTCCGAAGCTGACCGCCTCCGAGCGAGAGGCGGCGAGAGCGCAGCGGCCCTCGATTCTCGCGAGCTTCAAGGCGCTCGGAAACCCGGCACTGCTCACCCTCGCGATGGTCGCCGTGTTCTACAACTTCGGCTTCTTCGTGCTGCTCGCCTACAGCCCCTATCCGATGGAGGCGGCGGCGCTCGCGTCGGGCGCAACCGCGTTCGGGGCGCACGAGCTCGGCCTCGTCTTCTTCGGCTGGGGCCTCGCGCTCGCGATCACCTCGGTGCTCGTGGCGCCCGTGCTCACCCGCCGGTTCGGGCTGCGCCCGGTACTGTTCACCATGCTCGCGGGCCTCGCGATCTGCCTCAGCCTGCTCGCGGTGTTCATCGACTCGCTGCCGGGCCTCATCGCGGTCGTCGTCGTGAGCGGCCTGCTGCTCGGCGTGATGAATACGGCGCTCACCGAGGCGGTGATGGAGGCCACTGACCTGCCGCGAAACGTCGCCTCATCGACCTACTCTGCGGTCAGGTTTATCGGCGGAGCCATCGCGCCGGCCGTCGCGGGCCCGCTCGCCGCGAGCTTCGGCGCACCGGCACCCTACTGGTTCGGCGCGGCATCGATCGTGGTCTCGATTCTCGTGCTCGCACTCTTCGGCAGTCAGCTGCACCGCGTCGGCAGCGTTCCGCACGAAACCGTCGAGAGCGAGGGCGAGGCCGCGGCGATCACCGCGGGCGATGCGTGATCGCGCAGAGAATTCTCGGTGAACTCGCTCGCGCGTTGCGCTCGCATGCGTCAGAATGATCAAGCCCCCGGTTCGGGTGCGAGAACTCGAAGAAAGGAGCCTCGAAGATGAGCGCCCTGGATGACATCAAGAAGTACGTCTCGAACCCTGACGAGGCGGTGATTGCCTCCATGGAGAAGACGTACGCGCTCGCGCTTTCGAACGCAGACGCGCGCCAGGTCTCGTTCAGCGACCCCGCCGAGTTGAAGACCGTTCGCGAGAACTTCGTGAAGGGCAAGCTCGGGGTCGCCGATTCTGATGCTGATATCGACGCAGCGATCAAGGCCGTGGGCGAGCGCGTGCCAGGCCACAAGCAGCGCCTCACGGTCTACTACCTGCTTGCAGACCACTACGGCAAGCTTGGTGTGTTCGCCTAGTTTTTGACGGTTCCCGTCGATTTTTGGCGAGGATCAGCGGGGGTGGCGCGATGCGCCACCCNNGGCTTTGCGTTGATTACTTACCGCCGGCTGCCAACCTCATCAGATCGCTGTCAAAGTCGATCGCGGTCTCGGCGCCTCCCGCACTGCCGAAGCTGTGCTGGTAGCTGCCCCACGCGTTTCCGCGCAGTTGCTCGCGCAGACCCGAGCGCATCAGCAGCACCAGTTCATTCGCGGCGCGGCCGATCCTCGACCCCAGCCCCTTCTCCTGCCAATCCTCGGGAGCCGCGTAGACCGCGGTCGGCGCGGTGAGCGTGCGCAGATACGCGAACGAGGCGCGCAGCTGATCGTCGATCACGAGTGAGTGGCGGGCGCTGCCGCCGGTGCCGGCGAGCACGACGGGCGTGCCGATCAGCAGGTCGGTGTCGAGAATCTGAAAGAACTGCGTGAACAACCCGCTCGCGCCGGCCTGATACACCGGCGTGCTCGCGATGAGCCCGTCGGCGTCGCGCATCAGATCGAGTGCGCGCTGCAGCTCGAGTGAGACGTGCTGGCTGATGATCGCGTTCGTGATGTCGGTCGCGAGCCCGCGCAGATCGATCTGGCGCAGCTCGATGTCGAGGCCATGTTCGGCCCCGGCGGTGACGGTGCGGTCGGCGATGCGGTCTGCGAGCATCTGCGTCGAAGACGGGTCGCTCGTGCCGGCGTTGACCGAAACGAGCTGCAGCGTGCGGGGTGCTGCCTCGGCCTGTGCGATGGTGGGGTTCTCAGACATATCTGGCTCTTATTCTTCGTGTGCGTTGGAAAGTTCGGCGGGGGCGAGCAGCTTCGTCACGAGCCGCTTCAGCTCGTGTTGCTCGTCGGGGGTCAGCGTGCGCAGTTCGCGTTCCACGCTTCGGGCGTGGGATCGGCCCACGGTCTGCTGCAGCTCTTTGCCTGCGGGCGTGAGCGTGACGCGCACCGCCCGCCCGTCAGCCTGGTCGCTCACGCGCGCGACCAGTCCCCGGGC